>CAYXUJ010000017.1:0-33615 GCA_964468395.1 uncultured Steroidobacteraceae bacterium
ACGAGCCCATCGCGAACTCGTCCATGTTGGTCTTGCCGAGCAGGACCATGCCGGCCGCCGCCAGGCGCTCGACCACCGTGGCGTCGTAGGGCGCGACGAAGTTCGACAGCATGCGCGAGCCGCAGCTGGTCAGGATGCCGCGGGTGCAGAAGATGTCCTTGTGCGCGACCGGCACGCCGGCGAGCGGCCCGCCCTCGCCGCGCGCCAGCATCTCGTCGGCGCGCCGGGCGTCGGCCATCGCCCGTTCCGGCGTGACCGTGATGAAGGCGTTCAGCGACGGGTTGGCGCGGTCGATGCGCTCGAGGAAATGGCGCGTGACCTCGACGCTCGAGAACTCGCGGGCGCGCAGGCCGCGGGCGATTTCGGCGGCGGTGTGCAGGTGCGCATTCACTCGATCACCCGGGGCACCAGGTACAGGCCTGCCTCGACCGCGGGGGCATTGGCCTGGTAGCGGTCGCGGCTGTCGGATTCCGTGACCCGGTCCTCGCGCAGGGGCTGGACCTGGCCCTCGAGCGGGTGCGCCATCGGCGTCACGCCGTCGGTCGGCGCGGCCGCGAGCTGCTCGACGAAGGCAAGGATCGCGGACAGGCTGCCGGCGTAGACCGGCAGCTCCCGGTCCGTGATCTCAAGACGGGCGAGGAGCGCGATGTTCTCGACGTCGCGGCGGGTCAGCGTCACGAGCGCTCCATGGCGGAAAATTCGGGAAAAACTTGACGGAAATCATACACGTCGGCTTGTGGAAAGTCGCGCGGGCAGGCTACACTGCCCCGCCCTCAATCCACGTCCCTACCGGTACTTAGCCGCACATGTTCAAGAGCCTTCGGGGTTACTTCTCCAGCGACGTCTCGATCGACCTCGGAACGGCCAACACGCTCATCTACGTACGCGGCCGCGGCATCGTCCTCAACGAACCCTCGGTGGTCGCGATCCAGGACGAACCCGGGCGCGGCGGCAAGACCATCGTCGCGGTCGGCGCGGAAGCCAAGGGCATGCTCGGCCGCACGCCGGGCCACATCACGGCCGTGCGGCCGATGAAGGACGGCGTGATCGCCGACTTCACCTACACCGAGCGCATGCTCCAGTACTTCATCAGCAAGGTGCACGGCAACCGCTGGCTGCGGCCGTCGCCGCGCGTGCTGATCTGCGTGCCGTTCGGCTCGACCCAGGTCGAGCGCCGTGCGATCCAGGAGTCGGCCGAGGGCGCGGGCGCCCGCCGCGTCGACGTGATTCCCGAACCGATGGCGGCGGCGGTCGGCGCCGGGTTGCCGGTCAACGAGGCGCGCGGCTCGATGGTGCTCGACGTCGGCGGCGGCACCTCCGAGGTCGCGGTGATCTCGCTGAACGGCATCGTCTACGCCGAGTCGGTGCGCATCGGCGGCGACCGCTTCGACGAGGCGATCACCAACTACGTGCGCCGCAACTACGGCATCCTGATCGGCGAGGCGACCGCCGAGCGCATCAAGATCGAGATCGGCTCCGCCTACCCGGGCCAGCAGGTGCGCGAGCTGTCGGTCAAGGGCCGCAACCTCTCCGAGGGCGTGCCGCGCAGCTTCACGCTCAATTCCAACGAGATCCTCGAGGCGCTGCAGGAACCGTTGCAGGGCATCGTCCAGGCCGTCAAGAAAGCGCTGGAACAGACGCCGCCCGAGCTCGGCGCCGACGTCGCGGAACGCGGCATCGTGCTGACCGGCGGCGGCGCGCTGTTGAAGGACATCGACAAGCTCCTGATGGAGGAAACCGGTCTGCCAGTCATCATCGCCGAGGACCCGCTGACCTGCGTTGCCCGCGGTGGTGGCCGCATCCTCGAGCTGTCCGAGGATCATCCGGGGCTGTTCGGCCTCGGCTAGAGGCCTCGTGACCACACACGAGCCGGATTCGCGGCCATTGCTCCTGGGCGGTCCCGCCCTCGGCCTGCGGCTCATCGTCCTCGCATTGCTCTCCGCCGGCCTGATGGTCGCCGACCATCGGCAGCACTACCTGGCCTCGATCCGCGACTGGATGTCCGCGGCCGTCTATCCGCTCCAGTGGGCGGTGCAGGCGCCGCTCACCGCCTGGGACGCCGCCAGCGAATCCTTCGCCAGCCGTGCGCGCATCCAGGCCGACAACGTCCGGCTCGCCGCCGACAACCTGGTGCTGCGGCTGAAGCTGATGCGCTTCGAGTCGCTCGAGCAGGAAAACCAGCGCCTGCGGGCGGCGCGCGAGAGCTCGTCGCGGGTCGTGCAGCGGACGCTGGTCGCCGAGATCGTGCGCGTCGACCTCGACCCGTTCCGCCAGCGCGTGCTGCTCAACAAGGGCAGCCGCGACGGCGTGTTCCGCGGCCAGGCGGCGCTCGACGCCAACGGCATCTTCGGCCAGGTCACGCGCGCCGGCCCGGTGTCCGCGGAAGTGATCCTGATCTCGGACCCGGAGCATGCGATACCGGTGCAGGTGAACCGCACCGGCACGCGCAGCATTGCCCTCGGCACCGGGCGCTCCGGCCTGCTGTCGCTCCCCTACCTGCCGCAGAACACCGACGTCGAGGCCGGCGACCTGCTGGTCAGCTCGGGCCTCGGCGGCGTGTACCCGCCGGGCTACCCGGTCGGGCGCGTCACCGCGGTCACGCGCGATCCCGGCAAGCCGCTGCTCGCGGTCGAGGCGCAGCCGCTGGCCGCGCTCGACCGCGACCCGGAGGTGCTGCTGGTGTGGTTCGACAACGCCATCGTCGAGCCGGAGCCCGGGCCGGAACCGGCGGCGCCCGCCGCGCCGCCCGGGCCGGAATAGCCATGGCCCGCCGCACGCGCAGCAATCTCGGCTGGCCGCGGATCGTCGCGCTGACGCTCGCGGCGCTGGTCGCGACGGTCGCGCCGCTGCCCGGCTGGCTCGAACTGCTGCGGCCGGACTTCGTGGCCCTGACCGTGCTGTGGTTCAGCCTGCTCTCGCCGCGCCTCACCGGGCTGTTCCATGCCTGGGGCGCGGGGCTCGCGCTCGACGCGTTCAAGGGCGTCCTGTTCGGGCAGCACGCCTTCGCGTTGATCGCGATCGCCTATGTCGCGGCCAAGCTGCGGCTGCAGATCCGGGCGTTCCCGCCGTTGCAGCAGTCGGCCGTGATCATGGCGCTGCTGTTCCTGAACGAGTTCCTGCTGTTCTGGCTCGACGGCGTCGCCGGCCACCCGGTCACCGACTGGCGGCGCTGGCTCGCGGTGCCGGTCGGCGCCGCATGCTGGCCGCTGGTGACCGGCCTCTACGCCCGCGTCGCGGCGCGCCGCTGAACGATGCGCCGCGTCCGGATCAAGGACGATGCGCTCGAGCAGCGGTTGTTCCTGCAGCGCGCGCTGTTCGCCGCCGCCATCGTCACGGCGCTGTTCCTGACGCTGGCCGGCCGCGCGTTCTGGCTGCAGGTGCTGCAGCACGACCACTACTTCGATCTGTCGCAGGGCAACCGTGCGCGCATCGAGCCGCTGCCGCCCAACCGCGGCGTCATCGTCGACCGCGCCGGCCGCGTCATCGCCGAGAACACGCCGGCCTATCAGCTCGAACTGGTGCGCGAACAGGCCGGCGATCTCGACGCCACGCTGGCACGGCTCGCCGCGCTCGGGCTGCTGGAGCCCGAAGACGTGGGCCGCGTGCGCAAGCTGGTGCTGTCGCGACGCTCGTTCGAGGCCGTGCCGATCCTGCTGCAGCTCGACGACGAGAAGATCGCCCGCTTCGCGGTGCACCGGCACGAGCTGCCGGGCGTGATGCTCGAGACGCGCATGGCCCGGCATTACCCCTATGGCCCGGTCGGCGCGCACGCCCTCGGCTACGTCGGCACGATCAGCGAGGACGACCTCGAGCGCGTCGACCGCGAGCGCTACTTCGGCACCGGCGTGATCGGCAAGACCGGGGTCGAGCGTGCCTACGAGGACCAGCTGCTGGGCGTCGGCGGCTACCGCGAGGTGCTGGTCAACGCCGAGGGCCGGCCGGTCGAGCTGCCGGCGGGCCAGGACGCCGGCCTGCGCAGCCGCGAGCCCTCCGCCGGGCGCGAGCTGCGCCTGACGCTCGACATCGAGCTGCAGCGCGTCGCCGAGGAGGCGATGGCCGGGCGCCGCGGCGCGGTGGTCGCCCTCGACCCTTGGACCGGCGACGTGCTGGTGTTCGCCAGCCTGCCGTCCTTCGACCCGAACGGCTTCGCGCGCGGCATCTCGCGCACCGACTACCTGGCCCTGACCGACGACCCCGACCAGCCGCTGTTCAACCGCGTACTGCGCGGCACCTACCCGCCCGGCTCCACCATCAAGCCGGTGATGGCGCTCGCCGGCCTCGAGTACGACGCGGTGAGCCCGCAGGACACGGTCTACTGCCCCGGGCATTTTTCGCTGCCGAACTCGCGTCACCGGTTCCGCGACTGGAAGCGCGAGGGGCACGGCACCGTCGACATGAAAGGCGCGGTGATGCAGTCCTGCGACGTCTATTTCTACCGGCTCGCGAACACGCTGGGCATCGAGCGCATCCACGACGCGATGGTGCACATCGGCTTTGGCGTCCCGACCGGCATCGACATCGGCGGCGAGCGCGGCGGCATCATGCCCTCGCCCGCGTGGAAGAAAGCCGCCTTCTCCCGTCGCGAGCAGCAGGTCTGGTTCCCCGGCGAGACCGTCATCATCGGCATCGGCCAGGGCTACTGGACCGCCACGATCCTGCAGCTGGCGAAATCCACCGCGCTGCTGGCCACGCGCGGCCAGCACTTCCGGCCGCGGCTCGTGCAGGCGCTGGTCGACCCGGCGACCGGCGCGGTCGAGGAGCGCCGGCCCGAGCCGTTGCCGCCGGTCGAGCTGAAGGAACGCAACAACTGGGAAACGATCGTCGAGGCGATGGTGGCGGTCACCAGCGGGCCGCGCGGCACGGCCGCGCGCGCCGCGCGCGGCGCCGCCTATTCGATCGCCGGCAAGACCGGCACCGCGCAGGTGTTCTCGGTCGGCCAGACCGAGCGCTACGACGAGAAGACGGTCGCCGAGCGCCTGCGCGACCATGCGCTGTTCGTCGCCTTCGCGCCGGCCGACAAGCCCGCGCTCGCGATCGCCGTGCTGGTCGAGAACGGCGGCGCCGGCAGCTCGGTCGCGGCGCCGATCGCGCGCGCGGTGTTCGACGCCTACCTGAAGCAGCCGCCGCCATGATGTACGGGGAATTCGGCGCCTCGCGCACCCGCCGCACGGTCACGGCCACGGCGCGGCTGCTGCGCGCGCTGCGCCTCGACGGCATGCTGCTGGCCGGGCTCTGCGCCGTGAGCCTGTTCGGCCTGTTCGTCCTGTACAGCGCCGCCGGCGACAACACCGCGCTGTTCCTCAACCAGCTGGCGCGGCTCGGCATCGGCTTCGCGGTCATGGTCGCGCTGGCGCGCGTGCCGGACCATTTCTTCCGCATGCTGGCGCCCGCAGGCTACGCGCTCGGGCTCCTGCTGCTGCTGGTGGTCATGGTCGCCGGCGACGTCGGCAAGGGCGCGCAGCGCTGGCTGGACCTCGGCTTCGTGCGCTTCCAGCCGTCCGAGATCCTGAAGCTCGGCGTGCCGATGATGTGCGCCTGGTACCTGCACCAGCGGCCGCTGCCGCCTTCGCTCGGCGCGGTCGCCGTCGTGCTGGCGGTCGTGCTGGTGCCGGCCGTGCTGATCGCCGAGCAGCCGGACCTCGGCACCGCGCTGCTGGTCGTCGCCGCCGGCCTGATCGTGCTGGTGATGGCCGGGCTGTCGCCCTGGTACCTGCTGGGCGGCGCCGCCGTCGCCGGCGCCGCCGTGCCGCTGGTCTGGCACCTTATGCACGACTACCAGCGCCAGCGCGTGCTGACGCTGCTCGATCCGCAGAGCGACGCGCTCGGCGCCGGCTACCACATCATCCAGTCGCAGATCGCGATCGGCTCCGGCGGCGTGTTCGGCAAGGGCTGGACCAACGGCAGCCAGGCGCAGCTCGAGTTCCTGCCCGAGCGCTCCACCGACTTCATTTATGCAGTGATCGGCGAGGAACTCGGACTGCTCGGCCTGCTGGCGCTGCTGATCGGATACCTGTTCATCGTCGGGCGCGGCCTGTACATGGCGGCGCAGTGCCGCGACGCGTTCGCGCGGCTGCTGGCCGGCAGCATCGCGCTGACCTTCTTCGTCTACGCCTTCGTCAATGCCGGCATGGTCACCGGCCTGCTGCCGGTGGTCGGCGTGCCGCTGCCGCTGGTCAGCTACGGCGGCACTTCCTTCGTGACGCTGATGGCAGGCTTCGGTATCCTGATGTCGCTGTATTCCAGCAGAAAGCTCGTAGGGTGACGATGCCGACCGCAACACGGATGCTGCGCCCGCTGGCCTGCGCGCTGTTCATCGCCGCGCCGGCCGTGCCCGCCGCCGCGCTCGACCTGGCGCGCGCCGACGTGCGCGAGTTCGGCGAGGAGATGCAGCGCAAGCACGGCTTCGACGCAGCCTGGCTCGACGGCGTCCTGGCCGCCGCCGAGAGCCAGCCGCGGATCATCGAGCTGATGAGCAAGCCGGCCGAGAAGACCCTCCCCTGGCACCGCTACCGCGACCATTTCCTGACCGCCGAGCGCATCGCGGCCGGCGTCGAGTTCTGGGTCGCGCACCGCGAGCGACTCGCCGCGGTCGAGCGCCGCACCGGCGTCGCCGCCTACGTGATCGTCGGCATCCTCGGCGCCGAGACCTTCTTCGGGCGCATCACCGGCCGCTTCAAGGTCGTGGACGCGCTCTCCACGCTGGCCTTCGACTACCCGCCGCGCAGCAGCTACTTCCGCGCCGAGCTCGAGCAGTTCCTGCTGCTCGCGCGCGAGGAGCAGGTCGACGTCGCGACCGCGCTCGGCTCCTACGCCGGCGCGATGGGCTCGCCGCAGTTCATGCCGCGCAGCTACCGCGCCTGGGCGGTGGACGGCGACGGCGACGGCCGGCGCGACCTCTGGGGCAGCTGGGACGACGTCATCGCCAGCGTCGCGAACTACCTCGACGATCACGGCTGGCGCCGCGGCGAGCCGGTGGTCGCGGCCGCCGGGCTGTGGTTTCCCGCCGCCGGCGGCCTGGCGCCCGGCCCGCTCGCGCCCGACACGACGGTCAAGGCGCTGCGCGACCGCGGCCTGCGCTTCGACACGACCCTGGGCGACGACGCCCCGGCGCTGTTCATCCGCGTCGATGGGGCGGACGGGCCGGAACTGCGCGCCGGCTTCCACAATTTCGGCGTCATCACCCGCTACAACCGCAGCGTCCTCTACGGTCTCGCGGTCCACGACCTCGGCCGGCGCATCGAGGCGCTGGTGCCCGCCGCGCCGTGAGCCGGATGCGCGCGATCGCAGCCTGCGCAGTGCTGCTGGCGGCGGCCGGCTGCGCGTCGCAGCCGCCGCAGCCCGGTCCGGCTGCCGGTGCCGCCGGCACGCCGCGCGACGAACCGCGCGCGCGGAGCGGCAACCCGCCCTTCTACGAGGTCAATGGCCGGCGCTACGTCGTGCTCGACAGCGCCGCCGGCTACGTCGAGCAGGGCGTCGCCTCCTGGTACGGCCCGGATTTCCACGGCAAGCGCACGGCGACCGGCGAGGTCTACGACATGCACGCCATGACCGGGGCGCACCCGACGCTGCCGCTGCCGACCTGGGTGCGCGTGACCAACCTGCAGAATGGCAGGAGCGTGGTCGTGCGCCTCAACGACCGCGGGCCGTTCAGCAAGAACCGCGTCATCGACCTGTCGCGCGCCGCCGCCGAGCAGCTCGACATGATCGGCGGCGGCACCGCCATGGTGGAAGTGCGCAGCCTCGCCGCCGGCGATCCGGCGCCGGCCGTGCGTCCGGTCGCGCAGTTCTATGCGCAGGCCGGCGCCTTTGGCGAGCGGCAGAATGCCGAGCGCCTGGCCGCTCGCCTGCAAGATGCCGGCATCCCCGGCGTGGCGGTCGCGGAAGCGAGCGTCGACGGCCGCCGGCTGTTTCGCGTGCGCGCGGGCCCGGTCGCGACGGTCGCGGAATTCGACGCGCTGATCGAGCAATTGCGCGCCGCCGGCGTCGAGTCGCCGCGCCTGGCCCTGCAGTAGAATCACCCGCCCGGAGAAGTCGCACTTGAAAGCACTGAACGCCCTGCTGTTGTCGCTGCTGTCCCTCGCCATCCACGCGGCCGAGGCGCCGGTGCCGCCGCCGCCGCAGCTCGAGGCCACTGCCTGGATCCTGGTGGACCAGGCGAGCGGCATGACGCTGGCGGCCCGGGACGCCGGCGTCCGCGTCGAGCCCGCGAGCCTGACCAAGCTGATGACGGCCTACGCCGTGTTCCACGCGCTGGCCGACGGCAAGCTGGCGCTCGACTCGACCGTGCCGGTCAGCGAACACGCCTGGCGCTCCGAGGGCTCGCGCACCTTCCTCGTGCTGGGGTCGCAGGTGCCGGTCGAGACGCTGATCCAGGGCATGATCGTGCAGAGCGGCAACGACGCGACCATCGCGCTCGCCGAAGCCGTCGCCGGCAGCGAGGACACCTTCGCGGCGCTGATGAACCAGTACGCCGCGCGCCTCGGCATGCAGGACAGCCATTTCCAGAATTCCACCGGCCTGCCGGGCGCCGACCACCGCATGACCGTCGCCGACATCGCCCGCCTGACGCGCGCGATCATCCGCGAATTCCCGCAGTACTACCGCTGGTACTCGCAGCGCGAATTCACCTGGAACGGCATCCGCCAGTCGAACCGCAACGGGCTGCTGGCGCGCGACCCGAGCGTGGACGGGGTCAAGACCGGCATGACCGATGCGGCCGGCTACTGCCTGGTGTCGTCGGCCGAGCGCGATGGCATGCGCCTGGTGGCGGTGGTGATGGGCACCAAGAGCATGAAGGCGCGCGAGGACGCCAGCCTGGCGCTGCTCAATTACGGCTTCGGCTTCTTCGAATCGCGCGTGCTGCAGCCGGCCGGCGCGGAGCTGGCGACGCACCGCATCTACAAGGCGCGCGGCGGCCGTGCGGCGGTCGGCGTCGCCGAGGACCTGGTGGTCGCGCTGCCGCGCGGCCAGGGCGAGCGCGTCGAGCTGAAGCTCGAGCTGGCGCCGAAGCTGTTCGCGCCGCTGACGACGGCGGACCGCGTCGGCGTCGTGCGCGCGATGCTGGACGGCAAGGTGGTGGCCGAGGCCCCGCTCTCGCCGCTCGCGGACGTGCCGCGCGGCAACATCTTCCGCCGCATCTGGGACACGATCCTGTCCTGGTTTGCCTGAGGCGCCGCCCGATGCCGCTGCCGCTGGTCTGGCTCGACGGTCGGCTGCTGCCGCTCGCCGAGGCGCGCATCTCGCCGCTCGACCGCGGCTTCCTGTTCGGCGACGGCGTCTACGAAGTGCTGCCGGTCTACGACGGCCGCGCCTACCGCTTCGATGAGCACATCGCCCGGCTCGACCGCAGCCTGCGCGAGATCCGCATGGCGCCGGTCTGCGACCGCGCCGGCTGGCTCGAGGCATTCGGCAAGCTGGTGCACGGCAACGGCGGCGGCGACCTGCTGCTCTACGTGCAGGTGACGCGCGGCGTCGAGCCCGAGCGCAACCACGTGCCGCGGCCCGGCGTCAGCCCGACGGTCTTCGCCTGCGTGTCGCCGCTGGCGCCCATGGCCGCGGCGACGATCGCCAACGGCACGCCGGCCATCACCGCCGAGGACCTGCGCTGGGCGCGCTGCGACATCAAGAGCACGTCGCTGCTCGGCAACGTGCTGCACCGCTGGCAGGCGGCGGATGGCGGCGCGACCGAGACGATCCTGCTGCGCGGCGGCATGCTGACCGAGGGCAGCACCAGCAGCGCGCACGTGGTCCACGGCGGCCGCCTGCTGACGCCGCCGCAGACCAATGCGATCCTGCCGGGCACGACCCGCGGCGTCGTCTTCGAGCTTGCCAGCCGCGCCGGCATCGCCTGCGAACGGCGGCCGGTCAGCGAGGCGGAGCTGCGCGGCGCCGACGAGATCCTGATCGCCTCCGCGGGCGGCGGCATCCGCGCCGTGACGACGCTCGACGGCCGCCCGGTCGGCGCCGGCGCGCCCGGCCCGGTGTTCCGCCGCATCCACGAGGGGTTCCTGGCGACGAAGCGCGAGTTCTCGACCGGGCTGCCGGCATGAGCGAGTCCGGCGAGCTGTTGCAGTTTCCGGCGGAATTCCCGATCAAGGTCATGGGCCGCGACACCGAGCCGTTCCGCACGCTGACGCTCGCGATCGTCGAGCGCCACGCCGGGCCGCTGGCCGCCGACCGCATCACCGAGCGCTCGAGCCGCGAGGGCCGGTTCCTGGCCCTGACCTACACCATCCGCGCCGAGAGCCGCGCCCAGCTAGACCGCATCTACCAGGACCTGACCGACAGCGGGGTCGTGCTGGTCGCGCTCTGAGTCCGGACCCCACGCACCCTCGAGCCCGAGCGACTCGCACGCCAGCGGCGCCAGCAGGCGGGCGGCGCCGCGCACGTCGGTCGCTACGCCCAGGTCGGCCAGCTGCGTCATCGCCAGACCGGCCATGCCGCAGGGATTGATGCGCGCGAACGGCGCGAGGTCCATGTCCACGTTGAGCGCCAGGCCGTGATAGCTGCAGCCGCGCCGCACGCGCAGGCCGATGCTGGCCAGCTTGCGCCCGCCGACATAGACGCCGGGCGCGTCGCGCCGGCCGGATGCCTCGATGCCATGGCGCGCGGCCAGCGCGATCACCGCGTTCTCGAGGCCGACCACGAGCTGGCGCACGCCGATGCCCAGGCGGCGCAAATCGAGCAGCGGGTAGACCACGAGCTGGCCCGGCCCGTGGTAGGTCACCTGGCCGCCGCGGTCGATGCCGACCACCGGGATGTCGCCGGTCGCCAGCAGGTGCTCGGGCCGGCCGTTCAGGCCCTGGGTGAAGACCGGCCCGTGCTCGAGGAACCAGATCTCGTCCGGCGTCGCGGCATCGCGCGCATCGGTCAGCGCCTGCATGGCACGCCAGGCCGGCTCGTAGTCCACGCGGCCGAGCCAGCGCAGGATCGCGCTCACGGCGCCTCGACGATCTCGCATTCGAGGTGGCGCACCGCCGTCAGCGAGTTCGAGATCAGGCAGCCCTTCTCCGCCTTTTCCAGCAGCGCGCGCGCGCGCGCCGCTTCGCTGCCAGCCGGCACGACCAGGCGCGCGCGCGTGTCGAAGCGCGTGAAGCGGCTGTTGCCGTCGGCGCGCTCCAGCAGCCCTTCGGTCTCGGCCGACAGTTCGCGCCACTCGAAGCGCGAGGCGCGCGCGATCGCGCGGAAAGTCAGGATGAAGCAGTCGGCGACCGCCGCGACCAGCAGGCTCTCCGGGGACCAGTAGCCGCCCGGCCCGTCGAACTCGGGCGGCGGCAGCGACTCGAGCGCCGGCAGCCCCTCGCACTCCAGCCGCAGGGCGCGGTCCGGCTGCGCCTGGGCCCGGACCTTGTAGCGGTGCGGGAACGGGTGCATCAGGCGATTCCGCAGTTGTCGCCGGCCAGCGCCCGCTCGGCGCGATAGCTCGAGCGCACCATCGGGCCCGAGACGCATTCGCGGAAGCCGCGCGCGAGCGCCGCCTCGCGCAGCCGCGCGAATTCCTCGGGCGGGACGAAACGCTCGACCGGCAGGTGATGGACGGTCGGGCGCAGGTACTGGCCGAGGGTCAGCAGGTCGCAGCCGACGGCTCGCAGGTCGTCCATCGTCTGCAGCAGCTCGTCCGCGGTCTCGCCGAGCCCGAGCATCAGCCCGGTCTTGGTCAGCACCGACGGCCGGAAGCGCTTGGCATGCGCCAGCACGTCGAGCGTCTGCCGGTAGCCGGCGCGCGGGTCGCGCACCGGATGGGTGAGCCGCTCGACGGTCTCGACGTTCTGCGCGAACACGTCGAGCCCCGAGGCGACGACGGTCTCGACGTCGGCCAGCACGCCCTGGAAGTCCGGGGTCAGCGCCTCGACCGCGGTCTGCGGGCACGCGTCCTTGATCGCGCGCACGCAGGCCGCAAAGTGGCCCGCCCCGCCGTCGGCGAGGTCGTCGCGATCGACCGAGGTGAGCACCACGTAGCCGAGCCCCATCAGTGCCACCGTGCGCGCGGCGTTGGCCGGCTCTTCGGGATCGAGCCAGCCGCGCGGATTGCCGGTGTCCACGGCGCAGAAGCGGCAGGCGCGCGTGCACACCGCGCCCATCAGCATCAGCGTCGCGGTGCCGGCATTCCAGCACTCGCCTATGTTCGGGCAGTGCGCCTCTTCGCAGACGGTCGCCAGGCGGTGCTCGCGCACGGTCCGGCGCAGCGCATCGAAGCGCGGGCCGGCCGGCATCGGCGCGCGCAGCCAGCGCGGCTTCGGGCCCGGCGGCAGCGCCGGCGCGAGGGCGGCGGCGCCGGACTTGATGCCGTCGCGGATCGCGGTGAAGCCCTGGGCCGTGCGGTACTTCTCGCCGCTGCCCGGCCTGCGCGCCTCAACCTGTACAGTAATACCTTTGAAATCAGCCACTTGTGTTCATTTTCACGACGGCCAGGGAATCATTCTAGCCGACCGGGGACGACAGCACGGGGTGGCGGACCTTGCCGAGGCGCAGCTCGGCATCGAGCGCTGCGAGGCGCTCCGGCGTACCGACATCGGTCCAGGCGCCGCGGTGGCGCTGGCTCGTCAGCCGCCCGGCAGACTGCGCGCGCTCGAGCAATGGCTTCAGCGGAAACGCGCCGGGTTCGCAGCCCGCGAACAGGCGCGGATCGAGGACGGAGACGCCGGAGTAGGTCCACCCCAGTCCCAGGTCGCCCGCGGGATTGTGGGGCGGATTCGGCACCAGCACGAGGTGCGCGAGCGATTCCGGCGGGCGTTCGATCGCGGCCAGCGGCAGGTCGGTCCAGACGTCGCCGTTGATCACCAGGAACGGCTCGTCGCCCAGCAGCGGCAGCGCGGCGAACAGGCCGCCGCCGGTGCCGAAGGCGACCGGCCCCTCGTCGCTGTAGCGGATCGCGAGCCCGTGCCGCTTGCCGTCCCCGAGCGCATCGCGGATGCGCTCGCCGAGCCAGGACAGGTTGATCACCGCCTCGGCGACGCCGTGGCGCACGAGCGACGCCAGGTGGTATTCGATCAGCCGGTGGCCGCCTGCCTCGAGCAGCGGCTTCGGCAGGCGGTCGGTCAGCGGCCGCATGCGCTCGCCGCGGCCGGCGGCGAGGATCATCGCCTTCATCGCGGCAGGCCGGTGCGGCGCGCCGCGGCAGCGAACGCCGGCACGACGCGCCGCCGCAGGAACGCGTCGAACGGCGCGAGCTCGGGCAGTTGCGCGGTCACCCCCAGCGTGTAGTCCATCACCCGCGGCAGGTCCGCGAGGTATCCGGACTTGCCGTCCCGGTGCCACAGCCGCGCGAAGATGCCGAGCACCTTCAGGTGGCGCTGCAAGCCCATGCGGTCGAACCAGCTCAGGAACTCGTCCCGGTCCGCGCCGGCATCGACGCCGGCGGCGATCGCCCGCTCACGATAGCGGTCGAGCCAGGCCAGCACGCGGGCGCGCGGCCAGACGATGTAACAGTCCTTCAGCAGCGACACCAGGTCGTAGCTGACCGGTCCCTGCACCGCGTCCTGGAAGTCGACGATGCCGGGATTGCCTTCCGGCCGCACCAGCAGGTTGCGCGAGTGATAGTCGCGATGCACCAGCACCACCGGCTGCGCCAGCGCCTGCTCGCACAGCCAGTCGAAGGCCTCGGTCATCGCCCGCCGTTCCGCCGGGTCGGGCGACAGGCCGAGGTGACGGGCGAGGAACCATTCGGGGAACAGCGCCATCTCGCGCAGCAGCAGCTCGCGATCGTAGGGCGGCAACTCGGCCGACGCCCCCGCGCCGCCCGCCTGCAGCTGCACCAGCGCGTCGATCGCGTCCGCGTACAGCGGCTCGGGATCGGCGCCCGCCGCGAGCGCCTCGAGGTAATGCTGGCGGCCGAGATCGCCGATCAGCACGAACCCCTGCTCGGCGTCCACCGCCAGCACCGGCGGCACGTGCACGCCGGTGGCGGCGAGGATGCGCGCGACCCGCAGCCACGGCTCCAGGCTCTCGCGCTCGGGCGGCGCATCCATCGCGATCTGCGTCACGCCGTCGCGATGGACGCGGAAATACCGCCGGAAGCTGGCGTCCGCCGACGCCGGGGCGATGCGCTCGACCGGCGGGCCCGGCAGGCCTGATATCCAGCATTCGAGGCTTTTCAGCCGTGGATCCGCTTGATCGTTCGGTGTCATGCGCAGGCGACGGCTGGGGGGCTCGCATTATAGACTTGGCCGCAAAGTGCTTCTGCGCCGTCTCATTGCCTCGATCGCCGCCGTCATCGCCCTGCCGCAGGCTGCGGCGGAGGAATGCCCGTGGACGCCCGCAGCCGACGCGGCCGTCGCTACGGCCGCAGTCGAGGTCGAGGATCCACAGAATCTCCCGGTCGAAGTCACCAGCGGCGGCGCCGAGATCTCGCGCGGCGGCGACGCCAGCCTGACCGACGGCGTGGTGATCCGCCAGGGCAGCCGCGAGCTCAGCGCGCAGTCGGCGACTTACGACTCGGCGGAGCGGCGCTTCGAGGTCGAGGGCGATGTCGAGTACCGGTCCGAAAAGCTGCGCATGAAGGGCGGAACCGGCTCCTGGGACGCGGATGGCGGCGGGCGGTTCGTCGGCGCGGAATTCGAGCTGCCGGCACGCCCGGCGCGCGGCTCCGCCGACTCGATCGAGATGAATGCCGAGGGCGACCTGAAGCTGCGGCAGGTCAGCTTCACGACCTGCCCGCTCGGCAACGACGACTGGTTCCTGCGCGCGTCGGCGATCGACATCGACCAGTCCAGCCAGCAGGGCAAGGGACGCAACGTCCGCATCGAGCTGAAGGGCGTGCCGATCCTGTACACGCCGGCGATCTCGTTCCCGGTCGGCGACGCGCGCAAGACCGGCCTGCTGTTCCCATCGTTCGGCAACTCGGACAAGAGCGGCTTCGAACTCGGCCTGCCCTACTACGTGAACATCGCGCCGAACCGGGACCTGACGCTGACGCCGTTCCTGCTGGCGCGCCGCGGCGTCGGCCTGAACGCCGAGCATCGTTACCTGACGGAGCGCAGCCGCGGCGAGATCGACACGCGCTTCCTGCCGGGCGACGACCTCGCCGACCGCGACCGGCGGCTCAGCACGCTGCGCCACCGCACCGACTTCACCGACCGGCTGCGCATCGATGCGCGCCTCGCCGACGCGAGCGACAGCCAGTACTTCGAGGACTTCGGCCTCGGCCCCGACGGCACCAGCATCACGTTCCTCGACCGGCACCTGCACCTCGCCTGGCTCGGGCGCCACTGGCGTCTCGACGGCCGGCTGCAGGATTTCCAGACCATCGACACGACCGTGGATCCGCTGTCGCGGCCGTACTCGCGCCTGCCTGAAATCAATTTCTCCGGCCTGTGGCCGACGGCGGGTCGCCTGCTGCCGTCGGTGGACGCGGAGACGGTCTGGTTCCAGCGCGACGAAGGTACGACCGGCCTGCGCTTCGACCTGATGCCGCGCATCGCCTGGGGCCTGCGCGGCCCCGGCTGGCACTTCGAGCCGAGCGCAGCCTGGCGCTACACCGCCTACCGGCTCTCCGACCAGGCGCCCGGCGCGGACGACTCGCTCGATCGCGAGGCGCCAATCCTGTCGCTCGATACCGGGCTCGCCTTCGAGCGCACGGCCGGTTCGCGCAACCAGTTCGTGCAGACGCTGGAGCCGCGGCTGCGTTACACCTGGATACCGTTCCGCGACCAGGACGACCTGCCCGTGTTCGACAGCGCCCTGCCCGACCTCAACCTGGTGCAGCTGTTCCGCACCAACCGCTATGTCGGGGCCGACCGGCTCGGCGACGCGAACGAAGTAGCCGCGGGCCTGACCACGCGCCTGGTGCGGGCCGAGAGCGGGCAGCAGTACCTGACCGCGACGATCGGCCAGCGCTTCTACTTCGAGAGCCCGGAAGTGGTGCTGCCCGGCGAGGTGCCGGAGTCGCGCAACTCCTCGAACATGGTCGGCGAGATCGACCTGACCGCATGGCGCGACTGGAGCGCGCGGGTGGCGATGGAGTACGACCGTTCCGAGTCCAACACGCTGCTCGGCCAGGCCAGCGTCCAGTACCGGCCGCGCCCGGACTCGGTGGTCAACCTCGGCTACCGCTACCGCGAGGCCCAGCTCGAGCAGTACGACGCCTCCGTGGCCTGGCGGCTGTCGAAGTCCTGGCAGGTGTTCGCGCGCCAGGTCTACTCGACCAAGGACAGCAAGTGGATCGACCGCTTCGCCGGCTTCGAATACGGCGGCTGCTGCTGGCGCATCGGCCTGATCTGGCGGCGCTACGTGTCCAACCGCACCGGGGAAAGCGACACCTCGATCCTGCTGCAGCTGGAACTCAGGGGCCTTTCCTCGGTCGGAACCCGCAGCGACACTTTCCTGCAGCAGGGCATTCGTGGATACTCCCCCGGCTCCGCTGCCCTCCCGTAACCGGACACGACATGAGCCGATACCTGATCAGCATCCTCTGCGCTCTCGTCCTCGCGGGCACCGCGGCCGCCCAGACGCGCGAGCTGTCCACGAGCGGCGTGGCGCTCGACCGCGTGATCGCGATCGTCAATGACGGCATCGTGCTGCAGAGCCAGCTCGACGCGCAGATCGCGATGATCACCGATCGCCTGCGCAGCCAGGGCACGCAGCTGCCGCCGCCGGACGTGGTCCGGCAGCAGGTGCTGGAGCGGCTGGTGCTGCAGGAGATCCAGATCCAGCGCGCCGCGCGGCTCGGCGTCCAGGTCCCGGACGAGCTGCTGAACGAGTCGCTGCGCGACGTGGCGCAGCGCAACGGCATCCCGTTCGAGCAGATGCCGGTCGCGCTCGCCCAGCAGGGCATCGACTACGCGACTTACCGCGACGAGATGCGCCGCGAGATCACGCTGTCGCTGCTGCGCCAGCGCGACGTCTACCCGCGCATCTACGTGTCGCCGCGCGAGCTCGAGCAGGCGCTCGAGCGGCAGGCGAACCAGGCGGACCAGAACGCGGAATTCGACGTCTCGCACATCCTGCTGTCGCTGCCTGAGGCCGCCGATGCCGCGCAGATGGCGCGGGTCGAGGAGCTGGCGGTCGAAATCCACCGGCGCGCCACGACCGGCGAGGACTTCGGCCAGCTGGCGCTCGCGTATTCGCAGGCGCAGTCGGCGCTCGAGCGCGGCAAGCTCGGCTGGCGGCGCATCAACCAGCTGCCGCTGTTCATCGCCGAGCTGGTCGCGCGCATGCAGCCAGGCGACGTCAGCGACCCGGTGCGCACGCCGACCGGTTTCCACATCATCCGGCTCGACGAGGTCCGCGGCGGCGAGAGCGGGCCGATGATGGTCGAGCAGATCCACGCGCGGCACATCCTGATGCGGCCGAACGAGGTGCAGGACGACGCGACCACGCGCCTGCGGCTGGAGGCGGTGCGCGACCGCATCCTCGCCGGCGAGGACTTTGCGGCGCTGGCCAGCGTCACCTCGGAGGATCCCGGCTCCGCCACCTTCGGCGGCGACCTCGGCTGGAGCTCGCCCGGCGAGTTCGACCCGGAGTTCGAGCGCGTGCTTGCGTCCCTCGAGCAGGACCAGATCAGCGAGCCGTTCCGCACGCAGTTCGGCTGGCACATCGTGCAGCTGCTCGGCCGCCGCACGCACGACCAGAGCGAGGAAGTGCGGCGCCAGCGCGTGCTGGCTGCGTTGCGCGAGAGCAAGGTCGACGAGGAGACCGAGCTGTGGCTGCGACGACTCCGCGACGAAGCCTACGTCGAGATGCGCAACCCCTGAGCGCGCCCAGGCTCGTCGTCACGACCGGCGAGCCCGCCGGCATCGGGCCGGACCTCGCGCTCGCGGCCGCGTCGCGCAACTGGCCCTGCGAGCTCGTGTTCGCCGGCGATCCTGGCCTGCTCGCCGGGCGCGCCGCCGCGCTCGGGCTCGACGTCGCCGTCACCGAGTGGAGCGACGGCGCCGCGCGCAGCGCGCACCGCGCCGGTTCGCTGCCGGTGCTGCCGGTCGCGCTTGCGCGCCGCGCGACGCCGGGCCGGCCCGATCCGGCCAACGCGCGCTACGTCCTGGCGACGATCGACGCCGCCATGGACGGCTGCCGTGACGGCCGCTTCGCGGCGCTGGTGACGGCGCCGGTCCAGAAATCGACCATCAACGACGCCGGCATCGCCTTCACCGGGCACACCGAGTACCTCGCCGGGCGCAGCGGCTGCCCGCACCCGGTCATGCTGCTGGTCGCCGGCGAGCTGCGGGTGGCGCTCGCGACCACGCACCTGCCGCTCGCGCAGGTGCCAGCCCGGCTGACCGGCGAACTGCTCGGGCGCACGCTCGACGTGCTGGATGCGGGGCTGCGCGGCGCGTTCAGGCTCGCATCGCCGCGGGTCCTGGTCTGCGGCCTCAATCCCCACGCCGGCGAGGGCGGTCACCTCGGGCGCGAGGAGATCGACGTCATCGGGCCGGCGGTCGCCGCCGCCCGTGCGCGCGGGATCGCCGCCACGGGCCCGGTGCCCGCCGACACCGCCTTCACCCCGGCGTCGCTCGCCGGCGCCGACGCGGTGCTGGCGATGTACCACGACCAGGGGCTGCCGGTGCTGAAGCACGCCGGCTTCGGGCGCGCCGTCAACGTGACGCTCGGCCTGCCCTTTGTCCGCACCTCCGTCGACCACGGCACCGCGCTCGACCTCGCCGGCACCGGGCGCGCCGACGCCGGCAGCCTGTTCGAGGCGATCGCGCTCGCGGCGCGGCTCGGATGATCCGGGCGCGCAAGCGCTTCGGCCAGCATTTCCTGCACGACGCGCGCGTGCTCGCGCGCATCGTCGACGCGATCGACCCGCAGCCGGGGCAGCGGATCGTCGAGATCGGGCCCGGCACCGGCGCGCTGACGCTGCCGCTGCTTGCGCGCAGCGGGCGGCTCGAGGCGGTGGAGATCGACCGCGACCTCGCCGCCGGGCTGCGCCAGCGCTGCGCCGGCCGGGGCGAGCTCGTGGTCCACGTGGGCGACGTGCTCGAGTTCGATTTCCGCGCGCTGCACGGCGGCGGCGCGCCGCTGCGGGTGTGCGGCAACCTGCCCTACAACATCTCGACGCCGCTGCTCTTCCACCTGCTGGATGCGCGCGCCGTCATTGCCGACATGCACTTCATGCTGCAGAAGGAAGTGGTGGACCGCATCGTCGCGGCGCCCGGCAACAAGGTCTACGGGCGCCTGACCGTGATGCTGGCGGCGGCCTGCCGCGCCGAGGCGCTGTTCCGCGTCAGCCGCGGCGCCTTCCAGCCGCCGCCGGCCGTCGATTCCGCCGTCGTGCGCCTGCTGCCGCATGCGGCCGACCCGTTCCCGCTGCCGGACCGCGCGCGCTTCGCCCGCGTCGTCGCGGCGGCCTTCTCGATGCGCCGCAAGACGCTGCGCAACTCGCTGCGCGGGCTGGTCGATCCCGGCGCGTTCGATGCGGCCGGCATCGCGCCGGAGCGGCGGCCGGAAACGCTGGCGCCCGCCGAGTTCGCGCGGCTGGCGGCGCAACCGGCCGCGCCGGCGATGCGTCTATAATGACGGCAGGATGGACCGGTATCGCAGGATCCTGCTGGTAGTCGATCTCGGCGAGCAGAGCGAGCAGATCGGCGCGCGCGCGCGCGACCTCGCCGCCCTGCTGGGCGCCGAGCTGTCGGTGCTGCACGTCGTCGAATACGTGCCGGTCGAGCCGATGGGTGAGACGCTGCTGCCCGCGGTGCAGATCGAGGAGGAGCTGGTCCAGCGCGCGAAGCGGCGGCTCGCGGAATTCTGCGACCGGCTCGGCATCGGCACGGCGCGGCGCGACGTCGCGGCCGGCAACATCAAGGCCGAGATCGTGCGCGCCGCGCAGGAGCAGCAGTCGGACCTGATCGTGCTCGGCTGCCGCGAGCGCCGCGGGCCCTCGATCCTGGTCAACTTCACCGAGGACACGGTGCTGCACGCCGCGCCCTGCGACGTGCTGGCCGTGCGCCTGCACTAGGCCGCCGCCATGAGCGAAACCGGCGACAACCTGATCACCGTGGACGTGGACACGCGCTACCTCGAGGACCAGTCGGATCCCGACGAGCGCCGCTTCGTGTTCGCCTACACGATCACGATCCGCAACCGCGGCGCGGTGCCGGCGCGGCTGCTGACGCGCCACTGGGTAATCACCGACGCCAACGGCAAGGTCCAGGAGGTCCGCGGCGAGGGCGTGGTCGGCGAACAGCCGCACCTGATGCCCGGCCAGGGCTTCCGCTACACCAGCGGCGCCGTGCTCGAGACGCCGGTCGGCGCGATGCAGGGCTCCTACCAGATGCTGGCGGACAACGGCGTGCGCTTCGACGCGCCGATCCCGCCGTTCACGCTCGCGATCCCCGGCACGATCCACTGACGCGGCGATGGCCCACTACGCCATCGGCGACCTGCAGGGCTGCCATGCGGAGTTCGTGGCGTTGCTCGACCGCCTGCGCTTCGACCCGGCGCGCGACCGGCTGTGGCTGACCGGCGATCTCGTCAACCGCGGGCCCGACTCGCTCGCCGTCCTGCGCGAGGTGCGCGCGCTCGGCGGCTGCGCCACCGCCGTGCTCGGCAACCACGACCTGCACCTGCTGGCGCTCGCGATCACGCCGGGGCTTGTGCGCCGTCGCGAGCCAGGTCTGCAGGCGGTGCTCGACGCCGCCGATGCGGCCGAGCTGCTGGACTGGCTGGCGGCGCGCCCGCTGCTGCAGCGCGACGCCGAATCCGGCTGGACCCTGATCCACGCCGGGCTGCCGCCGGAATGGACGCTGGCGCAGGCGGAATCCTGCGCGCGCGAGGTGGAACAGGCGCTGCGCACGGACCCGGCCGCGCTGCTCGGGCAGATGTACGGCGACCAGCCCGACCGCTGGTCGCCGGCGCTCGCCGGCGCGGAGCGGCTGCGGTTCACGGTCAATTGCCTGACCCGGCTGCGGTTCGTGACCGGCGATGGGCGCCTGCTGCTCGGGCTCAAGGGTCCCGTCGCCACCGCGCCGGCCGGCGCGATGCCCTGGTTCCGCCACCCGGCGCGCGCGACCCGCGGCGACGCGCTGGTCTTCGGCCACTGGTCCGCGCTCGGGTACCTCGCGGAACCGGGGCTGCGCTGCCTCGACACCGGCTGCGTCTGGGGCGGGTCGTTGTGTGCGGTCCGGCTGGACCTGGAGGAAGAGCCGGTGCTGTTGCCCTGCCGCGGCAGCCGGCAGCCGGCGGGCGGCTGATCAGCGGTTCTGCGCCTGCACGGTGTCGTCGACCGGCTGCACGCCGGTCAGCACCTCGAAGCGCAGGTCGATGCGGTTGCCGACCAGCTGGTGCGGAATGCAATTGACGTCGCCCTCGACCTTGCGCGTCAGGAATTTCGGCATCACGCGGTCGCGGAAGATCTCGACCATCTCGCAGTCGCCCATTTCCAGCCCGCGCGGCGAATTGCGCTTGATCGTCACCGGCTTCCAGACGCCGAGGACCGGCTCGCCGACGTCGCGCTCGCCCGGCTCCGGCAGGTACGGCGCGTAGAACACGATCTTGAGCCGCGGGAAGTCGGCCGTGTGCTGGTAACCGAACTCGCAGCCGCGCTCGAGGATCTTGATGTCCTCGCGCGCGCCCATGTGCTTCAGCAGGAGCTTGACCTTGCTCTTGAGCCCGCCGCAGGAATAGCGGGTGGTGAATCCCATGTAGAGGAAGTCCACTTCGTGGCGCTGCCAGGCCGCGGCGGCCTCTTCCAGGCCCTGGTCATCGGCTGCCATCGCCGGCATTGCAGCCAGCAAGGCCCCCGTCACGACCGCGGCGCGCAACGCCATGTCCACAGCTCCTCTCATGCGACCCGGTACTTCAGACCGGCGCCGGCCTGCCGGGTTCCTTCGGGTGTCTATAATGACACGATGACGATGATGCGTTTCGAGGTGGAAGGCCGCCGGCTCGCCGCTGACTTCGCCCGGCCCCACTCGATCGCGATTCCGGTTGATTTCGGCGGTGCCCAGCCGTCCTGCTTCGGCGCGCCCCCGGCGACGGCCAGGCCGCTGCGGTCCGACGGCTTCGTCGGCGACACCCGCGCCGGCGGCAGCTGCAATTGCGAGGTCCTGACGCTCGCGCCCCATTGCAACGGCACGCACACGGAGTGCATCGGCCACGTGACCGACGACCGCGTGGCGGTCGCCGACTGCGTGCCGGGCGGGCTGCTGCTCGCCCTGCTGATTTCCCTCGAACCGGTGGCGGCCGGCGCGACCCCGGAGGACAGCCAGCCGCTGCCGTCGGCCGGCGACCGGCTGGTCACCGCGGCGGCACTGCAAGCGGCCGTGGCGCGGCATCCCGGCCCGTCGCCGCAGGCGCTGGTCGTGCGCACGCTGCAGGGCGACGGCCCGCCGACGCATGACTATCGCGGACCGGCGCCGGCGCCATTCCTGTCGCGCCAGGCTGCCGCCTGGCTGGTCGAGCGCGGCATCGAACACCTGGTGCTCGACCTGCCCTCCGCGGACCGCGCCGACGACGGCGGGCAGCTCACCGCGCATCGCATCTTCTTCGGCCTGCCCGCCGGCTCGCGCCGCTCCGCCGATGCCGGGCGTCCGCAGGCCAGCATCACCGAGCTCGCCTGGATGCCGCCGGCGCTCGCCGACGGGCATTACCTGCTCGACCTGCAGCTGCCGGCCTTCCTGACCGACGCGGCGCCGTCGCGGCCACTGCTTTACGCGGTGCAGCCCGCATGAGCGCGCTGTCGCTGGACGAGGCGCGCGCGCTCGACGCCGCCGACCCGCATTCCCGCCGCCGCGCCGAGTTCCATTTTCCGCGCACGCCCGCCGGCGAGCCGGTGACTTACCTGTGCGGCAACTCGCTCGGCCTGCAGCCGCGCCGCGCGGCCGACGATGTCGCCCGCTTCATGGCCGAGTGGCAGCAGCTCGGCGTGCTCGGCTACCACGATCCCGGCAGCGACTGGCTGAACCTGCATGAACGCCTCGCGCCCACGCTGGCCGCGCTCGCCGGCGCGCAGCGGGAGGAAGTCGTCGCGATGAATTCGCTGACGATCAACCTGCACCTGCTGATGGCGAGCTTCTACCGCCCGACGCGCGACCGCCACGTGATCCTGATCGAGGACGGCGCGTTCCCGTCGGACCGCTACGCGGCAGCGTCGCAAGTTGCCTGGCACGGCGGCGACCGCGCGAGCTGGCTGGTGCAGGCCGCGCCGCGGGCCGGCGAACAGCTGCTGCGCGACGACGACCTGGTCGCGCAGATCGAGCGCCTCGGCCCGCGTCTGGCGTTGGTGCTGCTGCCGGGCATCCAGTACCTGACCGGCCAGCTGCTGGACCTCGCGCGGCTCTGCGATGCCGCACACCGCGCCGGCGCGATCGTCGGCCTCGACCTGGCGCATGCGATGGGCAACGTCCCGCTCGCACTGCACGACTGGGGCGCGGACTTCGCGGTCTGGTGCTCGTACAAGTACCTGAACGGCGGGCCGGGCGCGACCGCCGGCGCTTTCGTGCACCGGCGGCATTTCGACGCCGCGCTGCCGCGCCTGGCCGGCTGGTGGGGCAACGAGCTGGAGACGCGCTTCGACTTCGCCGCGGAGTTCCGGCCGTATCGCGGCGCTGCCGGCTGGCAGGTCAGCAACCATCCGCTGCTCGGCATGGTGCCGCTGCAGGCCTCGCTCGCGCAGTTCGCCGAGGCGGGCCTGCCGCAGCTGCGCGCGCGCTCGCTCAGGCTGACCGGCTGGCTCGAGCGGCTGCTGGACGAGCGGCTCGGCGGCCGCATCGAGATCCTGACGCCGCGGGACCCGGCGCGGCGCGGCGCGCAGCTGTCGGTGCGCCTGCGCGGCACGCGCGGCGGCGGCCGCGCGCTGTTCGATGCGTTGCTGGCCGGCGGCCTGACCTGCGACTGGCGCGAGCCGGACGTGATCCGGCTGGCGCCCGCGCCGCTGTACAACTCTTACGAGGATTGCTGGCGCGCCGTGGCGCTGGTCGAGGCCGCTCTCAGCGCCTGACCAGCGTCACGAAGCTGAAGGCGTGCGCATGGCGCGCGTCCGCGGGATGCTCCTCGCGCGCGATCTCGCGCCAGTCGGCGCGCTCGAATCCCCGCAGGCGCGTGTCGCCGGCGACCTCGGCGTGGATTTCGGTCAGCTCCACGCGCCCGACCAGCGTCCAGCAGGCCGCATAGACTTCGGCGCCGCCGATCACGTGCAGGCGCGCGCTGCCGGCAGCCGCGAGCGCGGCCGCGGGCGTCGTCACCGCCTCGCAGCCCGGCGCGCTCCAGGCCGCATCGCGGGTCAGCACCAGGTTGCGCCGCCCCGGCAGCGGCCGGCCGACCGACTCGAAGGTGCGGCGGCCCATCAGCAGCGCATGTCCCATCGTCAGCTGCTTGAAGCGGCGCAGGTCGTCGGGCAGGCGCCAGGGCAGGCCGCCGTCGCGGCCGATCACGCCGTTGGCGGCGACCGCCACGACCGCGATCGCGCGCGCGCTCACTGGCGCCGGCGCGGCGGGCGGCCGGTCAGCATCGTGCCGCGGCAGCGCGGCGCGCCGCAGCGGCAGCGGAAGATCTCGTCCACGTCCGGCGGGTCGTCGGCGTCGCGCCGGATGCCGTACTCGTACGACAGTTCCTCGCCCGGCCGGATGTTGCGCAGCGCGCGGATCCAGATCTGCCCGCGCTTGACCTCGGCTTCGCAGTTCGGCCGGCAGGAATGGTTGATGTAGCGGGCCTCGTTGCCGCCGACGCCGGCATCGATGACCGTGTCGCGGTCGACGATGAACAGGAACGTGTGCGCGTCGTGCACCGGCCGGTGCTCGTAGCGGCGGTCCGCCTCGGCATGCGACACGCGCTCGCCGACGTACTCGACGATGCGCGCGCCGCGCGCGATCGGCCGCGTCGCGAACACGCCGCTGCCGTGGATACGCGAGCGGCGCACCCGGATCGGCGGCACGGACGGGTCAGACGGCGACGGGCGCGCGGATCGCCGGGTGGTGCTCATAGTTGAGGACCTGGAAATCGTCATATTCGTAGCCGGCGACGTCCGCGGGCCGGCGGCGCAACGCCAGCTTCGGCAGCGGCAGCGGCTGCCGCGCCAGCTGCTGGTCCGCCTGCTCGAGGTGGTTCAGGTACAGGTGGCAGTCGCCGCCGGTCCAGACCAGGTCGCCGACCGCGAGGTCGGCCTGCTGCGCCAGGATGTGGGTCAGCAGCGCGTAAGAGGCGATGTTGAACGGCACGCCGAGGAAGATGTCGGCGCTGCGCTGGTAGACCTGGCAGGACAGGCGCCCGTCGGCGACGTGGAACTGGAACAGCGCGTGGCAGGGCGCGAGCGCCATCTTCTCCAGCTCGCCGACATTCCAGGCGCTGACGATGATGCGCCGCGAGTCCGGCTCGTTGCGCAGCTGCTCGAGCACGCGCGCGACCTGGTCGATGCGCCGCCCGTCCGCAGCCTGCCAGGCGCGCCACTGCCGGCCGTACACCGGCCCGAGCTCGCCGTCCGCGTCCGCCCATTCGTCCCAGATGGTGACGCCCTGCTCGCGGAGCCATTGCACGTTGGTCTCCCCGCGCAGGAACCACAGCAACTCCACGATCACCGACTTCAGGTGCACGCGCTTGGTGGTGACCAGCGGGAAGCCCGCCGACAGGTCGAAGCGCAGCTGGTGGCCGAACACCGACAGCGTGCCGGTGCCGGTCCGGTCCGCCTTGCGCACGCCGCGCTCGCGCACCAGCCGCATCAGGTCGAGGTAGGCCCGCATGTCAGGCGAAGTTACCGGAACGCGCGCCGCGCTTCCACGCGTACAGCAGCATGCCGAGGCCTGCGGCCAGCATCGGCAGCGACAGCAGCTGCCCCATGGTGAGCCAGCCGAAGGCGAGGTAGCCGAGGTCCGCATCCGGCACGCGCACGAATTCGACCGCGATGCGGAACAGCGCGTAGCCGGCGAGGAACAGGCCGGACGGCGCGAGCCGCGCGCGCGGCTTCGACGTAAACCACCACACCAGCGCGAACAGCGCCAGGCCCTCGAGCGCCGCCTCGTAGAGCTGCGACGGGTGCCGGACCTCGCCGTCCACGAGCATGCCCCAGGGCAGGTCCGTGGGCTTGCCCCACAGCTCGCCGTTGATGAAGTTGCCGATGCGCCCCGAGAACAGGCCGATCGCCGGCAGCGGCGCGGTGAAATCGAGGACGTCGGCGACGTTGCGGCCGCGGCGCCAGGCAAACAGCGCGATCGCCGCCAGCACGCCGATCAGCCCGCCGTGGAAGGACATGCCGCCCTCCCAGATCCGCACCAGCGACAGCGGGTCGGCGACGACCGCGTCGAGCCCGTAGAACAGCACCCAGCCCAGCCGGCCGCCGGCGATCACGCCGATGGCGGCGAAGAAAATCAGGTCGTCCACGTCCACCGGCTTCCAGGTGGACCCGGGCAGGCTCGCGCGCCGGCGCGCGAGCCACCAGGCGGCGACGAAGCCGACCACGTAGGTGAGCCCGTACCAGTGGATGCGCAGCGGGCCGATCGCGACGGCGACCGGGTCGATCTCGGGATAGGTCAGCATGAATCCGTCACCCTGAACAGGAAGGCGCGAAGATAGCGCGTCTCGTCGATGGCCGGGTGCACCGGGTGGTCGGGCGCCTGCGCGCCGACCGCGACCAGCTGCGCGAACCGGCCGAGGTGCCGCGCCGCGCGCTGCACGGCGTCCGTCAGCTCCCCCGGCCCGAGGTGATACGAGCAGGAACAGGACAGCAGCAGCCCGTCGCGGTCGAGCACCTGCAGCGCGAGCTGGTTCAACCGGCGGTAGGCCGCCAGGCCCTTGGGATGATCCTTCCGCCGCTTGATGAAGGCCGGCGGGTCGACGACCACGACGTCGAAGCGGCGGCGGTCCGCGTGCAGCGACTCCAGCGCATCGAACGCGTCGCCCTGCAGCAGCTCCGCCTCGAGCCCGTTGGCGTCGGCGGTCGCGGCGGCCGCCTCCAGCGCGGCGGCCGACGAATCCACGCAGGTCACCTCGGCAGCGCCGGCGTGCGCCGCCTGCAGGCCGAAGCTGCCGGCATAGCTGAAGACGTCCAGCACGCGGGCATTGCGGACATGGCGGTTCAGCAGCGCGCGGTTGCCGGACTGGTCGAAGTACCAGCCGGTCTTCTGTCCCGACGCCAGCGGCACGCGGAAATTGACGCCGTGCTCCGGCACCTCGACGAAATCCGGCACCTCGCCGAAACCGGTCTCGACGTAGCGCTCGAGTCCCTCGAGCTCGCGGATGGCGGCGTCGTTCTTCCACAGCAGGCCGCGCGGCGCCAGCACCTTGACCAGCGCATCCCGGATGTCGTCCTTCATCGCTTCCATGCCCGCGGTGCCGATCTGGCCGACCAGCACGTCGCCGTAGCGGTCGACCACCAGGCCCGGCAACAGGTCCGACTCGCCGAACGCGAGCCGGTAGAACGGCGCGGCGAAGAACCGCTCGCGCAGCGCGAGCGCGACCCGCAGGCGGTGCACGAGCAGCGACTTGCCGGGCGGATAATGCGGGTCGCGGCCCAGCAGCCGCGCGCTGATCAGCGTGCGCGGGTTGACGTAGGCGTAGCCGAGGAAGCGGTTGTGGCTCGACAGCAGCTGCACGTGCGCGCCCGGCTCGAACGCGGTGAGCGGCGTCGCCGCGACGTTGATCTCGTTCGAGAACACCCACAGGTGCCCGGCCTGCAGCCGGCGCTCCTCCTGCGGCTTCAGTACGAGCGGCGGCAGCGCGCCACCGGCGGCATCGGCGGATTCGGGAAGACTCGACATTCGCGGGATCGCGGCGCCGTGGCTATAGTGGCCGCAATTCTACCCGACGGCAGCGGCACCGCCATGCAAGACGCGCATTCCGCCGGCCGGCGCAACCGGCTCGCAGGCGAGACCAGTCCCTACCTGCAGCAGCACGCGACCAACCCGGTCGACTGGCATCCGTGGTCCGACGAGGCGATCGCGCTCGCGCGCCGCGAGGACAAGCCGATCCTGCTGTCGATCGGCTACTCCGCCTGCCACTGGTGCCACGTGATGGCGCACGAGTCGTTCGAGGACGAGGCGACGGCCGCTTTGATGAACCGCCTGTTCGTGAACATCAAGCTGGACCGCGAAGAGCGCCCGGACCTCGATCGCGTCTACCAGCTCGCCCACCAGATGCTGGCCCAGCGCGGCGGCGGCTGGCCGCTGACGATGTTCCTGGCGCCCGACGACCTGACGCCGTTCTTCGGCGGCACCTATTTTCCGCGGCAGGCGCGCCAGGGCATGCCCGCCTTCGCCGACGTCCTCGAGCGCGTCGCCGCTTTCTACCGCGAGCAGCGCGACGCGGTACGCCGCCAGAACGAGGCATTGCGCGGCGCCTTCGGCGAGCTCGTGCCGCCCGCGGCTGCGCCGGGACAGGCGCTCGACCGCAGCCCGATCGAGGCCGCGCGCCGGGAGCTCGAGGCCGGGTTCGACGGCCGCCACGGCGGCTTCGGCCGGGCGCCGAAGTTCCCGCATCCAACGACAATCGAGCGCCTGCTGCGCGACTGGCAGGCGTCGTCTGCCGGTCCCGAGCCCGACCTGCAGGCGCTGTACATGGCGACCCTGACGCTGAAGCGCATGGCCGAGGGCGGCATTTTCGACCAGCTCGGCGGCGGCTTCTGCCGCTACGCCGTCGACCCGTACTGGATGATCCCGCACTTCGAGAAGATGCTGTACGACAACGGCGCGCTGCTCGCCCTGTACGCGCAGGCGGCGATCGCGACCGGCGACGGCTTCTTCCGCGGGGTGGCGATGGAAACGGCGGCATGGGCGCTGCGCGAAATGCGGTCGCCCGAGGGCGGCTTCTATGCGGCGCTCGACGCCGACTCCGAGGGCCACGAAGGGCGCTACTACGTCTGGCAGCGCGACCAGGTCGCCTCGCTGACCACGCCGGAGGAGTATCGCGCGCTGGCCAGCCGCTACGGCCTCGATCGCGAGCCGAACTTCGAGGGCGCCTGGCACCTGCACTGCATCGCGGAACTCGATGATCCGCCGGCGCAGGCACTGCTCGACTCCGGGCGCGCCAAGCTGCTCGCCGCGCGCGAGCTGCGCGTGCGGCCGGGCCTCGACGACAAGGTCCTGACCGGCTGGAACGGCCTGATGATCCGCGGCCTCGCGATCAGCGGCCGGCTGCTCGGCGAGCCGCGCCATGTCGACGCGGCGCTCGCGGCGGCCGATTTCCTGCGCCGCCATTGCTGGCGCGACGGCACGCTGTTCGCGGCCTGGAAGGACGGCGCGGCGCGCTTCCCCGCCTACCTCGACGACCACGCCTACCTGCTCGACGCCCTGCTCGAGCTGCTGCAGGCGCGCTTTCGCCCGGCGGACCTCCAATTCGCCCGCGACCTCGCGGAGACGCTGCTGGCACGCTTCGCGGACCGGGAGCGCGGCGGCTTCTGGTTCACCGCCGAGGGCCAGGACCCGCCCGTGCACCGGCCCAAGAGCTTTGCCGATGATGCGACGCCCGGCGGCAACGGCATCGCGGCTGCCGCGCTCGCGCGGCTCGGCTGGCTGCTCGGCGAAACCCGCTACCTCGACGCGGCGGAGGCGACGCTGCGCGGCGGCTGGGCCTCGATGTCGCGCGTGCCGCAGGCGCACACGGCAATGCTGAATGCCCTCGACGAGCAATTGCAGCCGGTCGAAATCGTCGTGATCCGCGGTACCGCGCCGGCGGTCGCGGAATGGGCGGCCGCGCTCGCCGCACTCTATGCGCCGCGGCGCCTGGTGCTGCCGGTCCCGGACGACGTGACCGGCCTGCCGGAAGCCCTGGCGTCGAAGGCGGCGCGCGACGGGACCGTCGCCTACGTCTGCCGCGGGCCGCAGTGCTCGGAACCGGTCGGCGACCTGCCGCGGCTGCTCGACTACCTGCGCACGGCCTTGTACTTCGCGAGCCCCGGCTCGTCCGCGGTGTAGCGCGGCAGCCCGTCGCCGAGTTCGATCCAGCCGGCGCGCTGGTCGTAGAACACGTGGCACTGCGGCTCGCGGTCGATGGCGCCCTCGATGGCCGGCCGTGCGACGTGGATCTCGCCCGGGCACAGCGTCGAGGCGAAGAACAGCGTCGTGCCGCAGCGGTCGCAGAAGCCGCGCCGGCTCTGCTGCGAGGACTGGTACCAGCGCGGCTCGGCCGACCCCGGCAGCAGGCGGAAGCGCTCGGCGGCGGCGCCGACCCAGCTGACGAAAGCCGCGCCATGCGCCGCGCGGCAGTACTCGCAGTGGCAGTGCGCGAAGAACAGCGTCGGCGGCGCGACCGCGAACCGGACCGCCCCGCACAGGCAATGGCCCTGGAAATCGCTCATGCCGCGATCCGCAGCACCAGCGCGATCCACAGGCCGAACAGCAGGAGCGTGCTGGCGACGTAGGCCAGGAACCGGTGCACGACGCGGTTCCATGTCACGTGGATCAGGCTGTGGAGCGCGCGCAGGCCGACATAGGCCCAGGCCCCCGCCAGCAGGCCGGGGCTGCTGCCGCCGGTCAGCGCGACGGCGATGCACCACACGTAGAACAGCACCGGCACCTCGAACAGGTTGCGGAAGTTGTCGGCCGCGGCCGTGACTTCGAGCCGGCCCGCCGCCTGCCGCGTGGTCGCGAGCGCCTGCGGGTCGATGCGCTTCTTCCGCATCTCGGCGAGCCGGTCTGCGTAGAGCTTGAACCACACGATTGCGGTGAGCCCGGCCATTGCGGCGCAGGGCAGCCAGACGGGATCGACGTTCATGCGGCACTCCCACGGCGTGTGTGCGCGTAACATAGCACCGGATGAACGCCGAACTCGAACCCGCCGCCCTGCCCGGCTTCGACGACGTCCGCGCCGCGGCCGCCCGCCTCGCCGGCGTCGCGCGCCGCACGCCGCTGCTGGCGGGGACGCCGCTCGACGAGCTGACCGGCGGGCGTGTCCTGGTCAAGGTCGAATCGCTGCAGCGCACCGGCTCGTTCAAGATCCGCGGCGCCTACAACCGCCTGGCCCAGCTCGACGCCGACGAGCGCCGCGCCGGCGTCGTCGCATTCTCCTCCGGCAACCACGCGCAGGGCGTCGCCGCCGCCGCCCGCCTGCTCGGAATCCAGGCGACCATCGTGATGCCCGCCGATGCGCCGCGCGCCAAGCTCGAGGGCACGCAGGCGCTGGGCGCGGAAATCGTGCTCTACGACCGCGACCGCGAGAGCCGCGAGCAGATCGCCGGCCGGCTCGCCCTCGAGCGCGGCGCGACCCTCGTGCCCGCGTTCGACGATCCGCAGGTCATCGCCGGCCAGGGCACGGTCGGCCTCGAGCTGATGCAGCAGGCGGCGGAGGCGGAGCTGGTTCCGCAGCAGGTGCTGATGGGCTGCAGCGGCGGCGGGCTGGTCAGCGGTTCGGCGCTGGCGATCCGCGCGCTCGCGCCGGCGGCCGAGGTCTGGTGCGTGGAACCGGCGGGCTTCGACGACACGCGCCGCTCGCTCGAGGCCGGCCGGCGCGTCGCCAACGCGCCTGGCGCACGCTCGATCTGCGACGCGCTGATGTCGCCGTCGCCCGGGGTGCTGACCTTCGCGCTGATGCAGCGCCTGCTCGCCGGCGGCGTCGCGGTCAGCGACGCGGAGGTCGAGCAGGCGATGGCCTGGGGATTCCGGCACCTGCGCCTGGTCATCGAGCCGGGCGGCGCCGTGGCGCTCGCGGCCGTGCTGGCCGGCCGGCTGCCATTGGCCGGGCGCACGACCGCCATCGTCGTCACCGGCGGCAACGTCGACCCGGCCACCTTCGCGGCGGCGCTAGGGCGGTAGCGTCTCCTCGAGGAAATGCACGACGCCGGTCTCGAGCGAGTACCAGGCGCCGACCACGACCAGGCCGCTCGTTGCGACCAGCTCCTCGATGATCGCGGAACCGTGCCGCAGCTGGTGGACCGAGGCCAGGATGTTGGCGCGCATGGCAGTCGGCTCGTCGTCGTCGGCGCCGATCGCGGGCCGGATCCGGTCGACGATCGCCTTCAGGTTGGGCGACTGGTTGACGGTCGGCCGGTGCAGTTCCTCGATGGTCGCCAAGATCGCGCCGCAGGACGAATGACCCAGCACCACGACCAGGCGCGTGCCGAAGCGCGCGGCCGCGAACTCGACGCTGCCGATCAGCGACGGGGCGACGATGTTGCCGGCGACCCGGATTACGAACAGGTCGCCCGGCCCCTGGTCGAAGACGATCTCGACCGGCACGCGCGAGTCCGAGCAGCCGAGCACGATCGCGAACGGCTCCTGCGCCGCGGCCAGTTCTGCGCGCCGGGCCGCGCTCATGCGCGAGCCGGAGTCGCGCGTGTTCGCCGCAAAGCGCGCATTGCCGGCGCGCAGCTGGGCCAGCGCCTCGGCCGCCGACACGCCGCGGCTCATGGCGCCAGCTCCGAGCGCAGCTGGGCGATGAATGCGCTCAGGAACCCGGTCCGCCGCTCCGCCTCGCGCCGGCCGGCGGCCGTCTGCATGGTCCCGGCCAGTTTCAGCAGCTTCGTATAAAAGTGGTCCACCGACGCTCCCCGGTCGTCCGGCTGCCGATTCTCGCAGAACGGGTCCTCCGGCACATACAGCGGCCGCCCGAGCGCGGTGCCGACCGCGATGCAGCGCGCGAGGCCGATCGCGCCGAGCGCGTCCAGCCGGTCGGCGTCCTGCACGACCTTCGCTTCGACGGTCCGCGGCACGATGCCGGCCGAATAGCTGTGCGCCTCGATGGCGTGCGCGATCCCGTCGAGATGTTCCGCGGCATAGCCGGCGCCTGTCAGGAACTGCACGGCCTGCCCGGCGGCAAGGCGCGACGCGCGCGGCCGGTCCGGCGAATCCTTCGGCACGTTGACGCAGTCATGCAGCCAGGCGGCCGGCAGCACGACCTCCGCCAGAGCGCCCTCCTCGGCCGCGAGCTTGAGCGCCGTCGCGACCACGCGCTGCAGGTGGGCGATGCCGTGGCCGGGATCCGGGTCCGGATGGCGATTGAGGAAGGCGATGAACCGCGGCTCCCAGTCCCGGCGCAGGCGATCGAGCGCCGTCATTTCGGCCTGCGCGGTGGCGCGCGCCGGCGGGCCGGTTTCGAGCGCAGCGCCACCGCCGCCGCCTCGCGCGCCCAGGCCGCCAGTTCCTCGGCGTCCTCCAGCACTTCCGCCGGCACCTGCCAGTAGCCCATCTGGTAGTCCGGCCGGTCCGGGAACGGGCAGAACGGTTGCGAGCCCGCGCGCTGGAAGCGTCCGCGGTTGCTGTCGTCGGTCTTGAAGTAGAGCGTGTCGTCGTCGATCAGGGCGAAGAACAGCCCGTCGAGGTACAGGCCGACGCCGCCGAACATGCGCCGCGAAATCACGCGTCCGGCCGGCGCGAGCTGCTCGATGACGTAGTCGCGATAGTCGTCGCGGACCGTCACCGCCCGGCTCCGAGGGCGGCATGGATCCGGTCGCGCAGCTCGCGATGGCGCTCGGGGTCGAATGGCGGCGCCGCGGACCAGTCGTATGCCCATGGCTGCGCAGTCGCATACGGCGCCGGCTCGTCCTGGTAACGCGGGATGACGTGCGCATGCAGCGCCGGGTCCTGGTTGCCGAAGATCGCGTAGTTGATGCGCACTGCGCGCGTGACCGCGAGCACTGCATCGCCGAGCGCAGCCATGTCGGCCAGGAATGCGGCGCGGCCGGCGCCGGTCAGGGAGTTGAGCGCCGGCACGACGGGGTCCGGCAGCAGCAGGCAATAGCCCGGCAGCACCTGGCGCTCGCCGAGCACGGCCCAGCCGGACCCGAGCCGGGCGATGAACGTCGGGTCCTGGCCCGCGCGCAAT
>CAYXUJ010000018.1:0-11959 GCA_964468395.1 uncultured Steroidobacteraceae bacterium
ACAAGGCCCGCGCCTACGACCCGACCCTGGGGAGATTCCTGCAAACAGATCCGGTCGGATATGACGACGATCTCAATCGTTACGCATACGCCAGGAACAATCCTACGAACCTGATTGATCCAAGTGGCGCAGCCGGTTCCAGCTCGAATGTGGAAGAATCAAGCACGAGTTGCACCGGAAGTCGAGTTGGCGCTGGCTGTGAGTTTGTAGCCGGCTCGGAGCAACGCGAGGCATTGCTAAGCAAATCCGCCACTGTGCGCCTTGCAACGTCAGCGGCACCTGTAGCAGGAGTGGGCTCTTCTAGTTCCGGCGCGATCTCGACGACTGCGGGCGCAATCAGTCGTATCGATGCTCACAAGCTTCACCGGGCCTTGAATGGAGCGAAAGTCGGCGTCATCGTGTTCAAGACAGCACAGGGTGAATATCGCCAAGCAGTCGATGCCGCAGTGCCAATGGAAATGGGAATTTTGGGGTACGCGGCCGCAGCGGGCGTGGGAGCCTCAGAATTTGGCCCGCATGCGGCGATCGCCGTTAGCTTTGTTTACATGGTCTGCGATTCGTGCCGCCAGCCAATCGTCGAAATGCACATCGCCGTTGGTTCCGCAATTCATACTGCTGGGAGCGTGAGCGTGCATTTTGTGCACAATCAGTACAAGGCGGCGACGAGGCCACTGACTGAATACCTACAGGCTGTCGGCACAAGAATTCGGAATTTCATCATGCGTCAGGGCTCGCCACTGTGACGGCATTCGAAAGACATTGCTTACACTTGGTCGACTAGCGTTTGCGAAAATGTCGCGCCTTGTCAGATCAGACGGAATGCGGTCCAGTTCGCGAAAGACAGTGATTGCGGCGGTCTTCGTGATCGTGACAGCGAGTTATGCTTTAACGATTCCCAAGGAGTCCATAATCGCTTTTTCGGTTGCGAGTTTGTCGGCGACGTGGATCATTGCCGCTCTCAGTGCATTATTCTCGTTGTATCTCCTGCTATGGCGATTGCCACTGACGACAAGCGCTACCCTCAAGACTAGGCGCGCCCAAAGGCCGATTACATATTCGATCGCTGCGATTATTGGGAGTGGATTAGCCGCGATGCTGTCTGCCCACCTCGCCGGCGGCGTGATAGCTGCTTTAGCACGTTTCGAGGGCCGCGCGGACAGGGTGTTCGCCGAGGCCATCGTTCGCGATACTTTTCCACGAGTCTTCTATCATCGATGGATCGGTTGCGGAACACCGCTGGAGGTGCAATTCACAACGAACAAGCGCGCACGCTTTTGCCTGAGGTGGCCAGTTGAATCCTCGGTCGTAACATCGCGCCTGGAGCCGGGTGACATGGTCGTCCTGACCATACGTGAAGGCAAACTCGCGTCAGTCCTCGAGCGCATCGAAGTCGTCGATGGCGTGGAAGTCGGCGATTGAATGTTCCAAATGAGACGAGTTCACTTTGTTCTGTTTGTTAGGCCATTCTTCATCACCGTGGCGTTTCTTACGCTCATCGTCGTGGGCTGGCACATGCAACTGAGAGAAGAGTTCCCAGGACTGATCGACTGGATCAGAAAGGCATGAAGCACCCGATTCCAGTTGCGATATTTGTGATCTGTGTAGTGCCGTAGTTAGTTGGACTCTGGCGGCTCCTGCAATTTAGCACCGCGGCAAAAAGGCGCAGTATTGCGCTTTCAGAGCATCTGTCCGGGAGTCAAGAGCTCAATCATTCGCAAGGGAAATGAAAAGCTGAAACGATGAAACTGATCTGACCGGGATGTTTTCCTTTTACTGCGCGAGTGGGCCGCGCCATGGACCGATTCAACCGGAGTCAACTGGAACCCGAACTGCGCCGCCAGCTCGAACAGAATCCCGGGTATCGCTGAAATCAGCAACATCACCAAGTGTCACCGAGGGTAATCGCAGTTACGCTTGTCGCATTCGGCGTGCCATGCGCATTCGTGTTGCCTGGCACCGATCGATTGCTAATCACTCTCGCGACTTGCCGCGTGTGGACTGCAAGCATCGTCATCCTGGCAATTACGATTGTCGCCGCGTATCTGACGATGGTCGCGCAAGCGGCACTATATTTGGCTGCAGTGCCTGCGCTGCAGTTCTTGTCGTATGCAGCGATGCGCGCGGTCTTCCGAAGGGAGTGGAACGAAGAGCCAACCAGCAGAGTGGGACTTTACGTAGATTCGAGCAGGCACCGACATCACCATGTTTTCAGCGCCGTATTCCTCCTTGTTTCAACCATTATTGCGGTCATTGCCCTGGTGTTCGGACTGCGATGATTCAAAGCTGAGTGAAGATTGCCCGACGCTAGCGTGAAGATTCCTGTCGTGGTCATCCCATTCGCGCCCATATCTGCTGCATGGCGAATGGTTGGGGCAGATCTGCGACATGACGGTATTTGGCTAGCATCAACTGCCTGATTGGAACCGTTCGGGGATATTGCAAGCCCGATGCTGAAGCGTATTTGGCGCCGGGCACTCAACCCCGCAGCGTCACCAGTTCTTCGGCGCTGGTCGGGTGGATCGCGACGGTGTCGTCGAAGTCGTCCTTGGTCGCGCCGAGGCGCAGCGCCACCGCGAAGCCCTGCAGCAGCTCGTCCGCGCCCATGCCGATCGCGTGCAGGCCGACGATGCGCCGTTCGGCGCCGGCGGCCACGAGCTTGACCTCGGCACGCCGGCGGCGCTCGGTGATGCCGTGATAAAGCGGCATGAAGTCGCCCTGGAACACCTGCACTGCCTCGCCGTGCTCGGCGCGCGCCTCGGCCTCGGTCAGTCCCACGGTGCCGATCGGCGGGTGGCTGAACACGACGGTCGGGATCAGCCGGTAATCGAGGTGCCGGTCCGGCTCGCCGCCGAAGAGGCGATCGGCGAGGCGGCGGCCGGCGGCGATCGCGACCGGCGTCAGCAGCGCGCGGCCGGTGACGTCGCCGACCGCGTGGATGCCGGGCACGTTCGTGTCCTGGCGCAGGTCGGTCGTCACCTCGCCCTTCTTGCCGAGCGCCACGCCCGCTTCCTCGAGGCCGAGGCCCGCGGTATTCGGCTGCCGGCCCGCGGCCCAGATCACGCAGGCGAAGGGACCGAGGCTGCGGCCGTCGCCGAGCGCGAGCCTGAGCGCGCCCGGGGAGCCGGAGATGGCGGCGGGCGCTGCCTGGCCGACGAGCTCGATGCCGTCCGCCTGCATCGAGCTCATCAACCGCTGCGACAGCATCGCGTCGAAAGACCGCAGCATGCGCTCGCGGCGCATCAGCACGGTCACGCGCGCACCGAGAGCCGCGAACACGCCGGAGAGCTCGGCGGCAACATAGCCGCTGCCGACGATCGCGACCGATGCCGGCATGCGCTCGAGCGCGAAGAAGCCGTCGGAGGAGATCGCGGCCTCGCCGCCCGGGATCGCGGGCGCCGCCGGGCGCCCGCCGGTGGCGACGACCAGGTGCGCCGCCTCGTGCCGTTCGCCGCCGATGTCGACCGCGCGCGTGCCGGCGAGGCGCGCCCGCTCGCGCAGCAGCGTGACGCCGCGTTTCGCGAGGTTTTCGAGATAGATGCCGTGCAGCTTGCGCACGTAGGCGTCGCGGCGCTCCTTCAGCGCGCCCCAGTCGTGGCCGCGCAGTTCGACGTCAAAGCCGTAGTCGGCGGCATCGCCGATCGCGTGGGCGAGGTCGGCGGCGTGGTACATGAGCTTCTTCGGCACGCAGCCGACGTTGACGCAGGTGCCGCCGATCGCGCCGGGCTCCGCCAGCAGCACGCGCGCGCCGTGGTCGGCCGCGCGCTGCGCGCAGGCGAGCCCGCCGCTGCCGCCGCCGATCACGACCAGGTCCCAGTGTTGCGGCATCCCCGTCCTGCGCAGTCGCCGAGAGTGCCGATGATATACTCGAACCGCCCATGGCCTGGTTCATCGCGCTCGCATTCGCGGCGCTCATCATCGCCGCCACCATCGCCGTCCGCCGCGGACTGCTGCGCCTGAACGACGACCGGCGCGAGGCCTGGGATGCGCTGCGCCTCCAGCTCGACAAGCGCCAGGAGCTCATCGCCCGGATCGTGGAGCTGTGCGCCCGCCTGCTGCACGACGAGCACGAGGACATCCTGCGGGTCACGCAGGCGGCGGAAGCCGTCGCGGCCGCCGCGTGGCGCGAGGACATCCCGGCGCTGGCCGCGGCGGAGAAGTCGCACCAGGCCGCGGTCGCGACCCTGTTCGCGCTGACCGGCAACTATCCGCAGCTGGCGGGCAGCAGCGCCTTCACGGCGCTGCGCGACCGCGTCGCCACGCTCGATGCGCGGGTCGCGGAGCGCCGCGAGCACTACAACCTGGCGGCGAGCGTGCTGAACCTGCGCTGCGCCGCCTTCCCGCACCGCTTCGTCGCCCAGACGGCCGGCATCCGGCCGGCCGCCGTGCTGGGTTTCGGCGACAGCGCGCCGGGCCACGCCGCGTCCCGCTAGCCATGCGCATCGCCACCTGGAACGTCAACTCGCTGCGGGTGCGGCTCGACCACCTGCGGCAGTGGCTCGCCGACAACCCGGTGGACGCGATCCTGTTGCAGGAGCTCAAGCTGCCGGACGAGCAGTTCCCGCGCGCCGAGGTCGAGGCGCTCGGCATGCACGCCGCGCATTACGGCCAGAAGACCTACAACGGCGTCGCGATCCTGGCGCGCGAGCCGCCCGCCGACGTGGTCACCGGCATGCCCGGCGACGACGATCCGCAGCGGCGCGTGATCGCGGCCACCGTCGGCGGCATCCGCCTGGTCAACGTCTACGTGCCGAACGGCCAGGCGCTGGATTCCGACAAGTACCGCTACAAGCTCGGCTGGCTCGGGCGGCTTCGCGACTACCTGGCGGCATCATTGAAGAAGCACCCGCGGCTCCTGGTCGCCGGCGACTTCAACATCGCGCCGGAGGACCGCGACGTGCACGACCCGGCAGCCTGGGAGGGCTCGGTGCACGTGAGCGCGCCCGAGCGCGAGGCGCTCGCGAAGATCACCGCGCTCGGGCTCGCCGACCTGTTCCGGCGCTTCGAGCAGCCGCCCAAGACCTATTCCTGGTGGGATTACCGCATGGGCGCGTTCCGCCGCAATCACGGCCTGCGCATCGACCTGATGCTCGCCTCGCCGGCCCTGGCGGAGCGCTGCACGGCCTGCGCGATCGACCGTTCGACCCGCGCGCTGGAGCGGCCGTCGGACCACGCGCCGGTGACGGCCGTGTTTGACATAGGCTGAGGCCCAGGATGTGACGACGCGCAAATACGGGACATTCCGGCCGGCAGGGCCCCTCGCGGGCGTCGTAACATCGGCCGCAGAAACGCCTCGCAAGGAGGCACGTCACCGCGTGCCAGGCCCTTACCGCCGCAGCGATTTCGACGTCACCGACACGGTGCAGGTGAGCTCGCCCCCTGCCGTGCGCGAGGCCGTGCTGGCGCTCTACGCCGACACCTGGCCGGGCGCCCCGCTCGACCGGCTGGAGTCCGCGCTGCACGATTTCGAGCGCCTGTTCACCGGCCAGACCCCGGGCTATCTCGGCGTCGACACCGTCTACCACGATTTGCAGCACTCGCAGGACGTGGTGCTGGCGATGGCGCGGCTGATGGCCGGCTACGAGCGCGGCCAGCCCGACGGTCCGCGCATCGGCGCCGAGCGCGCGCTGATGGGCATGATCACGGCGCTGTTCCACGACGCCGGCTACATCCGCCAGACCGGCGAGGCCAGCATCCCGAACGGCGCGATGTTCACGCGCAACCACGTCACGCGCAGCGCCCGCTACCTCGGCCAGTACCTGCCGGGCGTCGGCCTCGGCGACTGGGTGCCGGTCTCCACGCGCATCGTCCACTTCACCGGCTACGAAGTGCCGCTCGACCTGGTGCGCGTCGCCGACCCGCGCGACAGGCTGGTCGGCCACCTGCTGGGCACGGCCGACATGCTGGCGCAGATGGCGGACCGCTGTTACCTGGAGAAGTGCCGCGACCGCCTGTATGCGGAGTTCGTGCTGGGCGACGTCGCCGTGCACGCGGGCAGCGACGGCCTCAAGGTGCTGTACGGCTCTGGCCTCGATCTCCTGCGCCAGACGCCGAAGTTCATTTCGTCGACGATCGAGAACCGCCTCGGCAAGGCCTTCAACCACGCCTATCGCCACCTCGAGCCGCTGTTCGGCGGCGACAACCCGTACATGATCGCGATCCAGCGCAACGTGGATTACCTCAACACGCTGACGCGCGGCAGCCGCTGGCCGATGCTGCGGCGCAACCCGCCGGTGTTCACGGTGGACCGCAACGCGATGGACGGCGTGCGCGCGCAGATGCTCGAGCACCTGAAGGAAGTCTGGAGCGCGCCGCCCGCCGGGGTCAGGGCCGGCTGAGCCGCGCCCAGCGCGACCGCATCCGCGGCGGCGCAGCGACGTCGAGCACGTAGCGCTCGCGGATCGCGGGCAGCCGCGCCAGGATCTCCGCCTCGCCTTCCACGCCGTTGCCGCGGATCGCCGCGGCCAGCAGCCGCGTGGTCATGCGCGCGAGCGCGGGCCGCGCGACGGGCGCGTAGCTCAGGTGCCAGGGCTCCGGCTGCACGCCGCCGCCGGCGCGCGTGTAGGGACGATAAAACCCGTAGCGCTGCATGTTCTTCCCGAGCCAGGCCGACAGGGCCGCAAACGGCCCGCCGCGCCGGTACTCGTCCGCCTCGAGGCGCAGTTCGTAGCCGCCGGCCAGCACGCGGCCGTCGGCGACGTCGATGTCGCAGCCCCAGTGGTGCCGGCTCGCGCCCGGCAGGGCCGACCACAGCAGGATGGTCTCGACCCGCGCGCCCGGCGCCAGCGCCGCCATGCGCACCGGCCGCCCGCGGCGGTCCAGCGCCGGCCGCTCGCCGCGGTACTTGGCGTTCCAGATCGCGCGCTGGCGGGAGAAGTCCCGGAACGAGGACACCGGCGCCAGGTCGAAGCCGGCGCGCGCCGCCGCCTCGCGCAGGGCCAGGAACGGCCGCACGGCCGCCCGGTGCAGCAGGCAGCGCGGCTCGGCCAGTTCGACGATATGGCCGCCATCGCGGCCGGTCAGTTGCAGCCCGTTCAAGCGAGTATCATGGCCGTTTAGCCTGCGAACTGTCATTAACCGATGAAGTGGATCCTCGGCAGGACGGGACTGTTGCTGGCCGTCGCCACCGGCGCGGTCGCCGGCATCCTGCTGGTCGCCGCCATCGTCAGCGGCTGGGGCCCGGCCTCGGACCCGGACCTGGTGCTGTGGCTGGCGGCCGGCGCGGGACTGCTGCTGCTCGCGGCGGTCTGGGGCGCCAGGCGCTTCGCCGCCAGCATCGACCGCCCGCTCGCCGACCTGCTGCGCGCGGTCGAGCGCCTGTCGAGCGGCGACTGGAATTCGCGCATCGACGTGCCCGGCGGCCGCATCGGCGGCGCGCTCGGCAGCGCGCTCGAGCGCCTGCGCGTCAACCTCTCCGACCACGCCGCGACCGGGCGCGCGCTCGACAACATGCTGGACAGCATGAACGACGCCGTGTTCCTGACCTCGCCGGACGGGCTGATCAAGCGCGTCAACGTCGCCGCCGCGCAGCTGCTCGGCTGGTCGCAGATGGAACTGCTCGGGCGCGAGCTGGCCTACGTGATCTCGGACCAGGACCGCACCAATTTCAACATCGAGCAGGCCGCGAACGAGACGCTCGAGCTGACCGTGCGCACCAAGAGCGGCCAGACCATCCCGGTGTCGCTGTCGGGCTCGGTGATGACGGCCGAGGACCCGCGCTTCCAGGGCTGCGTGTTCGTGGCCCGCAACATCACCGAGCGCAAGCGCGCCGAGCGCCGCATCCGCTACCTGGCGCGCTACGACACGCTGACCAAGATCCCGAACCGCCTGCAGTTCCAGCACTCGCTGCAGCAGGCGATCGCGCGCACGCGCCGCGCCGGGCGCGAGCTGGCGCTGATCTACATGGACCTCGACCGCTTCAAGGAGGTCAACGACACCTTCGGCCACGCCGCCGGCGACCGCGCGCTCGAGATCCTGACCGAGCGCATGAGCCGCAAGCTGCCCTCCAACACCATGCTGGGCAGGCTGGCGGGCGACGAGTTCGCGCTGTTCGTCGAGAACCTGCCGGCCGAGACCGACAACCGCCCGGCGATCGCGGCGCTGGCGCGCGAGATCCTGGACGAGCTCGGCCGGCCGTTCCACCTCGGCCAGCACGAGCTGTACGTGACCGGCAGCATCGGCATCGCCCTCGCCCCGCGCGACGCCGACAACGTCGTCGACCTGATCCGCGACGCCGACGCGGCCATGTACTACTCGAAGCAGAACGGCGGCAACAGCCACAGCTTCTTCACGCCCGAGATGAGCGCGGTCGCGGTCGAGCGGCTGATGCTGAAGTCGAAGCTGCGGCGCGCGGTCGAGCGCGACGAGCTCGTGATCCTGTACCAGCCGAAGGTGGACCTGCGCGACGGCCGCGTGGTCGGCGCCGAGGCGCTGATCCGCTGGCGCCTGCCCGGGCACGGCGACATCTCGCCGGCGCAGTTCATCCCGCTGGCCGAGGAGTCGAACCTGATCCAGGAGATCGGCGAGTGGGTGCTGAAGCGGGTCTGCCAGGACTACCGCAGCTGGCAGGACCGCGTGCCGGAGCCGGGCCGCATCTCGATCAACCTGTCGCTGAAGCAGCTGCGCCAGGCGGAGTTCCTGACCCGCTACCGCTCGGTGTTCGACGACATGGGCGTCGCGCCGTCGAACTTCGAGCTCGAGATCACCGAGACCACGCTGATGAGCGAGGCCGGCCGCATGGTGCGCCTGCTCGACGAGCTGCACGCCATGGGCCTGCACCTGTCAATCGACGACTTCGGCACCGGCTATTCGTCGCTGTCGGCGCTGCAGCAGTTCCCGGTCGGCACGCTCAAGATCGACCAGTCGTTCGTGCGCCACGCGACGGTGTCGCGCGAGGACGCGACGCTGGTGCGCACGATCATCGAGATGGGCCGCAACCTCGGCCTCGAGGTGGTCGCCGAGGGCATCGAGTCGCAGCAGCAGCTCGATTTCCTGCGCAGCCGCGATTGCCATTTCGGCCAGGGCCGGCTGTTCGGCGAGCCGATGAGCGCGGGCGATTTCCTCGAGCTGCTGCGCGCCCAGGGCCTCGGCGAGCCCGGCTACGGCCGGATGATCGCCGGCGGCTGAGCCGGGGCCGCGCCGCTCAGGCTTTCGCGACGCGCGCCGAGCCGTCGCGGCGCGTGTACACCCGCACCCGCTCGCCGACCGCGAAGCTCTGGTCGCGCGCCTGCACGACCGAGATCGTGCGCCCGCCCTCGAGTTCCACCGTGAACTGCCAGGCATCCTGCCGCGTCGCGCGCTCCTCCGCCGCCTGCCCGGCGACCGCGCCGGCGACGGCGCCGACCGCGCCGGCAATGTCCTGGCCCGAGCCGCTGCCGATCGAGCGGCCGACCTGGTAGCCGATCAGCCCGCCGCCGACGCGGCCGAGCGCGGTGCGCTGGCCCTCGATCACGGCGTCGTCCACGGCCACCACCTCGCCGTAGTGGACGTCCCAGGCCATGCGCGCCTCCTGGCGCGAGTAGATGCGCCCGCTCGACGGCGTGGCGCAGCCGGCGACGACGAGCGCGGCGCCCAGCGCCGCTGCGATCCAGCTCTTTCGAATCGGCATGACGGACTCCCGGGGCTGCCGGAAGGGGCCCCACCACCACGGTCAACGCGCGACGCGCCCGGCGGTTGACGCCGGGTTATGCTCGGGGAGGCTGCCGGCGGCCCGCCGCCGCCCCTGGGAGGACAGGACACTGCAGAACAGCGCGCTGGAAGACGTCCTGCTGCTGCTCGCGGCGACCCTGATCGTCGTCGTCAGCCTGCGCCGGCTCAGGATGCCGCTGATCATCGGCTTCCTGCTGGTCGGCATGGCGGTCGGCCCGTTCGCGCTCGGCTGGGTCGAAGCGACCGAGACCACCGCGACGCTGGCCGAGTTCGGCGTCGTGTTCCTGCTGTTCACCCTCGGGCTCGAGTTCTCGCTGCCGCGCCTGCTGGCGACGCGCGGCGAAGTGTTCGGCCTCGGCGGGCTGCAGGTCGGGCTCACCACCGCCGTGGTCGCGGCGATCGGCTGGCTGCTCGGGCTGTCGCCGGCGGTCGCGATCCTGCTGGGCGGCGCGGTGGCGATGTCCTCGACCGCGATCGTGCTGCGCCAGCTGACCGAGCAGGACGAGCTCAACCGCACGCACGGGCGGCTCGCCTTCGGCACGCTGCTGTTCCAGGACCTCGCGGTCGTGCCGTTCCTGGCGCTGGCCGGCGTGCTGGCGTCGCCCGGTGCCGACTACTCCACGCCGGCGATCGCGCAGGCGGTGCTGAAGGCGGCGGTGGCGCTGGTCATCGTGCTGGCCGCCGGCCGCTGGCTGCTGCGGCCGCTGCTGCACGAGATCGCTGCCAGCCGCGCGCCCGAGCTGTTCACGTTCGCGGTGCTGTTCGTCGCCATGGGCGCCGCTTGGGCGACGCACGCCGTCGGGCTCAGCTTCGCGCTCGGCGCTTTCCTCGCCGGCATGATGCTGGCCGAGACCGAGTACCGCTACCAGGTCGAGGCCGGCATCCGCCCGTTCCGCGACACGCTGCTCGGTCTCTTCTTCGTGACGGTCGGCATGCAGCTCGACGTGCCGGGACTGCTGCGGCAGCTGCCGGCGGTGATCGGGCTGCTCGCCGGGCTGCTGCTGCTGAAGACGGTGATCGTCATGCTTGCCGCGCGGCCGTTCACCGGCCAGTGGTTCAAGTCGCTGCGCACGGGCATCGTGCTGTCGCAGGGCGGCGAGTTCGGCTTCGCGCTGCTGGTGCTGCTGCTGCAGAACCGGCTGATCGACCCGGCGGTCACCCAGCCTCTGCTGGCGGCGATCACGCTCAGCATGTTCGTCGCGCCGCTGCTGATCCGCTACAACAAGCGCATCGCCCGCCTGGTGCTGCACGAGAGCGGGCCGGCGGAGACGGGGCTCGAGCGGATGGAGTTCGCCACCAAGGCGCTGGCCGCGCGCGAGCACGTGATCCTGTGCGGCTACGGCCGTGTCGGCCAGAACGTCGCGCGCGTGCTCGAGGGCCAGGGCTTCGAGTTCCTCGCCATGGACCTGGACCCGTTCCGGGTGCGCAGCGCGCGCGCCGCCGGCGACGCGGTCATCTTCGGCGATGCTGCCGACGAGGGCATGCTGCAGTCGGTCGGCCTCGACCGCGCCAGCGCGGTCGTGGTGACGTTCTCAGACCCGGCGCGCTCGCTCGAGATCGTGCGCGCCGTGCGCCGGCAGCGCGAGAAGATCCCGGTGCTGGTGCGCACGACCGACGACACGCAGTTCGAGCAGCTGATCGCGGCCGGCGCCACGGAGGTCGTGCCGGAGACGCTGGAGGCGGCGCTGTCGCTGGTGTCCTATGCGCTGCTGACGCTCAACGTGCCGCTGTCGCGGGTGATCCGCACGGTCGGCGACATCCGCCAGCAACGCTACCGCACGCTGCGCAACGTGTTCCGGCGCGAGGACGCGGAGCTGATCGACGAGTCGCATTCGCTGCGCGAGGAACTGCACACGGTGGTGCTGCCGCCCGGCGCCTGGTCCATCGGCCGCAGCATCCAGGAGATCCGCGAGCGCGGCGCCGAGGTATCGTTCACCGCGGTGCGTCGCGACGGCATCGTCGGCCGCGACCCCGACCCGCAGATGAAGCTGCGCGAGGGCGACATCGTCGTGCTGTTCGGCACGCCCGAGGCCCAGGAGCACGCCGAAGCCGTCCTCCTCGCAGGCTAAATGGGACAGACACTATTAGTGCAGTGCACTAATAGTGTCTGTCCCATTTAAGGGAAGGTGAGGCGGACGCTGCCGGAGCCGGTGTCGATGGTGCCGCGACCGGCGCCGTCCTGCAGGCGCACCCGCCAGACGTCGTCGGACTCGCGCACGCTGGCGCCCGGTGCGTCCACGTGCACGCCGCCGCTGCCGGTGTCGATGCGGATCTCGATGGACGGGGCCGCGGACGACTCCAGCCGCACGCTGCC
>CAYXUJ010000018.1:12059-33578 GCA_964468395.1 uncultured Steroidobacteraceae bacterium
CACGCTGCCGGAGCCGGTGTCGGCATCGAGCGTGCGCACGTTCGACGCGCCGCGCACGCGCACCGAGCCCGAGCCGGTGTCGGCCCGCAGCGAGCCGCTGAAGTTCTCGATGGTCACGCGCCCGGATCCGGTGTCGGCCGACGCCTTGCCGGCGCCGCCGCGGATGTCGACCGAGCCGGAACCGGTGTCGGCGACGATCTCGCACTCGCAGTCGGTGATCATGACCGCACCGCTGCCGGTGTCGGCATTGACGTGGCCGCGGTGGCCTGCGACCTCGACGCGGCCGCTGCCGCTGTCGAGCGCCAGCCGCCCCTCGCCGCCCGCCGAGCGCAGCAGCCCGCTGCTGCCATCGAGGCGCAGCTCGCCGGACACGCCCTCTGCGACCATCTCGCCGAGACGGTTGTTCACCGTCAGGCGCGCGCCCTCCGGCATGCGGATCACGAGGTCCACGCGCACCGCGGGCGCGTCGTCGCGGTCGTTGACGAGGCGCAGCCGCTCGCCCAGGTGCTCGGTGTAGGCGATGCCCCACCACATCGAGGCGCCGCCGGACCAGTAGATCTTCGGGAAATGCTTGCGCGACAGGAACACGTCGAAGCGCGAGCCTGCGCCGACGTCCGCCGTGCGGTACTCGATCAGCCCGAGCAGCCGCTCGGCCTCGGCCTGGGTCTCCGCCTCGACCGTCGCGCGCACCGTCACCTGCACGCCGGGCGCGCTGCCGCGCTCGACGCGGACGTCGCCGATCAGGTTGCGCACCTCGAGGCCGGCGGAAGACTCCGGCTTGAACTGCCAGGCCCGGGTCACCGTCGCACTCGCCGCCAGGGCGGGGAGGTTCGCCGCAAGCAGGGCGAGTGCGGCGGTGACAGCCAGAAACTTCTTCATCGTGTTCTCTCCTTGGCCCGGCGCGCGCGCTCAGGCCGTCTCGTCGCGGTAGCGGCGCGCCCACATCGCGGCGGCCAGCAGCAACCCGGCGGCGACCACGCCCAGCCAGAGGTCCGGCGAGCTGTAGAAATCCCCAAGGCTGCCGACCAGGTCGATGTCGCTCAGCTTGCTGACCTCGGCGCCGACATCGGCGTCGCTCGCGCCCGCGGCGGGCTCGTCGCGCGAGCCGATCAGCCGGTACAGCCCGAACAGGCGCCCGGTGATGAAGTCGCCGACGTGCTCCGAGTACAGCACCACGCGCTCCAGCACCCAGATCGCAACCGGCGGCAGCACGGCCCACAGGAACGGGCCCTTGGGCGCCCAGGCGGAAACCAGCATCAGGTAGGCGATCACGGGCGCGTACCAGAGCACGGCGGTCATGCACCACAGGGCGGCGACCACGATGCCGCCGACGATGGCCTGCGGGTGCCACATCAGGCTCGCCGACAGGCCGCTCATCGCCAGCTTGGCCGAGCCGCCGGCGGCGACCACGAGCTGCGCGATCACCGCGGCGGCCAGCGTGACCAGCGGGATCACGAGCGCGGCGACGACGAACTTCGACAGCACGGTCTCCGCATCCGACAGCGGCAGCGACTTCCAGAACAGCACCGAACGGTCGCGGCGGTCCGCGTACAGCGAGTCGAGCGCGTAGAAGAAGGCGACGATGCCCATGACCATGTCCATCACGAGCGCCAGGCCCGCATAGACGATCGTCAGCAGCTTGAGCTGCACGTCCTCGGGGAACGAGCCGAACGGCGTGTCCGCGTCCATCGCCCCGATCGGACCGAGGTGGACGTTGCCGGTCACGACCAGCAGCAGCAGGCAGGCGATCACGATCGCCGGCGCCGCCCAGATGGCCTTGTGTTCCCAGATCTCGCGGCGGATCAGCCAGCCGAAGCGGTTCATGTGCGTGCTCCCTGGATCACCGCGACGAAGAGGTCAGCGACCGACGGCACCCCCACTTCGCCGAGGCGCGCCAGCTCGGCGCGGTCGGCGCCGCGGAACAGCATGTGCGTGCGGCCGAGGCCCTGGCGCTCGGCCAGCGGCTTGTGCGTGCGCGCGGCGGCGACGTGCTCCGGCCGCACGGCGACCTGCGCGTAGCTGTCCTGCAGCTCGTCCATCGCCGCGTCGAGCACGATGCGCCCGCGGTCGATGAACAGCAGGTCGGTCAGGATGTGCTCCACCTCCTCGACCTGGTGGGTGGTCACGAGGATCGTGCGCTGCTCGTCGAAGTACTCGTTCAGCAGCGTCTCGTAGAACTGCTTGCGCATCAGGATGTCGAGGCCGAGCGTCGGCTCGTCGAGCACCAGCAGCTTGGCGTCGATCGCCATCACCAGCGCCAGGTGCAACTGCGTGACCATGCCCTTGGACAGCTCCTTGACGCGGCTGGTCAACTTGACGTCGCTGCGCGCCAGGAAATGCGAGCAGACGTCGCGGCGGAAGCGCGGGTGCGTCGCGGCCACGAAATCGATCAGCTGGCGCACGCGGATCCAGCGCGGCAGCACGGCGACGTCGGCGATGAAGCAGACGTCCTGCATCAGCTGGTGGCGCTGGCGGTAGGGATCGAGGCCGAGCACCGAGAGCTCGCCCTCGAAGCGCGCGAGGCCCAGCAGGGCCTTCAGCGCAGTGGTCTTGCCGGCGCCGTTCGGGCCGATCAGGCCGACGATGCGGCCGGCGCCAACCTGGAATGAGACGTCATTGAGGGCGCGGGTCGAGCCGTAGCTCTTGCTGAGGCCGCGCGCCACGATCAGGTCAGTCACGCTCGTCTCCCTCCGCTGTCTCGTCGTCGCGCACGGCCGTCAGGCTCGGGGCCGGCGCGGGTGGAATCTTGTCGAGGGCGTCCAGCAGCTCCTTGGGCTCGAAGCCCAGGCGCTGGATGCGGGCGGCGATCTTCGGCCACTCCTCCTCGAGGAAATGCTGGCGCTCGTCTTTCAGGAGCGCGCGGCGCGCGCCCTCGGTCACGAACATGCCGCGACCGCGCTTCTTCTCGACCAGCTGCTCGTCCACGAGCTGCTGGTAGCCCTTCAGCACGGTCAGCGGGTTCAACCGGTACTCGGCCGCGACGCTCCTGACCGACGGCAGCGGATCGCCGTCATTCAGCACGCCCTCCAGGATCATCGCCACGACGCGGTCTCGCAGCTGGCGGTAGATCGGCAGGCTGTCGTTCCAGTTGGTGTCCATGCCTTGCTTCTAAGTGGTTTGGCTGGCTACCAGACTACTTTAGCAGAGCACCTTCGGCGGCAGCGCTGACGTTGGCAGCCGGCTGCGTGCCCGCGGCCGTCTGCGCCACCAGCGTCGCCACGCTCTTGGCCACCACGACGATTTCCGGCAGCTCGACCGTCGCCGCGAACATCGTGTCGCTGCGCGACTCGCGCTTGGCGACCACGACGACTTCCGGCAAGGTCACGGAGGCCAGTTCGGCTTCGTTGACCAGGGTCAGCTCGCCGACTTCCACGATGCCGCGGGGGGCCGCTGCGACGTGGGCCTGGTCCATCACGAGGCCGCTGAAGGACACGATCGCCACCGCAGCAACCGCGCTGACCGCCTTCCGAGTGCTCTGTGCAACCAAGGTCATCATGACAATCTCCTTTCCTTTGCTCCGTCGGTTTGGGCCCCATTGCCCGCCCCGATGTACTGATGTGCTCCTCTGGTGTTGTAGTGAACTATAACACCGACTCTAATGCAAGGGGTTTTTGAGCCCTGAAACCAGGTTGTTGAGCAAATCTAGTAAAAACAACGACTTACGCTTGAATATTTTTGTGTTCAGCGGTCCGGGCCGGCTTTTTCACCCCTGCCCCGGCCGGAATTTGCGCAAGACCAGAACACCCGCGAGGGCGCAGCGGCGTTAAAGAAGATGCTGCGCGGGCATCGGCGCTAGAGTGGCCGCCGATGGAATCAGGGGACGCCGACGCGCAACTGATGCTGCGCTACGCCGCCGGCGAGGCGCGCGCGTTCGACCAGCTCTACGAGCGCCATCGCCGCGGGCTGTGGCGCTTCATCCGCCGCTCGGTGCGCGAGCCGGCCGCGACCGACGACGTGTTCCAGGAGTGCTGGTCGCGCGTCATCGCCAGCCGCGCGAGCTACCGGCCGACGGCGCGGTTCGCGACCTGGCTGTATCGCGTCGCGCACAACTGCTGCATGGATCACTGGCGGCGCAGCGGTCGGCGCGGCCGGCGGGAGACGGCGGACGACGAAGCGGTCGCCGCCGCCGCGGACATGGCAGCGCCGGGACCGCAGGATGCGGCACAGGCCGGCGAGGCTGCGGCCCGGCTCGCGGCGGCGCTGAGGCAGCTGCCCGAGGAACAGCGTGCCGCGTTCCTGCTGTACGTGGAGGGCGGTCTGTCGGTGGCGGAAATCGCCGAGGTCACCGGCGCCAACCCGGAGACCGCGAAGAGCCGGCTGCGCTACGCGACGGCGCGACTGAAGGAATGGCTCGGCGCCGACGCGCCGGGCGAGTGAACGGATGGCCATGAACGACGACGAACCGATCGCGCGCGAACCCTGGCAACGCCTGCTGCGGGCCGGTGACGACGGGCCGTCGGAGCTGACCGACGCGCGCATCCGCGCCGCCGCGCACCGCGCGCTCGCGCCGCGCCCGGCGCGCTGGTGGCTGTCCGCCTCGCTGGCCGCGAGCTTCGTGCTCGCAGTGCTGCTGGTGCAATGGCAGTTCGGCGACGACACCGTGCCCGCCACGCTGCATGAGTCCGACATCGCCGCCCCGCCGCCCGCCTCGCACAGCGTTCCGGCGGCCGAAGAAGCGCGCGCGGAACCGGAAATGCCGGCGGCCGATGCCGCCCGCGCGGCAGATCAGGCCATCGCGCCGGCCGCGAGGCTGCGGGCGCGGCAGGAGCCGGCTGTCGCGGTACCTGCCGCTCCGCCCGCCGCGAAAGCGGAGCTGGACGAATTCGCGCCGGCGCCGGCGCCCGCGCGCGAAAGCGAGTCGCCCGCTTCCGCCGTCACCAACGTCACCGTGACCGGCGGGAGTCGCAGAACGAAGGAAGCTGCGCCGATCCGCTCCGACGCTGCGAACGAGCCTCTACAGCTGGGCGCGTTCGCAGAAATGCCTGAGGCCGCCCGCGACCCGGCAGAGTGGTACGCCGAAATCGAGGCCCTGCGCGCGGATGGACGTACCGAAGAAGCCGATGCCGAACTGGCGCGGCTCGAGGCGGCCTGGCCGGGCTGGATGGAAAAGAATCACCCGCAGCCGCGCTGAACCGCGGCGGGCGCGGCGGCAGCTCAGCGCGGCTTGTCCTCGATGCGGACGAACATCCACAGCACCGCGGCTGCGATCGCGAAAGCCGAGCCGCTGGCCAGCGTCGGCACCCAGCCCGCGCGATCGATCATCAAGCCGACCAGCGGCGCCAGGAAGCCCGCGGCATTGCCGCCGGTATTGACGACGCCGTAGGCGGTGGAGGCGTGCGGGCCGCCGACGTAGGTCGCGGCGGAGGCGAACGGGCCTTCGGTGGACTGCTGGAAACCGAAACACAGCGACAGCAGGCCGACGGCCACGTAGGGATTGACCGCGTGGATGCCGGCAAGCAGGAATACGGCCACCAGCACCAGCCCGGTCATCGCCGGCAGCCGGCAGCCCCAGCGCCCGCCGAAGCGGTGGCACAGGCGGTCGCAGGCGAAGCCGCCGAGCGCCGACATCGCGGCGCCGGTCGCGAACGGCAGCACGTACAGGAATCCGCTTTCCAGCAGCGAGAAGCCGCGCTCCTCGACCAGGTAGATGAACAGCCACTGCGCGTACATGTAGAAGACCACGTTCGAGCACAGGTAGCTCGCCGCCAGCAGCAGCACGTCGCGGCGCATCAGCACCTCGCGCCAGGTGCCCGGCCGCGGCGGCTCCGTGAATGCCGGATCGCGGTCGCGGTCGATCAGCTCGACTTCCGCCGGCGTGACCGCGCGATGCTGAGCCGGGCGATCGCGCCCGTACCAGTACCACCAGGCGCCGGCCAGCAATCCGAGCGGCGCCAGCAGGTAGAAGGAATTGCGCCAGCCGAACTGGATGATCAGCAGCGTCACCACCGGGCCGATCGCCGCCTGGCCCAGCGCGAGCCCGGTCGAGGTCAGCGCGTTCGGCAGGGCCCAGCTGCCGACCGGGAACCAGCGCGCGATCGCGCCGATCATGATCGGGAAGATCGGCGCATTCGCGGCGCCCATCAGCACGCGCACCGCGATCAAGGACACCATCGCGCCGGTCGCCGATGCCGCCATCAGCGACGGCGCGAAGCCGGTCAGGAAGGTCAGCACGCCCCAGGTCACGGCGATGACGGCGAGCGCGCGGCGATAGCCGATGGTCTCGCCGAAGATGCCGCCCGGAACCTGGAACAGCGTGTAGCTCAGGTTGAAGCTGCCGAGGATCCAGCCGATCTCGGCGCTGGTGAACCCGAACTCCTCGCGGATGCTCGGCATCGCCACCGAGATGTTGTTGCGCAGCAGGTAATTGACGAACGACAGGACGATCAGGATCGCCAGGATGCGGAACCGCACCGGCATCGCGCGCAGCCAGTTCACGCGGCGCTCACGTCCGCAGCGCCCGGCGCAGCGACCGGTCGCGCCGCAGGTCGTCGAGGATCCGGTGCGCGGCGTTGAAGCCCGGCGCCCCGGTCACGCCGCCGCCCGGGTGCGTGCCGGCGCCGCACAGGTAGAGCGCCGGCACCGGCGACGCGTAGCGCGCGTATCCCGGCAGCGGGCGCATGAAGAAGAGCTGGTCCGGGCGCAGGTCGCCATGGAAGATGTTGCCCTCGGTGATGCCGAACACCGATTCCAGGTCCGCCGGAGTGTACAGGCGGCTCGCGACCCGCGCGCGGGCGACCGCCGGGACCCGCTCGCCGACCTGGCGCAGCAGCTGCCGCTCGAGTCCGGCGCGCTCGCGGTCCCAGTCCGAGTCCGCGGGCCGGTACGGCAGGTACTGCACGAAGCAGGTCATCACGTGACGGCCCGCCGGCGCGAGCGACGGATCCACGAGCGACGGCACCAGGCAGTCCACCCACAGCGGATCGGCGATGCGCCCGAGCCGCGCCTCGCCGTAGATGCGCTGCGCGCCGTCGAGCCAGGGCACGATCGTGAACTGCGCGCGCTGCAATGCGTCGGCCGCGGGGTCGGCGCCGGTGAGCGCCGGCTCCTCCGCCAGCACGAGATTGAGCTTTGCGCAGGGACCGTCCATCTTGATGCCGCGCACGGCGGCCGTGAACTCCGGGTCGAGCGCGTCCGCCGGCATGAGCCCGAGGAAAGTGCGCTTCGGGTCCGCGTTCGAGACGACGATGCCGGCCTCGATCCCGGTGCCGTCGTCCAGCACGACGCCGGTCGCGCGACCGGCCTGCACGCGGATCTCGCGCACGGCCGCGCCGGTCTGGAGTTCCACGCCCTGCGAGCGGCAGGCTGCGGCCATCGCCTGCGTGATCGCGCCCATGCCGCCCATGACGTGGCCGACGTAGCCCTGCCTGGCCTGCTCGCCGCCGCCCAGCAGGTGAAACAGCAGGCCGAACAGCGTGCCCGCGTCGTAGGGACCGCCGTGCTTGCCGTACAGGCTGTTGGCGAGGATCAGCGACTTCAGGTGCGGCGACTCGAGCGAGCGGTCGAGGAACTCGCCGAGGCTGCCGGTCATGAACGCGACCAGGTCGGCGACCTCGCGCCCACGCAGGCGGCGGAAGCGCCAGGCGAAGCGCAGCAGCTCGCGCAGACCGGCGAACCCGCCGCGCTGCAGGTCGGGCGGCGCCTGCATGAACAGCGGCTCGAGGTGACGCGCGAGGCCCGCGAGCCGTCCCTCGAGCGCGAGGAAGCGCTCGCAGTCGGCGGGCGCGAAGCGCATCAGCACCTCGCGCATGCACGCGTGGTCGCTCCACCAGGGCAGCACGACTCCGTCGGGCGTCACCGCCTGCAGCGTCGGGTTCGCCGCGATCATGCGCAGCCCATGCCGCGGCAGCTCGAGGTCGCGGATGACCTCCGGGCGCAGCATGCTCGCCATGTAGGACGCCGTGGATACGCGGCAGCCCGGCGCCGCCGCCGGGTCGATCTCCTCGGTGACGCAGCAGCCGCCCAGCACGTCGCGCCGTTCGAGCACGCGCACCGACAGTCCGGCGCGCGCGAGGTAGAAAGCCGCGACCAGGCCGTTGTGCCCGCCGCCGATGACGACGACGTCGGCCTTCGCGCCGCTCGCGGCCCGTCCGTCCGTGCCCATATCGCGCGCCTCGCTCAGATGGCCGGCCCGGGCCGGATCGGAGTCCCGTCGAAGAATCTGCTCAGCCGGAACGGCGCCAGGGCCTCCGGGCCCGCGCGACCGCTCACGGCGTCGGCGAGCAGTCTACCGGCGCCGGGGCCGATGCCGAAGCCATGGCCGCTGAAGCCGGTCGCGACGTGGAAATTCTCGAGCCCCGACACCGCCGATATGACCGGCAGCACGTCGGGCGAAGCCTCGATCATGCCGCCCCAGGACTCGACCAGCGGCGCATCCGCAATCGCCGGGTGCCAGCGCCGCAGCGCCTCGCGCACCTGCTCCAGGACCCTGGCTTCCGGCGCCGGGTCGAGCATGCGCTGGCGCTCGAACGGCGACGGCGCATCGAGCGGCCAGCGCCGCGGCGTGGCCAGCGCCGCGAAGAACTCGCGGCCGAACGACAGGCGCAGAGAGTCGTGCCCCTGGCGGAGGGCGGCGAAGAACTTCGGCGCGAAGCGCAGCGTGTCGGGGGTGATCGCATGCAGCGTCGAGCTGCCGTGCGCGACGGTGTAGCCGCCGTCCGCGCGGCGGCGGATGGCGATGCGCGGCGACCAGGCCTGGCCGTCGAGCAGGCGCGGCGCCGGCGCGGTGCGTGCGACCGTCGCCAGCACCCGCAGCTGCGGCACGGTGATGCCGAGCGATCCGCAGAACAGGCCGGTCCAGGCGCCGGCGGCACAGGCCACGGCGCGCGCCGCGACCGTGCCGTGCTCGGTCACGACGCCCGACACGCGCCCGGCCGCGCGTTCGACGCCGCGCACCGCGCACTGGCCGATGACGTGCGCACCGGCGCGGCGGGCGCCGCGCGCGATCGCCGGGGCGGCGCGGTTCGGCTCCGCGCGCGCATCGCTCGCCGTGTACATCGCTCCCGCCCAGCGGCCGCCGGCCGATGCCAGGATGCCGTCCAGCTCGGCGGCGGACAGCAGGCGCGTGTCCAGCCCGTGGTCGCGCGCGACCGGCAGCCATTCGCCCAGCTCCGCGAGCTGCGCCGCGTCCTCCGCCAGGTACAGCGCGCCGCCCTGGCGGAAGCCGGTGTCCTCGCCGAGCTCGACGGACAGCTGTTTCCACAGCGCCAGGCTCTCGATCATCAGCGGCAGTTCGACCGGCGAGCGGCCCTGCTGGCGCACCCAGCCCCAGTTGCGGCCGGACTGCTCGCCGGCGATGCGGCCCTTCTCGAACAGCGCGACGCTGATGCCACGGCGCGCGAGGTAATACGCCGCCGCGCAGCCGACGATGCCGCCGCCGATGATCGCGACGTCCACCGACGCCGGCAGCGGGTTGTCGGCCCGGTGCCAGGCAAATGCGTCGCGGTCGGTCCGCTCGACCTGAGTTTCGCCGTTCATGGCCTATGCTAGCGAATATGGGTGAGTCTGCGCCTGCCGCCACCCGCGCCGCCTGGTTCGTGCTCGCGCTGATCGCGCTGGCGAACCTCGGGAACTTCTATGTCTACGATTCGATCGGCCCGGTCGCCGAGCTGCTCGAGCGCCAGCGCGGATTCAGCGACACCCAGATCGGCCTGCTGAACGCGATCTACAGCCTGCCGAACGTGGCGCTGCTGCTGGTCGGCGGTCTTCTGGTGGACCGCTACGGCGCGACGCGGCTGATGCTCGCGACCGGCGCGCTGTGCTTCGCGGGCGCGCTGCTGACGGCCTTCGCCCCGGGCTTCGACGGCATGGCCGGCGGCCGGCTGCTGTTCGGCATCGGCGCCGAGACCTTCAACATCTGCACGCTGGCGGCGATCGTGCGCTGGTTTCCCGGCCGGCATCTCGCCCTGGCGATGGGGCTGTCGATCGCCTGCGGCCGCGCCGGCGCCTTCGCGGTGGACCTGTCGCCGACCTGGATTCCTGCCGCCTATGCCGCGGGCTGGCAACCGCCGCTCGCGGTTGCCGCCGCATTCGCGGGGCTGTCGCTGGCGATGGCGCTCGGCTACGCGCGCGTCGACCGCCGGCATGCGCCGCCCGCGCAGCCGTCGCCGCCGCCGGCCGCGCCGCGCGCCACGGCCCGCGACTGGCGGCTGTTCGGTCCCGCCTACTGGTGGACCGTTGCGCTCTGCGCGCTCTGGTACGCCGTGATCTTCGCGTTCCGCAGCACGTTCTCGATCAAGTATTTCCAGCACGTGCACGGGCTCGACCTGGCCGCGGCAGGCGCGATCAACGGCTACGTGTTCCTCGCGGCGCTCGTCACGACGCCGCTGTTCGGCTGGCTGTGCGACCGGACCGGGCGGTACGCGCCGCTGCTGTTCGCGGGCGCGTTGCTGCTGCCGGCTGCAATCGGCGCCCTGATGCCCGCGCACTGGTCGCCGTGGATCGGCACGGTGCTGATCGGCATCAGCTTCTCGCTGGTGCCGGCCGTCCTGTGGCCGCTGGTCGCCCGCCTCGTGCCGGCTGACAGGCTCGGCACGGCCCTCGCGATCATGTGGGTGGTGCTGAACGCTGCGATCGCGGGCGCGAACCTGGTTGCCGGCATGCTGAACGACGCCTGGGGCGCCGGCCCGGAGAATCCGGCGGGCTACCGGCCGATGATGCTGTTCTTCCTGGCCGCAAGTGCAGCCGGCGCCGCCTGCGCGACGGCGCTGTGGCTGGCCGCAGGCCGGCGCCGGCACGAGGCGCCGATGCGCGCGCGATAGCCGGCAGCGCGCTGCTACAATCCGGGCATGAAAAAGCCCGTCACCGTCACGATCACCGGCGCCGCGGGGCAGATCGGCTATGCGCTCGCCTTCCGCGTCGCTTCCGGCCAGATGCTGGGCGCGGACCAGCCCGTGAACCTGCAGCTGCTCGAGATCGCGCCGGCGCTGCCGTCGCTGACCGGCGTCGTGATGGAGCTGTCCGACTGCGCCTTCCCGACGCTCAACCGCATCGTCGCGACCGACCAGGCGAAGGCCGCCTTCAAGGACTGCGACTACGCGCTGCTGGTCGGCGCGCGGCCGCGCAGCGCCGGCATGGAGCGCAAGGACCTGCTGCTGGCCAATGCGCAGATCTTCTCGGCCCAGGGCAAGGCGCTCGACGAGGCCGCGAGCCGCGACGTGCGCGTGCTGGTGGTCGGCAACCCGGCCAACACCAATGCGCTGATCGCCGCGTCGAACGCGCCCGGCATCGAGCGGCGCAATTTCACGGCGATGATGCGCCTCGACCACAATCGCTCGCTCGCGCAGCTCGCCGACAAGACCGGCACGCACACGACCGCGATCCGGCGCATGATCGTCTGGGGCAACCACAGCGCGACGCAGCATCCGGACATCGCGCATTGCACGATCGGCGGCAAGCCGGCGCGCTCGCTGGTCGACACGGCCTGGTACCGCGAGACCTTCATCCCGACCGTGCAGCAGCGCGGCGCCGCCGTGATCAAGGCGCGCGGCTCGTCGTCGGCGGCCTCCGCCGCCTCGGCCGCCATCGACCACATGCGCGACTGGGCGCTCGGCACGCCGGACGGGGACTGGGTCAGCATGGCGGTCCCGGCCGACGGCAGCTACGGCATCGGCGAGGGCGTCATGTATTCCTATCCGGTGACCTGCAAGGGCGGGCGCTACGAGATCGTGCAGGGCCTGTCGGTGGACGAGTTCAGCCGCGGGCGCATGGATGCGACGCACCAGGAACTGCTGGAGGAGCGCGCGGGCGTCCGCGACCTGATCTGAGGGGTGTATCCATGTCCAAGGCCAATCGCGCCGCGGCTGCTGCCGCCGCTTCCCTGATCGCACTGGCGCTCGCCGCACCGACGATGGCGCAGGAGAAGACCCAGAAACCGCCGCTGCACGGCTCGCACTGGATGGCGATCACCGGCAAGCCGCTCGCCGCCACCGCGGGCGCGCGCATGTTCGAGCAGGGCGGCAACGCGGTGGACGCCGCCTGCGCGATGCTCGCCGCGACTGCGACCATGTGGGACGTCCTGTCCTGGGGCGGCGAGACGCAGGCGCTGGTCTACAACCCGAAAAGCGGCCGCATCATCGCCATCAACGGCCTGGGCATTGCGCCGTCCGGCGCGACCGTCGATTTCTACCGGCGCAAGAACTTCAAGTACCCGCCCGAGGACGGCCCGCTGGCCGCCGTCACGCCCGGGACGCCCGGCGCGCTCGCCGTGATGCTGGCGGAGTTCGGCGAGCTCTCGCTCGCGCAGGTTCTCGCCCCTGCGATCTCGCTCGCCGACGGCTACCCGATCGACGCCGAGACCGCGGACCGCATCGAGCTGGAGAAGGAAAAGATCAAGCAGTGGCCGTACGCGAAGGCCGTCATGCTGCCGCAACTCGGCCAGGCGCGCGAGGCGCCGCACGCGGGCGAGATCTTCCGCCAGCCGGACCTCGCGGCGACGCTGCGCAAGCTGGTCGAGGCCGAGGCATCGGCGCTCGCGGCCGGCAAGTCGCGCAAGGAGGCGATCCTCGCCGCCTACGAGCGCTTCTACCGCGGCGACATCGCCGACGAGTTCGTGCGCGGCGTGCAGGAACAGGGCGGGCTGATCACGAAGGACGACCTGGCGCGCTGGCGCGTCGAGTTCGAGGAGCCGGTGCACACCAACTACCGCGGCATCGACGTCTACAAGCTCGACCGCTGGGTGCAGGGCCCGGCGATGCTGCAGGCGCTCAACGTCCTCGAGAACTTCGACCTGAAGGCGATGGGTTACAACAGCGCCGGCTACATCCACACCGTCTACCAGGCGATGAGCCTCGCCTTCGCCGACCGCGACTTCTATTACGGCGACCCGTACTTCCCGCCCGAGGAGCCGATCAAGGGCCTGTTGTCGAAGGACTACGCCAAGCAGCGCGCCGCGCAGATCGATCACGCGAAGAACGACCCGGCGATCGGGCCGGGCGATCCCTATCCGTTCCAGGGCGAGACGAATCCCTACCTCGGGCTGCTGCAGAAGCGCGCCGCGGCGGCGCCGGCTTTCGACGCCGGCCGCTTCGCCGCCGCGACCGATCCCGACACCGGCTCGTTCCTGCGCGGCACGACCACCGTGGTCGCGGCCGACAAGGACGGCTGGCTCGTGTCCATGACGCCGTCCGGCGGCTGGCTGCCGGCGGTGATCGCCGGCAACACCGGCATCGGCTTGAGCCAGCGCGCGCAGTCCTTCGTGCTCGATGCGAACGAGAACCCGTTCAACGTGATCGAGCCCGGCAAGCGCCCGCGAGCGACGCTGACGCCGTCGCTCGCGTTCAGGGACGGCAAGCCCTGGCTCGCGTTCGCCGTGCAGGGCGGCGACACGCAGGACCAGAACCTGCTGCAGTTCTTCCTGAACGTGGTCGAGTTCGGCATGACGCCGCAGCAGGCGGCGGAAGCGCCGAACTTCACCAGTTGGCAGCTGCACGATTCCTTCGGCATGCACGAGATCTTCCCGGGCCGCCTGACGCTGAATGCGGCCGTGCCGGACTGGGTGCGGCGCGAGCTGAAGTCGCGCGGCTATTCGCTCGAGTACCAGTCGCGCACCTCGGGCCCGATCAACGCAATCATGCTCGATCACGAGCACGGCACGTTCTGGGGCGGCTCCAGCAACCACGGCGAGGATTACGGCATCGCCTGGTGAAGGGGCGTATGATGTCTCCATGCCCCGCCTCGCGGCGGGCCAGAAAAACGACGACAGGGAGACACCATGAAACTGAGAGTTATCGGCCTGCTGGCCGCGGCGTTGGCGTTCACGTCCGTTCCTGCGGTTGCGCAGGAGCACTGGTCGGAGGGACCGGTGTGGGAGTGCAGCGCGTACCGCGTCAACCCGGGCATGTTCGACACCTACATCGAATGGATCCGCGCCCATTCCGAGCCGGTCAACGCCGAAGCGAAGAAGCAGGGGCTGATCGTCGACTTCAAGACGTTCCTGCACACGCGCGACAGCGAGAACGACTACGACGTGCTGTTCTGCACGCTGCATTCGAGCTTCGGCAAGGCGCTCGACTACAACAAGGGCGATGAAGACAAGTTCGACGCCATCTCGGCCGCGCACTGGGCCACCGGCGACAACGCCAAGCAGCGCGAGCTTGCCGCGCCGCGCCTGGCGATGCGCACCTACATGGGCACGAGCTATCACCGCGAAGTGACGCTGCGCCCGATCAAATAAGGGGACGCACCCTTTCGAAGGGGACCGCCCCTTCGCGCGAAAGCCGGCGCTTGCGCCGGCTTTCTTTTTTGCACCGCATACAAGCGGCTGCCTAGGGTGCATGCCCTAATCCCGCACCCCATGCTGAAAGAGGTATAAGTAGGAGGACATGCTCTTGTCAGCGCTCTGGCTGCTGCTGTTCGTGAGCCTGGTGCTGTGGCTCGCCTACCAGCGGGCGAGCCTCGCCCGCGCCACGCTCGTGCTCGGCCTCCTGCTCGCCGCGTACTGGGGCTTCGGCGCCGGGCCGCTGTGGTGGAAGTCCACGCTGACCGCGCTGTTCCTGCCGCACCTGCTGCTCAACATCCGCCCGCTGCGCCGCTGGCTGATCTCGAACCGCTTCCTGAAGATCTACAAGCGCATGTTGCCGCCGATGTCCACCACCGAGCGCGAGGCGCTCGAGGCCGGCACGGTCTGGTGGGACGGCGAGCTGTTCACCGGCGGGCCCGACTGGAACAAGCTGCTGTCGGCGAAGGCGCCGAAGCTCTCGGCCGAGGAGCAGGCGTTCATCGACGGGCCCTGCGAAGAACTGTGCCGGATGATCGACGACTGGGACATCACGCACCGGCGCGCCGACCTGCCGCCCGAAGTCTTCGACTTCATCAAGAAGAAGGGCTTCTGGGCGATGATCATCCCCAAGAAGTACGGCGGCCTCGAGTTCTCCGCCTACGCGCACTCGAGCGTGGTGGTGAAGATCGCCAGCCGCTCGAGCACCGTCGCCTCCACCGTGGTCGTGCCGAACTCGCTCGGCCCGGCCGAGCTGTTGCTGCACTACGGCACCGAGGAACAGAAGAGCCGCCTGCTGCCGCGGCTCGCGCGCGGCGAGGAAATCCCCTGCTTCGGGCTCACCGGCCCGCGCGCCGGCTCGGACGCCGGCGCGATCCCGGACACCGGCATCGTCTGCAAGGGCGTCTACCAGGGCCGCGAGGTCACCGGCATCCGGCTCAACTTCTCCAAGCGCTACATCACGCTGGCGCCGATCGCGACGCTGATCGGCCTCGCGTTCCGGCTGTTCGACCCGGACAAGCTGCTCGGCTCCGACAAGACCGACTACGGCATCACGGTGGCGCTGGTGCCGCGCAACACGCCCGGCATCACGATCGGCCGGCGGCACTTCCCGCTGAACGGCCCGTTCCAGAACGGCCCGATCGCCGGCAAGGACGTGTTCGTGCCGCTCGACGCGATCATCGGCGGGCCGCAGATGGCCGGCCAGGGCTGGCGCATGCTGGTCGAGCAGCTCTCGGTCGGGCGCTGCATCTCGCTGCCGTCGATCGCGACCGGCGGCGGCAAGGGCGCGGTCTACTCGACCGGCGCCTACGCACGCATCCGCCGCCAGTTCAACATGCCGATCGGCAAGTTCGAGGGTGTCGAGTCGGTGATCGCGCGCATGGCGGCGCGCACCTACATCATCGACGCCGCGCGCTCGGTCACGACCGGCGCGATCGACGGCGGCGAGAAGCCGTCCGTGCCTGCCGGCATCCTCAAGTACCACACGACCGAGCTCGCCCGCACGATCGCCAACGACGCGATGGACGTGCAGGGCGGCAAGGGCATCATGCTCGGCCCGAAGAACTACCTCGGCCGCGGCTACCAGATGGTGCCGGTCAGCATCACGGTCGAGGGCGCGAACATCCTGACGCGCAGCCTGATCATCTTCGGCCAGGGCGCGGTGCGCTGCCATCCGTGGGTGCTGAAGGAGATGAATGCCGCGCAGGACCACGACCGCGCGCGCGGCATGCGCGAGTTCGACAGCGCGCTGTTCCACCACATCGGCTTCACGATCTCGAACGCCGTGCGATCCTTCTTCGGCGCGATCACGCTCTCGCGCATCGCCAAAGCGCCGATGAAGGGCCCGACCAAGCGCTACTTCGAGCACATCGACCGCTTCAGCGCCTCGTTCGCGTTCGCCACCGACGTCGCCATGCTGTCGCTCGGCGGCTACCTGAAGAAGAAGGAGAACCTGTCGGCGCGGCTCGGCGACGTGCTGTCCTGCATGTACCTGGCGTCGATGGTGCTGAAGCACTACGAGAACCAGGGCCGGCAGGAGTCCGACCTGCCGCTGGTCGAGTACGCCTGCCGCTCGCTCCTCTACCAGGCGCAGGAGCAGTTGCACAGCTTCCTGCGCAACTTCCCGGTCCGCTGGCTCGCGGCGCTGATGCGCGTGTTCGTGTTCCCGCGCGGCCTGACCTATTCCGCGCCGTCCGACCGCCTGAACCCGAAGATCGCCGAGCTGGTGATGAACCCGGGCGAGGCGCGCGAGCGGCTGTGCCACTACGTCTATCGCACGCTCGAGCCGAAGAACCACCTCGGCCTCGTGCAGCAGGCGATGGAGCTCGCCATCGCCGCCGAACCGCTGCTGAAGCGGATCCGGGTCGAGGGCGTCAAGACCGGCCAGGTCGAGGCGCTCGACCTGCCGGGCCAGATCCGCGAGGCGCAGGCGGCCGGCATCGTCACCGAGGCCGAGGCGGCGCAGCTGCGGGAGTATGACCGCAAGGTCATGGACATCGTGAACGTCGACGACTTCGATGCGCGGGAGCTCGTCGCGGGTTCTACCTACGAGATCCAGCTGGACGGCGGGTCGATACAAGTAGCTTGACGGCGCGCGCGGCCGGGTCGCGGTACCACCGCTCGCTCGCTCCGCCGGAACTTAGTCGCTCGCTCGCGGGGATCCCGCAACCCGGCCACGCGCGCCATCCACGTCCGCTGCTACGGCCCGACGCCCGGGTAGAGGCCGAGGTACATCACGGTGAAGTCGATCGAATTGCTGACGCCGTGGGCGATGATCGGCGCGACGAGGTTGCGGCCGGTTGCCAGGTAGAGGATGCCGAGCAGCACGCCGGCGACCGTCGCCTGGGTCACGCCGGACGGGCCCTGGTACAGGTGCGCGAGGCCGAAGCCGAGGTTCACGAGGACCAGCGCGATGACCCAGGCGCGCGTGCCGCTGCCGCAGAACTGCGCGACCCGCGGCAATGCCCAGCCGCGCCACACCATCTCCTCGCCGAACGCGGCGAGCACCCAGTTGAGCGCGAGGTAGATCAGCAGCAGCTCGACGCTGCCGACCAGGTCGTTGAAGGTGCTGAGGTCCGGCCAGTAGCCGAGCAGCCGCTGCAGCATCGGCATCGTGAAGAAGAACTCGAGCAGCCACATGGCGACGCCGGCGGCGACGCCGATAAGCGCGAGGCGCGGCCACCCGGGCGGCAGCGCGAGCCCGACGTCGCGCCAGCGGACCCCGCGCAGCCGCAGCGATCCCCAGGCGACCAGCAGCAGGAACGGCGTCTTGCTGAGCGGGATCCAGCCCTGCTCGTCGGCCCAGAACAGGCCGGCGACGAGAGCCAGCTCCAGCGGCAACAGTTCCGGCCTGCGCATGCGCCGGCATCCTACGCGACCTGACCCGGATCACATAGCCGCCGCCGTCAGCAGTCTCCCGCCGCGGCTGCCACGACAAGCTGCGACACAGTTTGCAGAATTGGCACCGGGAAAGGACTGAACTGGCGCCATGAAACTCCTGGCCGTCGCCGACGTGCGAGAGTTTTTCCGCGAGTCGCTGCAGGCGGCTCTCGGCCACCAGCACCTGCGCGTCGGGGACCACACCGAGCATTACGTCGTCAACCTGCTGGCGATGTTCGCGCGCACCGACGCCCTGTTCGAGCCGGGCCCGGAACAGCGCGCGCAACTCAAGCCGCTCGCGCTGCTGCTCGCCGAGGCGGCCGAGGCCACCGACGAGCGCCAGCGCTTCCGCCTGCTGCAGCGCCTCGGCGACGTCGCGCTGTTCGTCGCCGGCTTCCTCGCCGGCAGCCTCGCGCGCCGGCCCGTCGACGTCGACTATCACATTGCGATGGGCGGGCGCGCCTACGGCGCGCTCGCGCAGGCGCCGTACCACGGCCCGCAGCGCGTGCTGGCCGACGTGTTCGCCGAGCTCGAGGACAAGTTTCAGCCGCTGGTGGACGCGCTGAGCGAGATCGCGGAAAGCGCGGCCAACGCCTCGGATCGCGACCTGCTGCGCCTCTATGAGCTGTGGCACAAGACCGGCAGCCGGCGCGCGCACCGCCTGCTGATGCAGCTCGGCATCCAGCCCGTCGACTCCGGAAAGTTCTCGCACTAGCCATGCCTGCCGCGACCCTGGCGAGGCTCGAGTCGCTGCTCTGCGGCCTCTACGACCTCGAGCTCGGCTGCCGCGTCGAGGATTTCCTCGTCACCGACCGGCAGGCGCTGCCCGGCGACTGCGGCGGCCATGCCGGCGACGAGCAGCTGTTCGTCAGCGCCATGGACGACGAGCTCTGCATGTCGCTGTACCTGGATCCCGCGGTGCTCGAGCGGCTCGAGAGCCATGACCCGAGCGACGAGCTGAACCAGGACAACGTCGCCGACTGCTGGACCGCGCTCGAGGGCATCAGCCACTTTCTCTGCGTCGCGCACAACGCCGGCCACGACCGGCCGGTATCGCGCCTGGCGCTCGAATTGCAGGCGGAGATAGACAAGTACGTGGCGACCTACCTGCTGCTGCGCCGGCAGGACCCGGCGCGGTTCCCGGCCGAGCTGCACGCGCTGCTGTTCACGCGCTGCCGCGTGGACCCGGCGCTGGCCGGCGGCCACGAGCCGCTGTACCGGCGCGCCAGCCGTTATGCCGCGCGATTCTGCGCGCGCCTCGAGCCGCGGCTGCGCGCGCTGCGGCCGCGGAACGACGGCTCCTGGCTCGCCGACATGCGGCGGTTCTACCGCCTGTGCGACTTCGGCAAGCTCCGGCACATCGAACAGGCCTGCGGCCCCGCCTGACCCGCCCGGTGCGCTAAGATCGCGCTGTCGCTCGCCAGAGCCGCAGCGTGCCAGCCAATCTCATCTACGAAGTCGAGTGCCGGCTCGACCCGGACATCGTCGCCGACTACGACGCCTGGCTGCCGGGCCACATCCGGGACGTGCTGGCCTGCGACGGCTTCCTCGGCGCGACGATCGAGGCGCCGGAGACGCCGCCGGGCGAACCGCAGCGGCGGATGATCCGCTATCGCATCGAGAGCGCCACCGCGCTCGACCTTTACCTCGAGAACAACGCCACCCGGCTGCGCACCGAGACCGCGCAGCGCTTCGGCGCCCGCGTGCAGTGCGCGCGCCGGCTGCTGCGGCCGCGGCATGACCTGATCCCGGCGGCGCTCGAGCCGAAGCGCTGCCTCAACTGCGGCTCGGCGCTCGCCGGCCGGCACTGCGCGGAGTGCGGCCAGTCCGGCGACGTGCACATGCTGACCATGCACGAGGTTTCCCATGACTTCGTGCATTCGATACTGCACCTCGACGGCCGCGTATGGCGGACGCTGCGCACGCTCGTGCTGCGGCCTGGCGAGCTGACCCGCGAATACATCGCCGGGCGGCGCGAGAGCTACCTGCCGCCGTTCCGGCTGTACCTCGTCATCAGCATCCTGTTCTTCGCGCTGTCGACGGTGCTGCCCGGCGCCTCGCTGATCCAGACCGACACCCGCGGCCAGCAGGTCGTGGCGCCGATCGTGATCGACCCCACCGGCGAGACCCGTCAGCGCATGCTCGAGGAGATGCCGCCCGAGGCCCGGCGCAAGGTCGAGGCCGCGATCGCGGCCCAGGCCGACAGCGACGCGCAACCCTGCCAGATCGACCTGCCGGAGATGTTCGGCGACTCCTGGAACGAGCCGCTCAGGCAAGCCTGCCTGCGCATCCGCGCCGACGGCGGCCGGCAGCTCGCGGAGCGGTTCGCGGCGACCGCGCCGAAACTGATGTTCGTGTTCCTGCCGCTGATGGCGGCCGTCGCGCTGCTGTTCTATTGGCGGCCGCGGCGGCTGTATGCCGAGCACCTCGTGCTGTTCGTGCACAACCATGCGTTCACGTTCCTGCTGATCACCGTGACGGAGATCCTGGATGCGATCACCCTCCTGCCGGTGCCGTACATCGGCGTGCTGGGCTTCGTGAATTTCCTGCTGTTCGTCTATCTCTTCTACTACGTGTTCCGCTCGATGCGGGTGATGTACGGCGAGGGCCGCGCGAAGACGATCCTGAAGTTCGGCGCGCTGCTGGCCATCTATTTCGTCCTCCTGGGCGTGACGATGATGGCCGGCCTGCTGTACTCGGCGCTGTCGCTGACATGAGCGAGCTGCGCGCGATCCTGCACGTGGACATGGACGCGTTCTACGCGGCGGTCGAGCAGCTCGACAACCCGGAGCTGGCCGGCCAGCCGGTGGTCGTCGGCGGCGCCGGCGGCCGCGGCGTGGTGGCGGCGGCGAGCTACGAGGTGCGCCGCTTTGGCGTGCACTCGGCGATGCCGATGCGCGAGGCGCTGCGGCGTTGCCCGCAGGTCGTCGTCGTGCCGCCGCGGTTCAAGCGCTATCGCGAGATCTCCGGCCAGGTGTTCGAGATCTTCCGCGAGTTCACCGACCTGGTCGAAGGGCTGTCGCTGGACGAGGCGTTCCTGGACGTCACCGGCAGCATCGGCCTGTTCGGCAGCGCCGAATCGATGGCGCGCGAGATCAAGGCGCGCATCCGCGCCCGCACCGGGCTGACCGCGTCGGTCGGCGTCTCGCACAACAAGCTGCTGGCCAAGCTGGCCTCGGAGATGAACAAGCCGGACGGGCTCACCGTGATCCGCCCGGACGAAGTCGAGGCGACGCTCGACCCGCTGCCGGTCGGCCGGCTGTTCGGCATCGGCGCCAAGACCGCGGCGCGGCTCGAGCAGCAGGGCATCGTCACGCTCGGCCAGCTGCGGCGCACGCCGGAGCCGGTGCTGTGGCCGCTGTTCCGCCGCGAGGCGCGCAAGTTCCACGACCGGGCCTGCGGCATCGACGACCGGCCGGTGGTCTCGGATGCGCCGGAGAAGCAGATCAGCGCCGAGGAAACGTTCGACACCGACATCCGCGACCACAAGGAACTGCAGGAGCGCCTGGCGCAGCTGGCCGACCGCGCGACCGCGCGCCTGCGCGCGCGGCAGCTCAAGGCGGGCATGGTCAGCATCAAGGTCCGGCGCCGCGATTTCGAGACCTTCACCCGGCAGAAGAGCTTCAATCCGCCGACCCAGGAGACGCGGCTCGTCGCGCAGGTGGCGGCGGACCTGCTCGAGCACTGGTTCCTGGAGCAGCCGCGCGCCGCCGTGCGGCTGCTCGGCGTCGGCGTCAGCGGCCTGCTGCCCGCGCGCCAGCTCGACCTGTTCACCAGCGCCGAGAGCGCGGAGTCGCAGCAACTCGACGCCACGCTCGACCGCATCCACGGGCGCTTCGGCACCGAAGCCATCCGCCGCGGCACCGACCGCTAAATGGGACAGACACTATTAGTGCAGTGCCAAAAAAGTGTCTGTCCCATTTATT
>CAYXUJ010000019.1:0-33319 GCA_964468395.1 uncultured Steroidobacteraceae bacterium
ATCCGCGCGCGACCGCAGCGGTCTCGGCCATGGAAGCTGCGCTCACAAGCCCCCCCTTCTTGTCCCGGGTGCGCCTGTGGGAGTGTAGTCCCCGCGCGGGTGCCACGCACGGGGTGCCGTTCAAGGGGGACTGTCCGCTTATCCGGAAGGGACAGTCCGCCTTTTTCCGCTGCGCGGAAAAAGGGGACAGTCCCTAGGCGATGGCGGCTCTCTGGACCTTCTGCGGCTGCGACACGCCGTAGCCCTGGGCGTAGTCCACGCCGAGCCCGCGCAGCACCTCGATGATCTCGGCGTTCTCGGCCCACTCGGCGATGGTCTGCTTGCCGGTCAGGTGGCCGATCTCGTTGATCGAGCGCACCATCTCGCGGTCGATCGGGTCGTGCAGCACGCCCTTGACGAAGCTGCCGTCGATCTTCAGGAAGTCCACCGGGAAGTGCTTCAGGTAGCCGAACGACGACAACCCGGTGCCGAAATCGTCGAGCGCGAACTTGCAGCCGAGTTCCTTCAGCGCCTGGATGAAGCGGCTGGCCTGCGAGAAGTTCGCGATCGCCGCGGTCTCGGTGATCTCGAAGCAGATCTTGCTGCCGTCGATGCCGCTCCTGTGGAACTGCTCGATCACGAATGGCAGGAACTTGTCGTCGCCGAGGCTCTGGCCCGACAGGTTGATCGAGCACATGGTCAGGCGCCGACGCTCGTCGGCCTCCGACACCAGCCAGCGGAAGGCGCTGTCGATGACCCAGCGGTCGATCGAGGGCGTGATGCCGTAGCGCTCGGCGGCGGCGATGAACTGGTCCGGCGCGACGATCTTGCCGGCCTCGTCGCGCATGCGCAGCAGCAGCTCGAAGTGCTCGCCCGTCTCTTCCGCCTGCAGCGGCTGGATGGTCATCCGGAACAGCTCGAAGCGCGACTCCTCGAGGGCGTTGTTGATGCGCGCGGCCCACTGCATCTCGCGGCGGCGGCGCATCAGGTCGATGTCGTTTTCCTCGAAGCAGTGCACGCGGTTGCGGCCGCTCTCCTTGGCGGCGCCGCAGGCGGAGTCCGCGGCCGACAGGACCGACGCCACGTCCTCGTTCTCGGCGGTGATCGGCACCACGCCGATCGAGGCGCCGAGCCGGAAGGTGCGGTCCTCCCAGGTGTAGCGGAAATTGCGGATCGCCTCGCGCAGCGTCTCGGCCGTGCGCAGCGCCTCCTCCAGCGAGCAGCTCTCCAGCAGCACGCCGAACTCGTCGCCGCCGAGGCGCGCGAGCGTGTCGCGCCAGCGCACCTTGGACTTCAAGAGCGCGCCGACCTGGCCGAGCAGCGCGTCGCCGGCGGAGTGGCCGCAGGTGTCGTTGACGATCTTGAACTGGTCGAGGTCGATGTAGCAGAGCGCGTAGGAGGTCTCGCGCGCCTTGGCGCTCTTGAGCGCGCGCTCGAGCCGCGTCTCGAACTCGCGGCGGTTGACCAGCCCGGTCAGCACGTCGTGGCTGGCGTGGTACGACAGCCGGCGGTTCAGCTCGCGCGATTCGGACACGTCGTGGAACACCAGCACGCCGCCGGTGACCGTGCCGCTGCCGTCGCGGATCGGCGAGGCCGTGCTCTCGATGTACAGCTCGTTGCCGTCCTTGCGGATCAGCAGCATCGGCCGCACCGACTTGATCGAGCGGATGCGGCGCACCGCGACCGCTAGCGGGTTCTCCAGCGGCTCGCAGGTCTCCTCGTGGAAGGAGCGGAAGATCTCGTCGATGGTGCGGCCGAGGCTGTCCTCGAGCCGCCAGCCGGTCAGCTCCTCGGCCACCGGGTTCAGGTACTCGACGCGGCCGTGCGCGTCGCAGGTGATCACGCCGTCGCCGATCGACTGCAGCGTGATCTGGGCGCTCTCCTTCTCGCGGAACAGCGCCTCCTCGTAGAGCTTGCGCTCGGTGATGTCGAGCTCGACGCCGATCAGCCGGCGCAGCCGGCCCAGGTCGTCGACGCGCGCGCAGGCGCGGCCGATGACCCAGCGCCATTCGCCGTCCGTGTGCTTGAGGCGATGCACGCTCTCGAACATCGGCGTCTTGCCGGCGATGTGGTCGCGCATCGCCGCGGACACGCGTGCCAGGTCCTCGGGATGCACCATGCGGTGCCAGTCGGGCGAGGTGATGATGTCGTCCTCGGCGAAGCCGAGCATGCCCTTCCACCGCGGCGAGAACCAGGTGTGGTTGGACTGCGCGTCGTAGTCCCACAGGCCGTCGTTGGCACAGGGCAGCGCCATCTCCTGCCGCTCCTGCATGTCGGCCAGGCGGTCGGCGAGCGACAGCTTCTCGAGCCCGCAGGCCAGGCTGGTGCCGACCAGTTTCAGCAGCAGGTGCAGGTTCACGTCCCAGCCGTCGCGCGGCGTCGAGCTCGCGAATGCCAGGAATCCGCGCACCGTGCCCTGCACGGCGAACGCGATCAGCAGCAGCGAGCGGATGTCGAGGCCGGCGAGGCGCTCGGCGTCCGTCGCCTGCTCCGGCTTCACCTGCACGGTGTCGCGGATCTCCAGCAGGCGCACGTGCTCCAGGCGCGAGCGGATCCACGGCAGCGCCTCGAGCGGCTCGCCCTTCAGGACTTCCGGCCGGCACTGTGCGAACGGGCCCTTGGAGGCGGCGATGGAGTCGATGGACTCGCCGTGGCCGTCGAGCAGCACCAGGAAGACGGCGTCGGTATTGATCGCCTCGCGCAGGATCTCGAGGCTCTGGCGAATGACGGCGTCGGCATTGCCGGCGCTGATGTTCTGGAAATCGACCGCGACCTTGGTGCAGGCGAGGTCGATGCCGAGCGGCGGGCGATCCGCCCGCGGCTGCCACAGCTTCGATGACAGGACGTCCGAAGCCGTGAACTCGGGAAGCTTGTCGCCTTGCACCGTCGGCACCCCGATGGGATCCCCCTGAGTTCCAGGCAGTCTGTCAGTCGCTCTTCGGTTCACCGAAGGAACCAGTTAACGAAACCGGGTTCCCGGCGGTGCCTGTAGTTGCGCCGCATTTTGTCAGAAACGTTGAGGAATGCAAGCTAACCACATGTATTTGCTATAATCCCTCCCTCACCCCGTCGACAGAAAACAGATCCTGCTCCGGCACCCAGTGCACTGGCACGGTGTCCAGCGGCTCGCTCGAGGCAATCGCCAGCAGGATTCCGCCCTCGAGGACCTGCTGCTGGAGGTGGAACCGGCGCCCATCCAGCAGTCCGCTGGAGCCCGCCACTTCCGCGCGTTTCAGGTCGGCAAAACGCCCGCCGGCCGCCTTGATGAGCGCCTCCTTGCAGGTCCAGGTCGCCGTCGCGTCGGCGCTGGCCGGCATGGCGCTACGCTCCGCCTCCGACAGCACGAGCCGCAGCGCACGCGGTGCCAGACGGCCTGGCGGCTCCAGGTCAATGCCGATCGCGATGCCCGCCCCTGCGACCGCACAGGCGGCGCAGCCGCCGGCATGCGAGATGCTGAACTCGGGACCGCCCGGCCAATGCGGCTTGCCGTGCTCCGGCCGCACGATCGCGGACAGCGGCGGCAGTTCGATCCGGCGCGCGCAGGATGCCAGCAGGGCGAGACCGGTCGCGCTCTCCAGGCCCGTGCCCAGCTCAAGCCGGCGGCCAAGCTCCGCAGCGTGACCCGGCGACAGGCGACCGAGCAGCGCGGCCGCGGCCTGCGGCGGCCATGCAGCCGGCACGCGTGCGCAATGGAGCAGCACCATGTCGGCTCAGCCCGGAGGCGAGATGTGCCCCGACTTCACGATCCGGGGATTGCCGTCCGCGTCGCGCTGCACCTTCCAGCGCCGGTAGTTCCACAGCCAGTCCGGCGGACATTCGCGCGTGAGCGATTCGACGGCAGCGGCATAGCGCTCGAGCAGGGTTCCGGGCGGCAGTTCCTCGCCGGCCGCGCTGAGCGGCACGAACTCGACCCGGTAATGGCCGCGCCTGTCGCGACGCATCGCCAGGTAGAAGACCGGCAGGCCCGCGCCGCGGGCGATGGCCTCTGGCCCGACGAAGAACGCCGTGTCGATGCCCATGAAGCGGGTGAAATAGCGCACCGCCGACGAGGTCGGCGCCTGGTCAGCCACGACGGCAACGATGCGTGCCGGCCCGCGATGCCGCAGCACGCGCATCAGCAGCTTGCGCGCGGGGATCATCTCGGCGCCGAAGCGCGAGCGGATGGTCAGCATCAGGCGATCGCCGAACCGGCCTTTCAGCGGCTTGTACGCCGCATGCACCGGATGGCCCATGCCGAACGACAGCTTCAGCAGCGTCCACTCCCAGTTACAGTTGTGCGAGGTCACCACCATGATGGACTGGCCGGCATCGAGCGCTGCGCGCGCCGCCTCGGCGCGTTCGAAGCTCACCCGCCGGTCGATTTCCTCCGGTTCGATCGTCGCCGCCTTGATGATCTCGGCGGCCACGCTGGCGAATCGCCGGTAGAACTCGCGCCGCGTCGCCCGCACCCAGTCCCGGTCGCGGTCCGGGAAACAGGCCGCGAGCTGCATGTCGATGATCGCGCGGCGGTGGCGGAAGACGTGCTCGGCGAGGAAGGCGAAGAAGCCGGCGATCGCGTACCAGACCGGCAACGGCAGCGACGACAGCGCCCGCACCCACAGCGGCAGGCGCGCGAAGGCCTCACGGTGCTCCAGATCGGCGGGCCGCCGGCGCGAGCGCTGGCTGCGCGACTTGTGGATCTGTCGCGTCGGGCGCTCGCTCATGGCGGGTCCGTGAGCCCGAGCGCGCGGGCGACGTCGCGCCAGGACACCAGTTTGAAGTTCTGGTTCTCCCCGGCAGGCGTGTTGCTGCCGTCCTGCACCACCAGCAAGCCGCCGGGAAAACGCGGCCCGAGCGGGCGGCTGCTCACCGCGATCCCGTCCGTGTCGGAAGTGCCGTCGATGCCGCTCGCCGGGTCGTCGGCCAGCTGGAACAATCCGACGAATGCCTGGTCGCCCTCGCGGCGATAGACCGCGTAGCTGTTTGCACCCTGGTTGGACAGCACGATGAATCCTCGCCCGCCCTGCCCCTGCCAGATCGACACGCCCTCGATGTCTGCGACGAGACCGCTGGCGCCGCCGACGCGGTCGATCGCGCGGCGGCCGTTGCCGCCGCGGACATCGGCCCGGTAGCGCCAGAAGCCGCCGTCCTCCTCCGCCACGTACAGCACGCCGGTCTCGTCGTCGGCCGCGCAACCTTCTGCCTGCGAGCCCACCACGAATTCGCGCACGCGCCGGGCGGTGATGCCGCGGGCGTCGGTGTCGATCCGCCATTGCCGGAACCGGCCGCTGCCGGAATCGTTGACGAAGATGTAGTGGCGGCCGTCACGGTCCACGTACTGGCAGAGGCCGTACGGATCCTCGAAGCCGGTCGGCACGGGATCGCCGGCGCGTGCCAGCCGGCCGGTGTCCGGATCGAGCAGGTACAGCGCGATGGTCCGGTCGCTGCGGTTGCTCGCCGCCACCAGCGCAAAGCTGCGGCCGGCGACGACGAAGCCGTCGCGCAGGTCCACGTTGTTCATGCGGCCGTCCGGCAGCGACTGCAGCAGGCGCCCGTCGAGGTCGTAGACGTTGAGGCCCAGGCGCTTGTCGGTGCCGATGATGACGCTCTGGGACGGGTCCGTCGGATGCACCCAGATCGCGGGGTCGTCGGCCGCGTCGCCGCCGCTCGCGACCGGCTGCGTCTCGGCGACCGCGTGCACCGTCACCGCGGCAGCCGCGGGGCCTGGCTGTGCCGGCACCGATGCGCAGCCCGCGACGGCGAGGGCCGCCAGCCAGAATCCGCAATGTTTCAGCATCTACCGGTGCCTCGCGCCTGGTCGCGGCAATCGGCCGCGCGCCGCGCAGGATATACGATCGCGTCGCCGGCCGCGGCGGTTGCCAGTGACAGTCGCGGCCAATCGCGCGACAATCCGGCGATCCTCGCCAGGCACCGCACATGACCGCCAACCTGCAACAACTGGGCCATTACGTCGGCGGGCGCCACCTGCCGGGCCGCTCGGGCCGCAAGGGACCCGTCTACAACCCCGCGCTCGGCGTCGCCACCACCGAGGTCGCGCTGGCGAACGCCGATGAGACGCGCGCCGCGATCGCCGCCGCGCGCGAGGCGCTGCCCGGATGGTCCGCGACCCCGCCCTTGCGGCGCGCGCGGGTGCTGTTCCGCTTCCGCGACCTGGTCGAGCAGCGGGCCGAGGAGATCGCCGCCATACTGACGCGCGAGCACGGCAAGGTGCTGTCCGACGCGCGCGGCGAGGTCACCCGCGGCCTGGAGATCGTCGAGTTCGCCTGCGGCATCCCGCAGCTGCTGAAGGGCGAGTACAGCGACTCGGTCGGCTCCGGCATCGACAGCTGGTCGCTGCGCCAGCCGGTCGGCGTCTGCGCCGGCATCACGCCGTTCAACTTCCCGGCCATGGTGCCGATGTGGATGTTCCCGATCGCGATCGCCTGCGGCAACACCTTCGTGCTGAAGCCCTCGGAGAAGGACCCGGGCTGCCCGATCCGCCTGGCGGAGCTGCTCGCCGAAGCCGGCGCGCCTGCGGGCGTATTCAACGTCGTCAACGGCGACCGCGAGGCGGTGGACACGCTGCTGACAGACCCGGGCGTGGACGCCGTCAGCTTCGTCGGCTCGACGCCGATCGCCGAGCACGTGTACCGCACCGGCTCGAATCTCGGCAAGCGCGTGCAGGCGCTCGGCGGCGCCAAGAATCACATGGTCGTCATGCCCGATGCCGACGTTTCCGTCGCCGCGCACGCGCTCGCGGGCGCGGCCTACGGCTCCGCCGGCGAGCGCTGCATGGCGATCTCGGTCGCGGTCGCGGTCGGCGACGCCGGCGACCGCCTGGTCAAGGCCCTGCAGGCCGAGCTTGCGGCGATCCGCGTGCTGCCGGGCACGGCCGACGGCGCCGACATGGGCCCGCTGGTGACGCGCGAGCACCTCGAGCGCGTGCTCGGCTATGTCGAGACCGGCGTGCAGGAAGGCGCCAGGCTGGTCGTGGACGGCCGCGGCCACACCGTCCCCGGCCACGAGCGCGGGTTCTTCATGGGCCCGGTGCTGTTCGACCACGTGTCCGCAGCGATGCGCGTCTACCGCGAGGAGATCTTCGGGCCGGTGCTGGTCGTGCTGCGCGTGCCGACGCTCGACGCCGCGCTCGAGCTGGTCGAGCGCCACGAGTACGGCAACGGCACCGCGATCTTCACGCGCGACGGCGGCGCCGCGCGCGAATTCACGCGCCGCGTGGCGGCCGGCATGGTCGGCATCAACGTGCCGATCCCGGTGCCGATGGCCTTCCACAGCTTCGGCGGCTGGAAGCGCTCGCTGTTCGGCCCGCTGCACATGCACGGCCCCGACGGCGTGCGTTTCTATACGCGCCTGAAGACCGTCACTGCGCGCTGGCCCGAGGGATCGAAGGGCGCCGAATTCACGATGCCGACGATGAAGTAGCGCCATGCGCGGCCTGATGATGCAGGCGCCGCTGTCGATCACCTCGATCATGCGGCACGCCGAGCGGGTCAATGGCGCGCGCGAGGTCGTGTCGGTCACCGCCGAGGATCCGCGCCACCGCTGCACCCTGGCCGATGTCTTCCGCCGCGCGCGGCAGCTGGCGAATGCGCTGGTGCGCGCGGGCGTGCGGCCCGGCGACCGCGTCGCCACGCTCGCCTGGAACGACCACCGCCACCTCGAGCTGTACTACGCGGTCTCCTGCCTCGGCGCCGTGCTGCACACGCTGAACCCGCGGCTGTACCCGGAGCAGATCACCTACATCGTCAACCATGCCGCCGACCGGTACCTGTTCGTGGACCTGACCCTGGTGCCGCTGCTCGAAAAGCTGCGACCGGCGCTGCCGTGCGTGGAACGCGTGATCGTGCTCGGCAACGACGGCTATGAGCCGTTCATCGCCGGCGAGCCGGAGTCCTTCGACTGGCCCGAGCTCGACGAGCGCACGGCCAGCGCGCTGTGCTACACCTCGGGCACGACCGGCAATCCGAAAGGCGTGCTCTACGACCACCGCTCCACCGTGCTGCACAGCTACGGTTCCGCGCTGGTGGACACGATGGGCATCAGCCGCAACGACACCGTGCTCGCCGTCGTGCCGATGTTCCACGCCAATGCCTGGGGGCTGCCCTACAGCGTGCCGATGATCGGCGCGAAGCTCGTGTTCCCCGGGCCGAAGATGGGCGACGGTGCGACGCTGGCGGCGCTGATCCAGGAGGAGCAGGTCACGCTCGCCGCCGGCGTACCGACCGTGTGGCAGAACCTGCTCGCCCACACGCGCGAGCACGGCATCGTCCTGGACTCGCTCGAGCGCGTGCTGACCGGCGGTTCCGCCTGCCCGCTGGCGGTCATGGACGAGTTCCGCGAGCGCCACGGCGTCTGGACCATCCATGCCTGGGGCATGACGGAGATGAGCCCGCTCGGCTCGACCAACACGAGGCCGCGCGACTACGACGAGCTCGAGCCTGCGGCGCGCGACGCGATCCGCAGCCGGCCGGGCCGCCCGCCGTACGGCGTCGAAATCCGGGTCGTGGACGATGCCGGGCGCGAGCTGCCCTGGGACGGCAGGACCTCGGGGATCCTGCAGGTGCGTGGCCCCTGGGTCTGCAGCGATTACTACGAGCTCGGCGAGCCGAGCGCAGCGCATGGCGCAGACGGCTGGTTCGCGACCGGCGACGTCGCCAACATCAGCCCGGACGGCCAGATCCAGATCACCGACCGCGCCAAGGACGTGATCAAGTCGGGCGGCGAATGGATCAGCTCGATCGACCTCGAGTGCGCCGCGGCCGGCCACCCGAAAGTGCAGCAGGCCGCTGTGATCGGCATCCGGCACCCGAAATGGGACGAGCGACCGCTGCTGGTGGTCGTGCCACGCCCTGGCGAGAAGCCGACGCGCGAGGAGCTGCTCGGCTGGCTCGCAGGCCGCGTGGCCAAGTGGTGGATTCCAGACGACGTCGCCATCGTTGACCAGTTGCCGCTGACCGCGACCGGCAAGATCTCCAAGCTGGAGCTGCGCCAGCAGTTCAAGGATTTCCGCTTCTCTTAAGGGACGCACCCCTTCGAAGGGGTGCGTCCCCTTCAGAAGACGCGGCCGGGATTCAGGATCCCGCGCGGGTCGAGCGCCTGCTTGAGCCGGCGCATCAGCGCGATCTCCTCGACGCTGCGCGACAGCGGCAGCCACGCGCGCTTCTCGATGCCGATGCCGTGCTCGGCAGACACCGAACCCTGGCGCGCGGCCAGCGGCCGGTAGACGACTTCCTCGACCGTCCCGCGGGCCTCCGGCCCGGCGCTGCCGACGATCACGAAATGCAGGTTGCCGTCGCCCAGGTGACCAAAGGTAAAGCAGCGCTGCTCCGGCAGGCGCTCGCCGAGCGCCCGGTGCACCTCGGCGACATAGCCCTCCATCTCCGCCACCGGCAGGCTGACGTCGAACACGAACGGATGGCCGAGGCCGAACAGCCGGCCGACGTCGTCGCGCAGCGCCCAGATCGCGTCGCGCTGCGACTGCGTCGTCGCGATCGCCGCGTCGGCGAAATGCCCCTCCTCGCCCGCGGTCGCGAGGCCCTGCTCGAACCGCGCCTGGTCGCCGTCCGGGTCGCCGCCCTGCGCCTCGACGATCACGTAGAACGGATACTCGCGCCCGAGCGCGTCGCGCCCCGGCGCCGGCGGCGTCGTGACCAGCGCATAGAAGTCCCGCCACATGACTTCGAACGAGGACATGGCTCCGCCCAGCAGCGCGTCGAGCCGGCCGAGCAGGCCGGCCACCTGCACGAAGCTGGCGCAGCCGAGCAGCGCCGTCTGGTGGCTGAGCGGCCGCGGCCGCAGCCGCAGCACCAGGCGCGTGATCACGCCGAGCGTGCCCTCGGTGCCGATGAACAGCTGCTTCAGGTCGTAGCCGGCGTTGTTCTTGATCATGCGGTTGAGCGAGGACACGACGGTGCCGTCCGCGAGCACGGCCTCGAGCCCGAGCACCAGCTCGCGCATCATGCCGAAGCGGATCACGCGATTGCCGCCGGCATTGGTCGCGGCATTGCCGCCGACCGTCGCCGAGCCGCGCGCGCCGAGGTCGAGCGCGAACATCAACCCGGCCTCCTCGGCCGCTTCCTGCACCGCCTGCAGCGTGGCGCCCGCCTGCACGCGCATCGTGCGGTCGCGCGCGTCCAGCGATTCGATGCGGTTCATGCGCTCGAGCGACAGGCCGATCTCGCCCGGCCCCGCGGCCGCGCCCTGCACCAGGCCGGTGAGGCCGCCCATCGGCACGAGCGGCTGGCCGGCGGCATGGCAGGCTGCGAGGAGGCGCGCGACTTCGCCCGTGTCCGCCGGCCGCGCGACCGCGAGCGCGGCGCAGGGCCGCGGGTCGGCCCAGCCGGTCGCGCGGGCGCGCACCGAGTCGCCGGTCAGCAGGCCCTGGGGGCCGAGCAGCGCGCGCAGTTCGTCGAGCAGCAGCATCGCGCTTCATTCTAGACGGCGGCCCGCCGATTAGCCCAAAGCACGCGCAAGCGGTATCGTTCCGGGCGGAGGGTCCCGGGATGAACGAGCAACTGCAGCAGCTGGTCGACGCGATCGAGCAGGCGGCCATCCAGTTCCAGCAGCCGGAGCAGTGGTGGCAGCTTGCCGTGATCGCGCTGGCCGCCGTCGTGTCCTGGTTTGCGGCACGCGCGCTCGCCAGGCTGGTCGGCGGCGGCGACGCCGGGCGGCTGGCCGATGAGTATGGCGGCGCGCGCCGGCTGGGCCGCAGGGTCGCGTTCCCGACCCTGCTCGGCGTGCTGACGCTCGCCGCCGCGGCGCTGATGCGCCGCCTCGACCTGCCGCAGGCCGTTGCCTGGATCGTCGGCGTGCTGGCATTCGCTCTGGCGGGCATCCATCTCGTGGTGGACCTGCTGAAACGCGTATTGCGGCCCGGCCCCCTGCTGTCCGCCTCCGAGCAGCTGATCACCTGGGGCGCCTGGGTCCTGGTCGCGATGTACCTGCTGGACTGGATCGAACCCGCGGCCGCTGCGCTCGACAGCATCGCGATCCCGATCGGCAAGGACGGATTCTCGCTGCTGGACGCGCTGAACGTCCTGGTGACGCTGATCGTTTTCCTGATCGTCGGCGGCTATCTCGGCTCGCTGGCGACCCGCGGCATCATGTCGTCCGACCAGATCTCGATCGGCCTGCGCGTCGGCATCGCCAAGTTCGTGCGCCTGTTCCTGCTGCTGATCGCCGCGCTGCTCGGCCTGAACGCGGTCGGCATCGACTTCGCTGCGCTCGCGGTGTTCGGCGGCGCGCTCGGCATCGGCCTCGGCTTCGGCCTGCAGCGCATCGCCGCCAACTTCGTCAGCGGCTTCATCCTGATCAGCGACCGCTCGATCCGCCAGGGCGACGTGATCACGATCGGCGACCGCTTCGGCGTGGTCCAGGAGCTGCGCGCGCGCTACGTCGTCGTCCGCGACCGCGACGGCGTCGACACGCTGATCCCGAACGAGAACGTGATCAGCATGGAAGTCGTCAACTGGAGCTACGGCGACCGCGCGATCCGGCTCAAGCTGCCGGTGCAGATCAGCTACTCGGACAATCCGCGCAAGGCGCTGCAGCTGCTGCTGGACGCCGCCGCCAAGCATCCGCGCGTGCTGAAGGACCCGCCGCCCGCGAGCCGCGTGATGGCATTCGCCGACAACGGCATCTCGCTCGAGCTGCGCTACTGGATCCGCGACCCCGAGGACGGGATCAACAACGTGCGCTCGGACCTGCACCTCGCGATCTGGGACCTGTTCGAGGAGGCCGGCATCACGATCCCGTTTCCGCAGCGCGACCTGCACCTGCCTGCCGGCTGGCCGCCGCGCCTGGAAAAAGAAACGCCGGCCGGGACCTGAGCCCCGGCCGGCGCCATCTGCAATTGCCGGCGGTCAGGAACCGGCCAGGAACTTCATCACGCCCTTGTACGCGAGGTACAGCGCCGCGGCGGCGATCACATAGGCGCCGAGGCCCAGGTTCTCGAACACGCCGCCAGAGTTGCCGGTCATCTGCTGCGACATCTGGCCCAGCATCTCGCCCCACTCGCCCATGGCCTCCATGGCCCGCTGCTGCTCGCGATGCTGCTGGTACAGCGGCCACAGGCCCTTGATGGTCACCAGCAGCGGCACCAGGAATGCCAGCGGCGCGAACTTGTGCTTCCAGAAGTACGGCACGGCGATGGTCGCGGTCGCCAGCAGCACGAGGAACACCCCGCCGCCGCTGCTGCCGCCCAGCATCGCGAACGGGTTGCCGGACAGGAGCTGCGCCAGCGTGATGCGGATGTTGAACATGCCGCCCGCGGAGATCGTGCTCAGGAACAGCGCCGCGACCAGGAACACGCCATAGGCGATGGCGACGTCCTTGCCGACGTTGGCGAACACGGCCTTGGCGACTTCGCCGCCCTTGCCGGTCAGCGCCGCCATTTTTTCCTTGGCGAGGTCGGCTTCGTTCACCGGCGTCACGCCGGTCAGGCGGCCGTCGCTCACGACGACCTCGACCGTCATGTTGGCTGCCGGCGCGGTATTGCCTTGCCACTGGTTGATGTCGAAATCGTAGCGTTGCCCGCCGGCCGTGATGACTCCCTTGTCACCACTCCACATGATGATCGTTCCACGCATCTCGGTTTCCCCCCTGGCCAAATGTCGTTATTGGAAGCGGCCGGCGGATCCGGGCCGCGGCCTGCCGGCATTAAAACCGCCCGGCGGGGCGTCTGGCAAGAAATCGTCCCCGGGGCCCGGATGCGGCCCCCGAGTACGGGCCGGAATCCGGGCTCTGCCGGTCAGATCGGCCGGTCGCTGATGCGCAACAGCCGCTCGTCTGCGTCGAACTTCAGGTAACGGTCGCCATAACGCAGCGTCGTGCCGTCACGGCTGGTGCCGTCGGGCGCGCCGAGCAGGGCGACCACCTCGTCCTTCGCCATGCCGAGTTTCAGCCGGCCGAGGCAGGTCTCGCGGTCCACGACCGAGGGCTGGATGCAGTTCTCGTTCGCCGCGACGGCCGCCGTCAGCGACGTGTCCGGCGGCGGCGGTGCCGGCGGCGCCGTGCCGGTCGGCAGCAGCAGCACGCGCACCGGGTTCGGCGACAGCCCGCGGGTCGCGCCGGTGGCCGTGTCCACGCCCATGCCGATGATCCCGCCCACCAGCACATTGCCCGCCATCCCCGCCCTGCCGGCCGCCGCGGTCACCGAACCCACCTGGACGCGCGTGGTGTCATAGCCGTCCTTGCGCAGTTCGACGACGTAGTTTCGCTTGCGCTTGAGCTCGACGCTGCATGGCGTCGTGCAGCGCAGGCCCGGCGGACTGACCTCGGCGCGCGCACCGGAAGGTTCGGACTCGATCACCAGCGACTCGGTCGAGCCACGCGTGACCGTGGCGCAGCCGGCGAGGGTCACGAATATCGGGATAATTGCGATTGGTCCTGACGCCATACGCCTCAACCTCCGGAATTCCGCTCAGAAAATTGACTGCAGGAAAGTAACTGCCCGCTGCACCGCCAGCGACTCGTGATTCTCCAGGGCGGCCCAGCTGTCATCGTCCGGCAGCAGCATGTCACTGACCGGGATACCGGCTTTGCGGAGCGCCTTGAGCATGGCATCGGACTGCGAAACCGGCACTTCGAACAGGCCAGGGCCACGGATGACCAGCAAAGGCACTGCCAGGCGACTGGCCCGCACGAGCGGAGAGCTAAGCCGACTTTCCTCTCCGCGATACGCCCTCCACTGCTTCACAATCGGCGCACGGTTCGAAAACGTCATTCTCAGTGCATTGAGTTGCGCGTCCAGATCCGTGACTGCATTCATCGTCACGCCGGCGCGAAACAGTCCCGGGTGGTCGATCGCAGCGCTCAGCGCCGCATACGCTGCGAGGCCTTCGCTGTAGAATGCGATGCGAGCCGCATCGACAAGGCCTGCATCGACGACATCGCGGATGGCATCGACCAGATCGTCCGCGACGCCGCCGGACCACTGGCCGAAGCCCGCCTCCTGACGAGCGCGGCCATAACTGGAAACGCCTCGATAGTTGGTCTCCAGTACGCACCAGCCTTGTGACGCAAACGCCTGCGCAGCCGCGCTGAAGCGCAGGTAGCTGCGCGTCCATGGGCCAGCCGGCGGGACGACAACTAGCGGGGCCGGCTGTCCGGTCTGCCGATCGGGGCATGTCAGATATGAGTCAATCTGCAAGCCGTCGCGGGAACGGATGCGGCGGACGAACATGCCTGTGAGGCGCCCGGCATCGAGCCACGGCCGGTCGCCGGCGATCTCTTCGACGCGATTCGATCCGGATTCGTACCAGAAGTATTGACCCGGCTGGCGCGGCCCGGATACGCGCAACAACAGATGCGAACGTGAGCGATCGAGGTCCACGATTTCGACGCTGCTCTCCGCCCCGAAGCGCGCGAGGAGCACATCGTAGTGCTCCTGCAATCCGGCATTGGCAATGACCTGTCTCTGGCGATCATCGACGTAGCTTGCGGCGACGAACTGGTTCCGCACGACCAGGGCCGAGTCGATGTCGTGACCCTCGACCTCGGAAAGAGTCGCGGTGATCTCGTTGGCCGCCAGATCGTACAAATGCACGCCTTCGATATCCGATCCTGCGCCCCTGTTCCGCAGATAAACCGCTGTTGCCGAGTCGGCATCCCCGACCCATCCGGTCTTGACCCAGTGCTCCGTCTCCCCGTCCACCGAGCCCTGGTAGGTCCACCGCGACAAATCCTCGGTCGCGGGCACATATAGGTGGACGCGGCTGCCACCGGGAACCCGATTGGTCTTGAGAACCGGCATTCCGCCAACAACGCGCCAGCAACAAGTCAGGGAGTCGCCCCTGGCGAGCAACCGGGCGGTGCCGTGCTGGAGATCGACACGATAGAGATTGAGAGTCCCACTCTCGTGCGCCTGCAGCGTCGCCATGTCGGACTCAGCGGGCGCATCGTCAATGATCGACCGGGAATCGAATCGCTCGTCCAGGATGACGACCGGATCAGTGCCCGTCCCATCGAAACTGTGCAACCGGCCGCGGTTACGGAACTCGAGCACGGTGCCAAAGGACGTAAAATATCGCACGTAGTGCTGCCTGCTATCAGGCGCGACCGCCGCCACCAGGCGCCGGCTGTTCGCCCAATGCAACTCAACGACTCGGGCACCTCTTTCCCCCGGATCGAGGGGCAGGTTCCGAATCGAGTCAGGCGCGCCGATCCTTTCTAAGTCAATGACGGAAATCTGGTCCGCGGAACCGCGCTGTGGGCGTCGCGCGAGCGCAACCCGCTTGCCATCCGGCGACAGCGCGATTTCCCGAATTTCGGCGGGCCGCAGCAGTTCTGCCGGCGTGTGCGGCTCGGCCGCAGCTGGCGCTGCTGCAAACAACAGGCAACCGGCGGCTACTAGCAGCCGCAATTGGGCTCCGATCGCAGGAAACAGGTGGTGCCGGTGGAGGGACTTGAACCCCCGACCTCTCGCTTACGAAGCGACTGCTCTACCAACTGAGCTACACCGGCGTTGGGGGCGCGCAGTATAGGCAAGGCCCGGGCAGCGGGCAACGCCGCCCTCAGCCCTTGCGGCGCACCCGGAAAACGACCTCGACGGCCACGGACTCGGTGCCGGGCGGCAACTCAGGCAGGCGCGAAAACTGCACGGCGCCCGGCGGGACGTCGATCAACTCGCCGGTGTCCTCCACGTGAATATGGTGGTGCGGCTCGGTATTGGAATCGAACAGCCCGCAGGCCGGGTCCACCTGCAGCGGCTTCAGCAGGCCCCGCGCCGCGAACAGGTTGAGCGTGTTGTAGACGGTCGCCTTGGACACCCGCGCGCCGTCGCGGCCGAGCGCCTGGATGACCTGGTCGGCCGTCAGGTGCTGGTCGCAGGCGAACAGCAGCTGGGCGATGCGGATGCGCTGCGCCGTCGGCTGGATTCCGCATGCCGCCAGCAGCGACTGGATGCGCTTGCGGTCGGCGCGCGGCGCGGCGAATGCGAAGTCCATGGGGCGCGAATATACGCCCCTGCGGAAATCGGCTCAAACACGGCGTAATTGCGCCGGGCCGTGCGCCTCCCGCGGCGCTAGCCTCGCCGCATGGTTGACAGAATTCCGGCGCAACAGGGCCACACGCTGGCGGAGACGCTGCTCGTGCTCGGCATCGTCGCCGTCGCGGCGGGGACGGCCGTGCCGTCATTCCGCGAGCTGCTGCAGGACAGCCGGCGCGATGCAGCGGTTGCCACCCTGATGCAGTCGGTGCATCTCGCGCGCCAGCTCGCCGCCGTGCGCGGGGAGCCGGTCTCGCTGTGCGGCACGCGGGACGTCCGCCGCTGTTCCGGCGATACGGACTGGTCCGCGGGGCTGCTGCTCGCGAATGGCGGCGACCTGCGCCGCAGCCTGCCGCTCGCCGGCGCCAGCCGCGGGACCGTCGTTCGTTCGAACCGCGCCGTCGTCGGCTTCGAGGCCGGGTCCGGATTCGCAAGCCCGGCGACATTGACGGTCTGCGACCGCCGGGGCAGTGGCGCGGCGCGCGCCGTGATCGTCAGCCGCACCGGGCGGCCACGGATCAGCGCCCGCGATGCCTCCGATCGGCCGCTCCCATGCTGAGCGCAAGCGACATGCGCGGTTTCACCCTGATCGAGGCACTGGTCGCGCTCGCGCTGATGCTGGCGGGCCTCGCCGGCGGCAGCGTGCTGCTGCTGCAATGCGTGCAGTACGAGCGCGAGTCCTCGCATCGGCGCGCGGCGCTGCGGCTGGCGGCGTCGCTCGCCGATGAACTGCGAGCGCTCGACCGCGGCGACGGCGAGCCGCTGCCGGCGGACGCAGCGCCGGTTGCGGACTGGGCCGCCGCCGCCCGCGCGCTGCTGCCGACCGGCAGCGCGGCGCGCCTCGAACTGCTGGGCGCCGACCCGGCGCGTTACCGGATCGTGGTCGAGTGGCCCGCAGCGGGCGCCGGCCTGCAGCGGCTGTCGCTGCCGGTGACCTCGTGAAGCGCGCGGCCGGCCTGACGCTCGTCGAGCTGCTGGTGGCGATGCTGCTGGTGCTGGTCGTGGTCGCGGGCGCGCTCGCGTTCGTCGCGCGCGGCCGCGCCGCCCACCGCAGCGGCGAATCGCTGGCGCGTCTCGAGGAGGCGCTCGATGCCGCATTCACGGTGCTGGCGGACGAGATCCGCCTGGCGGGCTATCTCGGCCTGGCGCCGCCTGCGAGCGACGTCGCCGGCTCGGCCGCAGCCGGCGGTCCCGAGCCGGCGGGTCTCGAAGTCGCCGGCAGCTGCGGCATCTCGCTCGCCCATGACCTCGCGACACCGGTGATCGCCGCGGACGGCGTCTACGAGGCCGCGCCCGGCGTGCCGATCGGCTGCAGGCCGAGCCCGGCCGGCCGCCGGATGGCGGGCAGCGACACGCTGGTCCTGCGCCACGCGGCAGTCGGATCGAGCACGCCGCAGGCGGGCCGCCTGCAGCTCGAAACCCGCCTGCGCACCGCGACCCTGGCGGCAGACGGCATTCCGCGTCTCGGCCCCGCGGCACGCTGGCACGACCTCGACGTGGGCGTTTACTACGTCAGCGCGGATTCGACTGGCCGCAACGGTTGGCCGTCGCTGCGCCGCAAGCGCCTGGTCGGCGGCACCCGCCCGGCCTTCCAGGACGAGGAGCTGGTGAGCGGCATCGCCGACCTGCAGATCGAGATCGGCCTCGACGATCCGGCGGATGCCGACGCCGCCATCGACCGCTGGGTCGCGCCCGGCATCGCGTCGCGGGACGGCGTTCCGCGCGCGCTGCGGCTGGCGCTCGAGGCCTGGAGCGACATCCCGGAACCGTCGCTGGCAGATGGATTCCGGCGCCGGCGCGTCGAGCGCGTCGTCGAACTGCGCAACAGCGGATCGCGGCCATGACCGGCAAGCCTCGCGGTGCGGCCCTGCCGGTCACGCTGGTGCTGCTGTCAGGGCTCGGCGCGTTGGCCCTCGCGGCGGCGGCTGCGGCGGCGGCGGCACTCGCGCTCGCGAGCCATCAGCAGATGTCACAGGCCGCATTCGAGGCAGCCGAAGCCGGCATCGCCCAGGCGCTCGTGCAAATCGCGGCGATGCGCCGCGCGGGCTCGATTCCGCCGACCCCGCATCCGGACGAGGCCGATGCGAGCGCCCGCTTCGAGGCGGAGATCGCGGAAGCCGCGCAGCCCGGCGCGCTGCCCATCGGATTCAGCGTCGGCGAGAACCCGGACACGTTCGCCGCGAGGCATTTCTTCATCGTCGCGGACGGGCGCGCAGGCCGGGGCTCGCGTGTGCGGCTCGAGCAGGGCCTCTACCTCGTGGTCCCCGCGCCATGAGCGCCGCTGCGAAGCGGCGTGCAATGGCGCTGGCCACGGCGGTGCTCGGCCTCTGCGCCGCAGGCGCGGCGCTCGCAGACCCGGATGAAGCGTGGCTCCTGCGCGCACCCCTGCCGGCCGGGGTGATGCCATTGCTCGCGCTCGTCGTCGACCTTTCCGCCGCAGGCGGCACCGAGACTGCCGTCGCCGAGCCATACGACCCGGCGCGCGATTACCGGGCGCTGCTGCCTGCCGGTTCCGGTTGCGACCCGGCGCGAGCCTACTGGCGCCGCGGCGCCGGTCCCGCGCCCGATTGCAACCAGCAGTCCGGGCTTCCCATGGCCGGCGCCGCGGCGGACCGCGGCCTGCAGTGCGAGGCGGCGCTCGCCTCCCTCAGGCGGCAGGGTTTCTTCATCGCTGCGCGCGCGGCCCAGTGGCGGGCCGCCGCCGCGGGTGGCCACTGGGCCGCCTTGCGGCCCGGCAGCGATGCCGCCGTCGAATGCCGCGCCGACCGCGGCCGTCACGGCGCCGATGCCGGGTCCTGGTATGCCGCCGACGGCGGCGCCGGCCCATGGACTGCGCGCGCCGCGCTGGAGATCGCCTGGGATCGCGCACCGCACGCCGATCCCTACATTTTTTTCGCAGGCAATTTCCTCAACTACCTGCGTGCAGTCCCCGGCGTCATCCGCAGGCCGGTCGCAGCGGCATCGGCGCAATCCCTGGCCGCGGCGCTGGCAGCGACCGCGGAACTCGAGGTGGCGCTGCTGCGCGTCGACGACGCCGACGGCGGCTACGTCGCGCGGGCACCGGTGGCCGCGGATCGCGCCGCAGTTGATCTGCTGCGCTGGTCCTTCGAGCCGGCAGCGGGCGACGCGCCGCTCGCCGAAGCGCTCGCGGAAGCCGCGGCCTGGTTGTCCGGCGGCAACGTGCGATTCGGCGGCGACGCGCGCGCAGATCCCGCGGCCTTCGATCCGCCAGGCGGCGGCAGCTATCGATCGCCGTTCACGCACGCCTGCCGGCCGGTGACGCTCGCCTATCTCACGGCCGGCCAGCCCTCCGGCGACGATGCCGCGGCCGCAGCCGCCGCCGCCCTGCCCGGCTTCGCCGAACGCAACGGCGGTTGCGGCGCGGATTGCCTGCGCGCGCTGACGGAATGGATCGAGCAGCCGGACCTGCGGGACGACCTGCCCGGCAACCAGCATGCGCCGGTGCACTGGCTGACGCCCGCGCCGACGCCGCCGGTCGTGGCCGCGGCAGCGACGGAAAGCGCGCTCGCCCGGCTCGACGATCCGCTCGCCGCCATCAATTTCGTCGCCCGCAGCCTGCAGCACGACGCCGCCGTCGCCGCAGGTCCGCAGCTGTCGGCGCCCGCCATCCTCGCGGACCCCGCATCGGCCGGCGCACCGCAGCTGGCCTTCGGCCTGCGTGCGCCGCGTGCCCGGTCGCGCTGGCACGGCAACCTGCTGAAGTACGGCATGCGCGCGCCCGAATCGCCACTGGCGCCGCCGGTGATTGTCGACCGCGACGGCGATGCCGCGATCGACTCGTCAAGCGGGCTTCCATTTCCGTCGGCGCGCAGCCACTGGAGCGATGCGCCCGACGCCAGCCTGCTGGCCGGCGGCGCCGCGGGCCGGCTGCCGGCTGCGGACGGCCGGCGCCTGTCTGCAGATCTCGCCGGCACGCAGATCCTCGATCCCGCCAATGATCTTGCGCCCGGCAATCCACGCATCGATCGCACCGTGCTCGGCCTCGGCGCTGGCGATCCGGAGTCGGCCGATGAGATTCTCTCCTGGCTTGCCGCGGCGCGGCCGCTCGGCGATCCGGGGCTGCACGCGCCGGTGGTCGTCGACGATGCGGCAACGGGCCGGCAGTTCGTGTTCGCCGCGACCCACGACGGCCTGCTGCAGGCCTTCGATGCCGCCAGCGGCGTCGAGGCCTGGGCCTGGCTGCCGCGCGAGCTGTTGCCGCGCCTCGTGGGCCTGATGCGTGACGAGCCGACGACGGTGCGCGATCACGGCATAGACGGTCCGCTCGTGCTGCATCGTTTCGATCCGGATGGCGACGGTCGCATCGACACCTCTGCGGGCGAGCATCGCTGGCTGCTGTTCGGGCTCGGCCGCGGCGGCCATCGTTATTACGCGCTCGACCTGGCATCCGTGGAAGACCCGCGGTTGCTCTGGTCCGCCGAACTGCCGGGCGGCGATGCCGTCGATGCCAGTGCCGCGCCGGTCGTCACGCGGCTTGCCATCGCCGGCACGGACCAGAGTGCGGGCAATTGGGTCGTGGTGCTGGCCGGCGGCTATGACCGGCGCTTCGACGGTGCGGACGCCACCGCCGGTGCCGGCAACGAACTGCTGCTGCTCGATGCCGCGACCGGGCGGACGCTCTGGCGCGGCGGCGGCGACGCCGCGGCCGACCTGATCGTGCCCGGCATGATCGCGAGCATTCCGGCCGCGCCGCGCGTCCTCGACGTGGACGGCGACGGCTATCTCGATCGCGCCTATCTGGCCGACATCGGCGGCGGCTTGTGGCGCTTCGACTTCACGAACGGACGCGCGGCGGGCGACGTCGCACGGGCGCGCCTGCTGGCGCGGCTCGGCACCGGGCCGCAGCGATTCCACGAGACGCCGGACGTGTCGGTGGCCGCCGTGGGTGGACGACCAGTCCTGGCGATCGCGCTGGGCTCGGGCTGGCTGGCAAGACCGCGCGATGATGCGATGACCGACCGCATCTACCTGCTGTTCGACCGTGAAAACCTCGCACGGACTCTCGTCGAGGAGGACCTGCACGATGCGAGCGACGGTCTCACGGCAATGCCGTCGTCGGCGCCGGGCTGGTACCGCCGGCTCGAGGACCACGGCCCGGGCGAAAAGATCGTCGGCCCGGCCGTGACATTCGATCACGTGCTGCGATTCCAGACCTACCAGCCGGTGGCTGCCGCCGGGGAGCTGCCCTGCGGCCCTCCGCGGGCAGCCCGGCGCCGTTACGCCATCGATGTCCGCAGCGGCCTGCGCCGCGACTGGTCGGTCGAGACGCCGGCAGACGACACGGAAGACGACACAGACGCGGGCTTGCCTGTCGCATTGCGCTTCGGATTTCCGGCGCGCCGGGACGCGGACTGCAGCGATTGCCTGGCACGGCCCATCGGCATCGCGGGCGCCGATGTCTTCGACCCTGGCTACGCCGCCGATCCGGTGAGGACCTCATGGCGAAAACTGCCGGCGCCGCCGGATTCACTCTGATCGAAGTCGCGGTCGCGCTGGCGGTCGTCGCGATCACGACCACGATCGCGGTGTCTTCGTACCGCGGCTACCTGCAACGCGGCCATCGCCTCGAGGCCGTGCAGGCGCTGCTGGCCGCGGCTGCGGAACAGGAGAAGTTCCACCTCGCCCACGGCCGCTACAGCGACCGGCTCGGCGCCCGCGGCGGCGACGATCCGCCCGGGTTGCCGCTCAACCCGCAGACCCCGCGTGGCCGCTATCGCCTCACGGTCGAGGCCGCAGACGCATCGGGATACCGGGTCGTCGCGATCGCGGATACGCGTGACGACCCGCAATGCCGGAGCTTGTCCATCGACGAGAGCGGCAGGCGCGGCGCCCTGGACGCCGCTGGCGCGGACAGCTCGTCCCGCTGCTGGTAGCGCCGGGCGGCGCGGCCGCCTCAGACTGCGTGCGACTTGGCGATCTGGCGCAGCGCCTGCGGCAGGCCGAACACGACGTGCTCCTCGCGGCCGACGACTTCGACCGCATCGGCGCCGCCCCACTCCTTGAGCTGCGCCACGACCTGCTCGACCAGCGTCTCCGGCGCCGAGGCGCCGGCCGTGACGCCGACCGCCTGCTTGCCCTCGAACCACTCGCGCTTCAGGTCCGCCGCGCCGTCCACCAGGTAGCCGGGCACGCCGCGCGTGGTCGCGATCTCGCGCAGGCGATTCGAGTTCGAGCTCGACTGCGAGCCCACGACCACGATCACGTCGCACTGGCCGACCAGCTGCTTGACCGCGTCCTGCCGGTTCTGCGTGGCGTAGCAGATGTCTTCCTTGCGCGGCGTGGCGAGCGCGGGGAAGCGCGCGCGCAGCGCCGCCATCACCCGCGCGGTGTCGTCGACCGACAGCGTGGTCTGCGTCACGACCGCGAGCCGCTGCGGGTCGCGCACCGCCACGCGCGTCACGTCCTCGACCGTCTCCACCAGGTGGATGCGCCCGCCGGCGGCCGTGTCGAAGCGCCCCATCGTGCCCTCCACCTCCGGGTGGCCGGCATGGCCGATCAGGATCACGTCGAGCCCGTCGCGCGCGTAGCGGCCGACCTCCATGTGCACCTTGGTCACCAGCGGGCAGGTGGCGTCGAACACCCGGAGCCCGCGGCGCGCGGCCTCCTGCTCGACCCGCGACGGCACGCCGTGGGCGCTGAAGATCACGGTCGCCCCGTCCGGCACCTCGTCGAGCTCGTCCACGAACACGGCGCCGAGGCCGCGCAGCCGGTCGACGACGAAGCGGTTGTGCACCACCTCGTGGCGCACGTGGATCGGCGCCCCGAACAGCTCGATCGCCCGCACCACGATGTCGATTGCCCGGTCCACGCCGGCGCAGAACCCGCGCGGGTTGGCCAGCAGGACCTTCACCCGTCCCGCTCCTTGACCCGCCGCGTGTGCAGCAGGGCGTCGATGATCAGCATGATCGCCCCGGTCGTGATGGCGATGTCGGCGACGTTGAATGCCGGGAAGTACGCCCCGCCCCAGTGGAAGTGCAGGAAGTCCACGACATGGCCCTGCCAGAATCGGTCCCAGGCATTGCCGAGCGCACCGCCCAGGATCAGCGCCAGCCCGATCGCGAGCCAGGGATGCCCGCGCGCGGGCAATGAGCGCAGCCAGAACACGATCGCGATGCCGATGCCGCCGGCCAGCGCGAGGAAGAACCAGCGCTGCCAGCCGCCGGCCTGCGCCAGCAGCCCGAAGGCCGCGCCCTCGTTGTGCAGGCGCGTGAGGTCGAGCAACGGCCCGACCGGGAGGATCTCGAACAGCGCGAAGTGCCCGACGATGTACCACTTGGTCAGCTGGTCGAGCGCGACCACCAGGCCCGACAGCCACAGCCAGGTGAGCGCGGTGCGCTGCGGGACGGTTTCTTCGCTCATGCGTAATGCCTCGTTTCGCCGGGACCCTCGAGATTGCCGACGCAGCGGCCGCAGATCTCCGGATGGCGGGCGTCGCTGCCGACGTCCTCGCGCCGGTGCCAGCAGCGCGCGCACTTCGGCGCCGTCTCGACGCCGACCGCGATCCAGGCGCCGGTCTTCGCGACCGATTCGGCGGCGACCGCGTCCGCCGGGCGTTCGGCCGCCGGCCGCAGCCGCGCCCGCGAGGTGATCAGCACGAAGCGCAGCTCGTCGCCGATGGCGGCCATGCGGCGATGCTGCGCCTCGTCGAGGAACACGTCCACCGTCGCCTCGAGCGGCGCGCCGAGCGCCCCGGCCGCGCGCAGCCGCTCGAGCTCGCGCGCGACGTCGGTCTTGAGCGCGATCACGGCCTGCCAGTCCACCGCGCCCGCCGCAGGCACGGCCGGCAACCGCCACCAGGTCGCGAACAGCACCGACTCGTCGCGCGCGCCCGGCAGGAACTTCCAGATCTCCTCGGCGGTGAACGACAGGATCGGCGCCAGCCAGCGTACCATCGCCTCGGCGATGTGGTACATCGCGGTCTGCGCCGAGCGGCGCGCCGCGCTCGCGGCCGGCATCGTGTACAGGCGGTCCTTCAGGATGTCGAGCCAGAACGAGCCCAGCTCGATCACGCAGAAACCGTGGACCTTCTGGTACACGAGGTGGAAGTCGTAACTGCGATAGGCCGCGACGACTTCCTCCTGCAATGCCGCCGCGCGCGCCAGGACCCAGCGGTCGATGTCGACCAGCCGGTCCGTCGCGACCGGGTCGCGCGCCGGGTCGAAGCCGGCCAGGTTGCCGAGCAGGAAACGCACGGTGTTGCGCATGCGCCGGTAGCTGTCCGACATGCGCTTGAGGATCTCGTCGGAGACGGCGATCTCGGCGCTGTAGTCCGTCGCCGCCACCCACAACCGCAGCACGTCGGCGCCGAGCGACTGCATAACCTTCTGCGGCGCGACGACGTTGCCGAGCGATTTCGACATCTTGCGGCCGCGCTCGTCCACGGTGAAGCCGTGCGTGATCACCTGGCGGTACGGCGCGACGCCCTTGCCGGCGACCGACGCCAGCAGCGAGCTGTGGAACCAGCCGCGGTGCTGGTCGGAACCCTCGAGGTACACGTCCGCCGGGAACGGGATCGCGTCCGGCCGCAGCGCCGGCAGGCAGTGGTGCACGACGCCGGAATCGAGCCATACGTCCATGACGTCGTCGCATTTCTCGTACACCAGCGCCTCGTCGCCGAGCAGGTGGCGCGGGTGCAGCGCGAACCAGGCCTCGATGCCGCCCGCGGCGACCAGGTCCGCCACGCGTTCCAGCAACTCCGGCGTCTGCGGATGCGGCTCGCCGGTCTCCTTGTGCACGAACATGGCGAGCGGCACGCCCCAGGCGCGCTGGCGCGAGATGCACCAGTCCGGGCGCGTCTCGATCATGCTGGTGATGCGCTGCTCGCCCCAGCCCGGCACCCAGCGCACGCCCTTGATCGCGGCCAGCGCATCGCGGCGCAGGCCCTGCTTCTCCATGCTGAGGAACCACTGCGGCGTGGCGCGGAAGATGACCGGCGTCTTGTGCCGCCAGCAATGCGGGTAGCTGTGGCGGTACGGCGCATGCTGGATCAGCCGGCCGACCTGCTGCAGCGTCTCGATGATCCGCGCGTTGGCATCGAACACGCCCAGGCCCTCGAACTGCGGCGTGCCGGCGACGAAGCGGCCGTCAGGGCCGACAGGGTTGTCGATCGGCAGGCCGTAGCGGCGGCCCATCTCGTAGTCGTCGGCACCGTGACCGGGCGCCGTGTGCACCGCGCCGGTGCCGGTCTCGAGCGTGACGTGGTCGCCGAGCACGACCGGCACCTCGCGCTCGTAGAACGGATGCTCGAGCCGCAGGCCCTCGAGCGCCTCGCCGCTCGCCTTGCCGAGCACGCGGTACGAGGCGGCGCCGATGCGGGCGGCGACGGCATCGAGCAGCCCCTGGGCGATCACCAGCCGTTCCGGGCCTTCGGCACGCTCGAACTCCGCCAGCACGTAGTCGAACAGCGGATGCAGGCAGACGGCCTGGTTGGCCGGCAGTGTCCACGGCGTCGTGGTCCAGATCGCGACCGACGCAGTCAGCAGATCGTCGGTCGGCAACTTGAAGCGCCGTGCGGCGTCGTGCGGATCGACGATCGCAAAGCGCACGTCCACCGACGGCGAGGTGCGCTCCTCGTACTCGACTTCGGCCTCGGCCAGCGACGAGCGGCAGTCCAGGCACCAGTGCACCGGCTTGTAGCCGCGGACCAGGTGGCCGCGGCGGATGATCGCCGCGAACGCGCGCAGCTGCTCGGCCTCGTAGGTCGAGGCCATGGTCAGGTAGGGGTTGCTCCAGTCGCCGATCACGCCGAGGCGCTGGAAGTCCGTGCGCTGCACCTCGACCTGGCTGGCGGCGTACTCCCTGCATGCCTTGCGGAACGCGTCGGCGTCGAGCTTCTGGCCGACCCGTCCGTGCTTTTTCTCGACCTGCTGCTCGATCGGCAGGCCGTGGCAGTCCCAGCCCGGCACATAGGGCGAGTCGTAGCCGTCCAGCATGCGCGACTTGACGATCACGTCCTTCAGGATCTTGTTGACTGCGTGGCCGATGTGGATCACGCCATTCGCATAGGGCGGGCCGTCCACCAGCACGAACTTCGGCCGCCCCGCCGCGTGCGCGCGCAACTTCGAATAGAAGCCGTCGCGCAGCCAGGCCGCGACCATCTCCGGCTCGCGGCGCGCGAGATCCGCCTTCATCGGGAAGTCGGTGCTCGGCAGGTTGATGGTCTGCTTGTAATCCAAGGTGCGTTCCTCAGTGGCCCAGCAACGCCCGCGCCTGCCGCGCGTCCCGCTGCATCTGCTGGCGCATGGACTCGAGGTCCGGGAAGTGCACCTCGTCGCGCAGGCGCGCGACGAAGTCCACTGCCAGGCGCCGCCCGTACAGGTCGCCGTCGAAGTCGAACACGTGCACCTCGAGCAGCCGCTCGCCGCCGCCCACCGTCGGGCGCGTGCCCACCGAGGCGACCGCCGGCCGCGGTCCAGGGCCCACGCCGCAGACGCGCACCGCGAAGATGCCGTCCAGCGGCGACACCAGCCGGTGCAGCCGGATGTTCGCGGTCGGGAAGCCGAGCGCCGTGCCCAGGCGCTCGCCGCGCATGACCCGCCCGCTGATGCGGTAGTCGCGGCCGAGCAGCGCGCGCGCCTCGGCCAGGTCGCCGGCGGCAAGCGCCGCGCGGATCCGCGTCGAGCTCGCGCGCGCGCCGCCGACCGTGAGCGCCGGCACGACGTCCACGCCGAAGCCGCGTGCCGCGCCTTCGCCACGCAGCAGCGCCGCGTCGCCGCCGCGGTCCTTGCCGAACCTGAAGTCCTCGCCGATCACCACTTGCCTCGCTCCCAGGGCCCGCACCAGATACCGGTCGATGTAGCGCACCGCGTCGATCGCGACCAGCGCCGCGTTGAACCGCAGCACCCGCAGCTCGGCAATGCCGATGCCCGCGAGCCATTCCGCCTTGTCCCGCAGGCGCATCAGGCGGGCCGGCGCCTGCGCGGGCTGGAAGAACTCGCGCGGGTGCGGCTCGAAGGTCAGCACCGTGGCAGGCAGCCCGGCCTCGCGGCCGCGCCGCTGCAGCACCGCGAGTATCGCCTGATGCCCGAGGTGCAAGCCGTCGAAATTGCCGATTGCGACGGCGCATCCGCCATCCGCAGCCCGGCCGGGATCATCGCCGCGTCGGATCAGCATCGCCCCGCCGGATCGGAAGAACCTGTCGGGGGAATTATAGTGTTTTCAGGTGGCGCGGGCGCAGGCCGGTGAGCCCGAGCACCGCGAAATAGACGAGCCCGCCGCCGCCGACCGCAAGCGCGAGCCACGACGCCCGCTGCCACACCGGCCAGCCGTTCCACGCCGACCAGTCGCCGGAGATCCACCACAGGAAGCCCGCCATCGCCGCGCTCGCGAGCAGCACCTGCGGCAGCAGGCGCCGCCACTGCGGGGACGGCGCATACACGCCCTGGCGCCGCAGCCCGCGGTACAGCAGCGCCGCGTTGATGAAGGCCGACAGCCCGGTCGACAGCGCCAGCAGCGCATGCGGCACCGGGAAGCCGGACAGGAACGCCGGCACGACCACCGCCAGGTTGAAGGCCATGTTGAACGACAGGGCGATGATGCCGACCTTGACTGGCGTGCGGGTGTCCTGGCGCGCGAAGTAGCCGGGCGCCAGCACCTTGACCAGCGAGAAGCCGATCAGGCCGAGCGAGTACGCCATCAGGGCGTAGCCCGACATCAGCACGTGGCGGTCGGTGAATTCGCCGTAGCCGAAGATCGTGGACATCAACGGCCCCGACAGCATCAGCAGGCCGACCGCGGCGGGCGTCACGATCGTGATCGTCAGGCGCAGCGCCCAGTCGAGCGTCGCATTGAACTTTTCCGGCGACTTTTCGGCATGGTGCGACGACAGTCCCGGCAGGATCACGGTCGCGAGCGCGATCGTGAACACGCCCATCGGGAACTCGACCAGGCGGTCGGCGCTGTACAGCCAGGTGACGCTGCCGACCATCATGAACGAGGCGATGATCGAATCGAGCAGCAGCGACACCTGCGCCACCGAGGATCCGAAGATGCCCGGCAGCATCAGCCGGGCGATGCGCCGCACGCCCTCGTGCGCGCGGTCGAAGCGCGGCCGCGGCAGCAGCCCGAGCCGGCGCAGCGCCGGAAACTGGGCGACGAGCTGCACGACGCCGGCCACGAACACGCCGATCGCGAGCACGAGCCCCGGCCGCTCGAAGTGCGGCGCGACCAGCGCCGCCGCCGCGATCATGATGACGTTCAGCAGCGTCTGGTTGAAGGCCGGCACGGCGAAGCGGCCGTAGCTGTTCAGCACGCCGCTGCCGAGCGCGACCAGCGAGATGAACAGCATGTAGGGAAATGTGAACCGCAGCATTTCGACGGTCATGTCGAAACGCCCGTCGCCGTCCCGGAACCCGGGCGCGAACAGGAAGGCGAGCACCGGGGCGGCGATCACGCCGACCGCCGTGATGACGAACAGGACCGTGCCGAAGACGCCGCTGACCTTGGCGACCAGCTCGCGCACGTCCTCCTGGGGCCGCTGCACCTTGTATTCGGAGATGACCGGCACGAAGGCCTGCGAGAACGCACCCTCCGCCGTCAGCCGGCGCATGAAATTGGGGATCTTGAAGGCCACCAGAAAGGCGTCCATCAGCGGCCCGGCGCCGAAGGAGATCAGGTAGGCCATGTCCCGCAGCACGCCGGTGACGCGCGACAGGAGCGTCAGCGAGCCGACGACGGCCGTATTGCGCAGGAATCCGCGGTGCATGCCGTATGCATGATACCGGAGCCACATCGTCGCGCGGCGCAGGAGCCCTCGACGCGCAGCCTCAGTCGAATTTCAGGTGCAGATTGAGCCCGACCGTCCGCGGGCGCACCAGGTTCTGGTAGTCCCCACCGGGATGCAGGCCGAAATCGTCGACGGCGTTGACGACGCCATGCTCGTCAAACAGGTTTTCGGCGAAGATCGAGGCGCTCCACCGTCGCCCCTCCAGTCCGAATACCAGGTCGACGGTCGAATAGGAAGACGCGACCAGCCGAGGCGTACCCGCCGGGACAAACGTGCCATATGTCTGGTCGACATAGCGAAGTGCCACGCGCCCGAATCCGACGCGTTCGGCGCCGGCGTTGAAATGCCGCGTGAACGAGCCGTAACCGCTGAGGCGTGGCACACCGGGCAGCTGGCTACCCGACGGCGCATTCAACGTCGGAGCGTCCTCCGTCAGCTCGGCGTCGATGTACGAGCCGCCGAACGCCAGTTCGATGCCATCTGCCGGCCGGAGTGTCAGTTCGATTTCCGCGCCCTGGCTGCGCGCTTCGCCGGCATTGGCCGTGAAACCCGTCCCGCACAGCAGGAAAGCGAGAATCTGCACGTCGCTCCAGTCGATGTAATAGACGGCTCCCGACAATTCCAGCCGACCGTCCAGCCGGGTCGTGCGGCCGCCGATCTCGTAGTTCCATAAGGTGTCGGACTTGTACGATGCAGGCGCCTCGTTCAGGCCGATGGCAGCCAGATCTTCCGCGCAAGTGTCCGCAGATACCGGCTGGTAGTTCGGACCGCTTGGTCTGAATCCCTTGGCTGCGGTCGCGTAAAGCAGGCTGTCGTCATCCGGGCGCCAGGAAAGCGTCAATTTGGGCACGATGCCGGAATCGTCGGCCTTGCGGACCTCTTCCACTTCCCCGCCGTAGAGCCATCCGACCGAGTCGACGTCGGACGTCTCTTCGAACCTGTACCAGCGGGCGCCGATGTTCGCCTCCCAGCGCGGTGCCAGCGGCCACCCGATCTCGCCGAATACGGCGATGTGCTGGTTGTCGAATTTCACGTGCCCGATTCCGAGGTTGTCCGGCGCTCCATAGGAGGCGGCAAGTCCGTCGGTATCGGCATCGAAACCCGGCGCAGGAAATGACTGCCGCCAGGTGTGGTCACGGTCATTGAAGTACAGCCCGACCAGCCACTCAAAGCCATCGCCCTCCTTCGACGACAGCCTCAGTTCCTGTATGAATTCACCCAGGTCCTGCCAGTTGTAGCCAGTGATAACGGCGTCGGAATCGAAGAACGCAGAAAAGCCGCTCGTGTCACTAACTTGCCGCCATTCGCGATCCTGCCAGGCGGTCGAAGACAGCAATTCAGCCCAACCGAGGTCGATCGTTAACAGCAGGCTTGGCAAGGTCCAGTCGTCGTCGTAGCTTTCATCGATCAGCGTGCGCTGCGTATACCTCGAAAGAGCGATGTTCTCCTGGCCGAAACCTTCGGTGCGCAAGCTCTGGGAGAACAACGTGGCCAACAGGTGCACGCGATCACCGAAGTCCTTGCCGTAGGCGATGCGGCCGCCGGTCGTCTCGACGGAGTTGACGTCATCCTTACCGGTCCCGGTGTTGTCGATATAGCCGTCCATGTAGCGGTAGTAGCCGACCAGGCGCAATGCGCCGTCCTGGCCGAGCGGCTGATTGAACACGCCGTCGATCCCGTAGTTGAAACCGCCATGCGCCGTGGTCGACAGCATCGCCTGCGAGTAGCCCGCGGCCTGCGCCGGGTCGGGCTTGCGCGTCACGACACGCAGCGCGCCGCCCAGCGAACTCGCGCCATAAAGCGTGCCCTGCGGTCCGCGGAGGACCTCGACACGTTCGATGTCCACGAGTTCGGGATCACCGTCCGACTGGACGATGACATGCGCGCCCGGATGCGTGACCGGAACCTCGTCGAGATACGTAGCCGTCAGCGGACGTACTTCGGAGTAGATGTCGGTCGACACCCCGCGAATCGTGACCTTGGGGCCGGTATAGCCGACGTCGCTGAAACTCACCCCCGCCACGGAATTGGCGTAGTCGCGGAAGCTCCTTGCGCCGCGCATCGCCAGTTCATCGTCCGTCAGCACGGATACGCTGAGCGGCACCTCGCGCAGCGGTTCAGGCCGGCGCGTGGCGGTAACAATCACTTCTTCGAGTGAGGGCGCAGCACGGTTGTCGGCTGCCAGCGCCGTCTCGTGCGCCCAGAGCAAACCGGCGGCTCCCGCGAGGATGGGAACCCAGCTCGAGACCGAGCCGTGTGCCTTTCTCAACGCAGCAACCCCTGCAGGCCAAAGCCGCAAGACGGCGCGAGCTTACGCCCGGCTCAGACCCTGGTCCACGGTGGCGGGATGCGGCGTTCGCGGACTAGAAAGGCCAGGGCGGCAAATCCTTCGTATGCTCAATAAGATAGGCGACACGTCGCTCCTGGCCGAACTGCCGGACAACGGCGTGGAACCGAGGCTCGTCGTGCAGGGGCATCAAGAGCCGACTGTGCAGCGACCAGAAGGTCCACCAGTCGCGCTCCCCGTATGCCCGTTCGAGAGCCGACAGGGCCGATTCCACGTCGTTCAGTGCAATCGCGGCCCAGGAATTCAGGCTTGGCGCGTAGTACGGCGTCTGCGCCGGGTCCAGCAACACCTGCAGATGTCGGCGCGCCTCGGCCTCATGACCCGTCAACGCGAGGCTGGTCAACAGGTCGGTTCGCGTTTCCGGCGCTTCATGCAGCTCAAAAGCGCGACGTGCCGAAACGAGCGCGTCTTCAAATTGCCCGGACTCGATCAGAATTCCGGTCCTGGCAAAATGCCCCATCCAGGCGCCGGGTTCACGCTCGATCACGCGATCGATCGTTCGCAAGGCTTCCTCGTAGCGGTGCATGTGGAAATGAGCGAGCGCCACCCAGATGTGCGCGAAGCGATTCAACGGATCGATCTTCAGCCAACGCTCCGCAAATTCGACGGACCTCTCCGGTGGCCAACCGGCCTGGCCGTAGTATTCACACAGGGCTTCCAGCGTGAACGCACTATTGGGACTCAGTTGTTCGGCCAGCCGGAACTCCCGCTCCGCGCCGGCGAGGTCAAACTGGGTCCACAATACCTTCCCCAGTTGCGCCCGCGCGTCGCCGGAATCGGGATCGAGTTCGACCGCCTTGCGCACCAGTTCTGGTATGCGCGCAAGAGCTGGATCATGGAAACTCAGGCTTGCGGTCTGCGTTCGCATTGTCAGTGCATTGGCCAGCGCCGCATACGCCGCCGCAAAGTCTGGATCAAGTTTGATCGCCCTTTCATAGAGCGCGATCGCGCGATCGTTAGCCTCCAGCTCCCATCTCTCGTCGGCCCGACGGGCTTGCAGATAGAGATCGAGCGCTTCCGGATTCGACGTCGCATGCTTCAGGGCAGCCGCGCGGCCCTTGTCGATCAAGGGCACTTCAATGCCCTTGAGGACCGCCAGCGAGATCTCGTCCTGGATTTCCAGGATGTCCGAGAATGAACGGTCGAAGGTATCCGACCAGACGTGGTAGCCATTGCGCGTGTCGACCAGCTGGGCGGTGACGCGGATAGTCTCACCCGACCTCCGGACGCTTCCCTCGACGAGGTAGTCGACTCCCAGCATCTGCCCGATGGTCGCCGCAGTCTCCCTGCGGTCCTTGAATTGAGCCGAAGAGGTGCGCGCCGCCACCTGAAGACCCGGCACATTGGCGAGCCTGTGCAGCAGCTCTTCACTCAGGCCGTCGCCGAGATGCTCATAGTTCGGGTCACCGCTCAGGTTCTCGAACGGCAATACGGCGATTGACTGGGGAGTGTAGGTCGCGCCTGTGCCGATGCGCTCCCGATAGACCAGCGCGATGGCGGCTGCAATTGCAACCAGCACTGTCGCGGCAATCACCAGGGCCGACGGCCGAATCAGCGCCGATTTAACAGGGCGCTCGAACCGCCCGCTACGTGCGCCGGCCGGCAGCACGTCGAAAACGGTTACCGGATCCCTGACATTCTTGATGTGCCGCGCGCCCGCATCGACGAATTGCGCCGGCACCTTTTTCTCGACCTGTTGTTGAACCGCCGCCGACACCAGTATTCCACCCGATGCCGCCAGCGCCTGCAAACGCGCTGCGACATTTACGCCATCGCCGAACAGGCTGCCGTCTTCCTCGATGACGTCGCCGAGATTGATGCCAATGCGCAATGCCATGCGCTGGTCTGCCGGCAACGGCTGGTTTTCTTCTGCGACGGACCGCTGTATCGCCAGCCCGCATTGAACGGCGTTGACCGCGCTCGGGAACTGTGCCATCAGGCTGTCGCCGACGCTCCCGAAGACGCGGCCCTCGAATTCGCCGACGAGCCGCTCGAAAATGCCGCGCCTGACCTTGAGCGCAGCCAGGGTGGCCGGCTCATCCATCCCCATCAGTCGGGTGTACTCGACGACGTCTGCCGCCAGGATTGCGGCAATCTTGCGTCCGCGCTGCAGCATGGCGCTCCAGCCTCCCCGCGCGAGCATCGCCCGGGCCACGGAATCACGGTCCGGGGCGGCCGCAGTTTGACACGCCTGTGCGCGTTGACAACCCACCCCCGCATCGGGAGAATGCGCGCCCTTATGGCCAACACCAAGTCAGCCGAAAAG
>CAYXUJ010000020.1:0-32423 GCA_964468395.1 uncultured Steroidobacteraceae bacterium
TCCTCGGCGGCATTGGCGGAGCGGAAACCCAGCGCCTGGGCGATTTCCGCGCGGGTGGGCGGCAGGCCATTGGTGGCGATGGCGTCCTGGATGAATTCGAGGATCTGGCGTTGCCGGGGGGTGAGGTCTGACATGGGAAACCTGTATGTATGACCAGTGGCTGTGATTATATACAGTTACGGGCCGCAGGCAAGCCCGCCGGCCGGACGCGATCCCTGCGCCAACATCAGCTGCCCTCCCCGCACGACTTGCGCGACTTGCGCGACCGCGCGACCGCACCGCTGCGCCAGGCTCGGCTGCCGCTTGCACATTGACCCGACGTCACGCCCGCGCACATCGCCGCGCGCGACGCGACACCGCGCGCGCACATTCGTCGCGATGCAGCGAGCGTCGCCGTCGAGCGACAAGTCCATCGTGCTTTCACCGCCTGCGCTGATACGTTACGATCCGTGAAGTAAGCCGCGCGGACAGGAAGGACCGCGGGCGCCGTGCATCCGCGCAAGCGGGTTGTTACGTTCCATGCAACCTTGTGGAGAAATAACTCATGACCAACATCCTGAAGGTGGGCGTCGCTGCCGCCGTTATCGCGCTGGGCGCCGGCTGCACCGATCTGAAGCCCTTGCAGGCGGAAGTCGACTCGCTGAAGTCGCAGGTTTCCCGGCTGTCGGGTGACGTCGACGGCGTGAAGACCGCAGCGGACGGCGCCAGCCGTGCCGCAGCCGCCGCGCAGCAGGCTGCCACCTCCGCGCAGAACACGGCCAACCAGGCCCTGTCTGCAGCGCAGGCTGCGCAGCAGTGCTGCGACGCGAACAGCGAGAAGCTCAATCGCATGTTCGAAAAGTCGATGTCGAAGTAAGCGACGTCGAACGCCAACAGCAAAGCCCCGCGGTGGCGACACCGCGGGGCTTTTTGCTGTCCGCTTCAGGGCGTGGCGGCGGGTTCCGGGGGCTGGGCCGCGACCCGCGCCGGCGCCAGCGACACGGCGGTCGGGATGCCGCGCGCCTCGCGCCAGGCGCGCTCCGCGCCGACCCAGTCGATCGCGATCGGCGCCGCGCGCGTCGCCTCGACGATCAGGCGCGTCAGGTCGGTCAGCGTCGGCGGCTCGATCGCATCCTCCTGCAGCGGCGGATGCACCTCGATCAGCAGCTCGCCGTCGTGCCAGCCCCATTTGTAGGGCTGGTTGACGATCGTGACCTTGGTGCCGATCGGCACCATGCCGTAGAGCGTTTCGATGTCCTCGGGATAGAGCCGCATGCAGCCGTGCGTGACCTGCATGCCGATGCCGGCCGGCCGGTTGGTGCCGTGGATCAGGTAGGCGCCCCCGGGAATGCCGAGTCCCATCTTGTAGCGGCCCATCGGATTGTCAGGCCCGCCAGGAACGATCGCCGGCAGGGGATCGCCGCGCTTGGCATGCTCCTCGCGCACAGATTGCGGCGGGATCCACGGAGCGTCCTTTGCCTTGGACACGATCCGCGTCGTGCCGAGCGGCGTATTCCAGTCCATCTTCCCGATGCTGACCGGGAAGGTCCACACCTGCGGCGTCGCGCCCGCCGCGGCCGGCTCATACCAGTACAGCCGGTGCTCCGGCAGGTTGATGACGATGCCTTCACGCGGGGCCACCGGCAGCAGCCGCCGCTTGGGTACCACGACCGGCGTGCCAGCGCCGGGCAGCCATGTGTCGACGCCCGGGTTCGCGTTGGAGATTTCCTCGTAGCCGAGGCCATAGCGGCGCGCAATGTCCAGCAGCGTGTCGCGTGCCGCGGCATCGACCATCATCACCTGGCCGATCACGTCGCTGCCTGCCGCGGGCATGCCGTACTGGTCCGCTGCCGCCGGCGACGCAGCCGACAGGCATGCGAGCCAGGCCATGCAACGCCATGAGGCACCTGAGCGCGCTTTCATGCGGGTATGGACCGCGCCGCCAGCCGCTGGTTTCCGCATCAGAAGCGGATCAGCGCGGATCCCCAGGTGAATCCGCCGCCGAAGGTTTCGAGCAGCAGCAGTTGCCCGCGCCGCACCCGGCCGTCGCGCACCGCGGTGTCGAGCGCGAGCGGGATCGACGCGGCCGACGTGTTGCCGTGGTCCTGCACCGTGACGACCACCTTCTCCATCGGCAGGCCGAGCTTGTCAGCCGCGGCCTGGATGATGCGCAGGTTGGCCTGGTGCGGGATCAGCCAGTCGATCTCGCTGCGCTCGATGCCGTTCTTGGCGAGGGTCTCGTCGACCAGCCGCGACAGCGTGCGGACCGCGACCTTGAAGACTTCGTTGCCCAGCATCTTCAGGCCGTCGGTCGAGTTGTTGCGAAGCTTATCGAAGCCGCTGGAGACGCCGTACGGGAAGTACAGGAGGTCCTTGTACTTGCCGTCGGAATGCAGGTGCGTGCCGATGATGCCGGGCTCATCCGCCGGCGTCAGCACGACCGCGCCGGCGCCGTCGCCGAACAGCACGCAGGTCGCGCGATCGGTCCAGTCCACGAAGCGGGACAGGCATTCCACGCCGACCACCAGTGCGCACTTGGCCTCGCCGAGGCGCACGTACTTGTCGGCGACCGACAGCGCATAGACGAAGCCGCTGCAGGCGGTCTCCAGCGAGAACGCCGGGCAACCGTGGATGCCGAGCCGTTCCTGCAGCAGCGTCCCCGTGTTCGGAAAGATCAGGTCTGGTGTGGTCGTGCCGACGACGATGAAGTCGACGTCCGCCGGCGTCAGCCCCGCCGACTTGATGGCGCGTCGCGCGGCGTGCTCGGCGAGCGAGGAGCTGGTCTCGTCCGCCGCGGCGATGTGGCGCCGCTCGATGCCGGTGCGCGTGCGGATCCACTCTTCCGTCGTGTCGACGCGCGACTCGAGGTCCTTGTTGGTCAGGATCTGTTCCGGCAGGTAACTGCCGGTGCCGGCGACGCGCGAGTAGCGGTTCATGCGGGGCAGGCCGGCCTCAGGGGCGCAGGATCACTCCTGGCCGGCTTCCTCGACGGGCACTTCGATTACCTTGCGCCCGCGATAGTAGCCGTCACGGCTGATGCGGTGGCGCAGGTGCGTTTCCCCCGTGGTCGGATCCTTCGACAGCGCCGGCTTCGTGAGCCGGTCGTGCGAGCGGTGCATGCCGCGCTTCGAGGGCGTCTTGCGGCTTTTCTGTACGGCCATGGGCAATCATCTCCAGTTCAATGTTTCAACAAGTCTCTCAGGCCCGCGAACGGGCGCCGCATCTCCGGCGCTTCCGGCGCCGGCTCTGCCGCCGCCCGGCATTCTTCGCCGCGCGCGTGCAGCCCGATCAGCGGCAGCGCCAGCAGCAGTTCGTCCTCGACCAGCGCCGCGAGGTCGACGCGCCGCGTATCGCCGGCGATCGGCTCGTAGTCGCCCGGCGCCGCCTCCTCCTCGCGCGCCACGAACGCCAGCCGCGACTCGGATTCCAGGACCCGGTGCAGCGGCCGCAGGCAGCGCTGGCAAAGCAGCACGACCCCGGCGCGCAACTGCAGGACCGCCGATGGCTTGCCATCGATCATCTGCAAGGCGATGCGCACGTCCGCTGACCCGATCCGCTCTGCCAGGCGGTCGTTCAGGCGTTCGAAGCCGGCGATCGGGTATTGCCGCTCGACGACCGCCCCTTGCTGCGCCAGCCCGAGCACATCCAGCGGCGGCTCAGAGGGCATCGGCATGGGGGCGGTATCATAGTGATGCCCACTGGGGGTGTCAAAGCAGATTCGGCGCAAACCTTTGTTTTTTAAGCACTGAACCCCCATGTCCCCGACGCTCTACCTGGCCTCCACGTCCCGCTACCGGGCTGCCCTGCTCGCCCGTCTCGGGCTCGCCTTCGCGATCGAGGCTCCCGGCGTCGATGAGCGCCCACAGGCTGGCGAGGAACCCGCTGCCCGCGCCCTGCGGCTGGCCCGCGCCAAGGCCGAAGCGGTGGCCGCGCGTCATCCCGGCGCCTGGGTGCTCGGCTCCGACCAGGTTGCCGACTGCGCGGGCCGCGTTCTCGACAAGCCGGGCGATGCCGCCGCCTGCGTCGCCCAGCTGCGCGCCAGCAGCGGCCGCGAGGTGCATTTCCACACGGCGGCCGTGCTGTGCCGCGGCGGCAATGATGCGCGGCTGGAACACGTCGACCGGACGGTCGTCCGTTTTCGCAAGCTCGATGACGGGGCAATCGCCCGCTACGTCGCACTCGAGCAGCCGTTCGATTGCGCCGGCGGCTTCCGCTGCGAGAGCCTCGGCATCGCCCTGTTCGAGTCGATCGACAGCCGCGATCCGACCGCACTCGTCGGCCTGCCGCTGATCTGGGTCGCCGCTGCGCTGCGCGAATCGGGCCTGGATGCCCTCGCGCCGGTTCAGGCCTGAGCGCCGCGCCCGCGCGGCAATGCGGCGACCACGGCCGCCAGGTCGGCCGGCAGCGCCGCCTCGATCCGGAAGCGTTCCTGTGTGTCGGGCCACGTGAAAGACAGGGACCGGGCGTGCAGGAACATGCGCCGCAATCCGAGCGCGCGCAGTTGCGCATTGGTCTCGCGGTTGCCGTACTTGTCGTCGCCGGCCACCGGATGGCCGGCAAAAGCGGCATGCACGCGGATCTGGTGCGTGCGACCGGTCTGGATGGCGACATCCATCAGCGTCGCGAGCTCGCGGAAATGCCGCTGCGGGGCGAACACCGAGAGCGCGATCTTGCCGTCGGCATGCACGCGCACCTGGCGCTCGCCGCCCTGGCGGGCATGGGTCAACACCGGTGCGTCGATGGTCTTGCGCCCGAGCCGCCAGCGGCCGATGACCAGCGCCGTGTAGTGCTTCTCGACGCGGCCGTCCCGCAGCAGCGCATGCAGCACGCGCAGCGCCGGCCGCGTGCGCGCGACCACCAGGCAGCCGCTCGTGTCGCGGTCGAGGCGGTGCGCCAGGTCCAGCGGCTCCGCCGGCCGCTGGGCGCGCAAGGCTTCGATGGCGCCGAACGCCAGGCCGGAACCGCCGTGGACAGCGAGCCCGGCGGGCTTGTTGAGCACGAGGATCCGGTCGTCTTCGTGGACGATGGCGTCCCGCACGGTCGCCAGCAGCGCGTCGGGCACCGCGCGCGGTCCCGCTGCTGCCGCGGGCAGGTCGCGCACCGGCGGCAGCCGGACTTCGTCCTCGGCCGTCAACCGGTAGTCCGCCTGCTTGCGCTGGCCGTTGACCCGCACTTCGCCGCGGCGCAGCAACCGGTAGACCCGGCTGCGGGGCACGCCGGCGAGCGCGCGCAGCAGGAAATTGTCGAGCCGCTGCCCCTCGGCGGCCGCTCCGGCGCGGACCCGGCGCACGCCGCCGCCCGGATTTCGAGCCTCCGTCACGGAGTGTCCCTAACGTATTGATTTTCCGGGCGCATGGCTGATATCGTACCGGCCAATCAGGTCTTACGGCGCAGGCTTCGCGAAGCGAAGCGTGGCCGCTGACCGGTACGCGGTCCCTCCCTATCGACCCCGGTTTTTCGCAGGTGTCGTACCGGGCTGGCCGCATGTTAGTTGGTCCGGCATGGCCGGACCATCGCCGGCCCTTCGCTCGGATGTGATGTCCCCGCGCGTGTCGATCACGTTACATGGTGCAGGAGTCAGCAACCCAGCCGCCAGGCGCGCTGGTCTGTTCCTGCGCGCCCGTGACCCGCGCCTGCTGGGATCCGTGTTTCCCCTCGTGATGAAACCTGGCATCGATTGCGAAGCGGCCCCCACCACCTCGGAAGGGGCACATGAAGAGAATGCTCATCAACGCGACGCAGCAGGAAGAGTTGCGCGTCGCACTGGTCGACGGCCAGAAGCTGTACGACCTGTCGATCGACCTCCCGTCGCGCGAGCAGAAGAAAGGCAACGTCTACAAGGCGCGCGTCACGCGCGTTGAGCCGAGCCTCGAAGCCGCATTCGTCGAGTACGGATCGCAGCGCCAGGGTTTCCTGCCGCTGAAAGAGGTCGCGCGCGAGTATTTCCGATTCCAGCCGGCGCCGGGCGCCCGCTTCAACATCCGCGACGTGCTGCAGGAAGGCCAGGACCTGCTGGTGCAGGTCGAGAAGGAAGAGCGCGGCAACAAGGGCGCCGCCCTGACGACCTTCATTTCGCTGGCGGGCCGCTTCCTGGTGCTGATGCCCAACAATCCCCGCGCCGGCGGCGTCTCCCGCCGGATCGAGGGCGAGGAGCGCGACGTCACCCGCGACTCCCTCGACCAGCTTCACGTTCCGGACGGCATGGGCACGATCGTCCGCACGGCCGGCGTCGGCCGCGCCCCCGAGGAACTGCAGTGGGACCTCGACAACTTGCGCGCCAACTGGGACGCGATCGTGACCGCGGCCGCCGAGCGCCCGGCCCCGTTCCTCGTCTACCAGGAGAGCGACGCGGTCACCCGCGCGCTGCGCGACTACCTGTCCGACGACATCGGCGAGGTCCTGATCGACGAGCCGGAGGCGCATGCCCGGGCGCTGGAGTACGTGCAGCGCTTCATGTCGCCGGAAGCGGCGCGGCAGATCCGCCACTACGTCGACGAAGTGCCGCTGTTCACGCGCTTCCAGATCGAAAGCCAGATCGAGTCGGCCTATTCGCACACCGTCACCCTGCCCTCCGGCGGCAGCATCGTGTTCGACTACACCGAGGCGCTGGTGTCGATCGACATCAACTCCGCGCGCGCGACCCGCGGCGCCGACATCGAGACCACGGCCTGCAACACCAACCTGGAAGCGGCCGAGGAGATCGCCCGCCAGCTGCGCATCCGCGACCTGGGCGGCCTGATCGTCATCGACTTCATCGACATGGAGTCGAAGAAGAACCAGCAGGACGTCGAGGACCGGCTGCGCGAGTCGGTCCGCTCGGACCGGGCGCGCATCCAGCTGGGGCGCATCTCGCGTTTCGGGCTCATGGAGATGTCGCGCCAGCGCCTGCGGCCGTCGCTCGGCGAGTCCACGCACATGGTGTGCCCGCGCTGCAGCGGCATGGGCACGATCCGCAGCGTCGAGTCCATGGCGCTGGCAGTGCTGCGCCTGATCGGCGAGGAGGCGCGCAAGGACCGCACGACCCGCGTGGTCGCGCAGCTGCCGGTGGACGTCGCGACCTTCCTGATCAACGAAAAGCGCGAATGGCTGCACCAGCTCGAGAGCCAGCGGGAGACCGACATCGTGCTGGTGCCCGATCCCAACATGCAGACGCCGAATTACTCGATCCGCCGGGTCCGCGACGACGAGATGGCGCTGGCCGAGAACACGGTCACCAGCTACCAGATCGCCGGCCAGGCGACCGTCGAGCTGGACTTCAAGTCGCCGGCCGACAAGCGCACGACGGCGGCACCGCCTGCCGTCCAGCCGATCGCCCCGGCCGCACCCGCTCCGACGCCGGCCGCGCCAGCGGCGCAGCGGCCATCGGGGCCGGGCCTGTGGACGCGGCTGATGAATTTCTTCCGCGGCAGCGGCGCCGCCGAACGCCCCGCTGCCGACCCCGACCGCAGCAGTTCCCGGCGCGAGGAACGTCATGGCGGGCGCCATGGCCGCGACCACCGCGACGAACGCGGTGGCCGCCGGCATTCGCGCGGCGATCGTGGCCCGCGGCGGGATCGCGACCGCGACCGGAACCGCAACCGGGATCGCGACCGTGACCGCGATCAAGACCGTGATCGGCAGCGCCAGCCGGAACGCCAGCGTGCGGATGAACGGTCGCGCGCCGATCGACCGCGGGATGACGTCGCGCCGCCGCGTGAGCGGCCGGGCGAGTCGGGCGGGCGTCCGCCGCATGCGGCCGGCGACCGTAATGAATCGCGCGGCGGCGAAGGCGAAGGCCCGCGTCGTCGCCGGCGCCGGCGCGGCCGGGGCGGTCGCGGCAACCGTGAGGGCCGTGAGGGATTCGAGAATCGCCCGGAGTCATCGGGTGCGACGGCCGCTGACACGCCAGCCCACGGCAATGGCGAATCTCGCACGCAGGTCGAACACCGGGCCGCGGATGCCCCGCCAGTGATGGCCCCAAGGGCACCGGAACCGCCGGCAGCGCCGCCGCCAGCGGCACCGGCCGCCGGCAACGAACCAGCGGCGGCGCCGAAGCCCGCACAGACCTATACCGTGTGGTCGTCCACGCCGGGCGACGGGCAGCACTTCGGCCCGAAGGAGTGACTCAGCGGCGGTCGCGCAGCGCGGCCAGCAGGCCGCGCCCCGCTTCCTCCGCCAGGTCCAGCACTTCCTCGAATCCGGCGGCGCCGCCGTAATACGGGTCCGGCACCTCCTGCCGCCCGAGTTGCGGCGCGTATTCCAGGAACAGCCGGACGCGTTCTCGGTACGGCTCCGGCGCGAGCCGCCGCAGCTGCCGCAGGTTGTCCCGGTCCATCGCCAGCACCAGGTCGAATTGCTCGAAATCCGCGGCCCGGACCACGCGCGCCCGCAGTGCGCTCATGTCGATGCCCCGGCGCCGCGCCGCCTCGATCGCGCGCGGATCCGGCGGGCTGCCGCCGTGATAGGCGTGCGTGCCGGCCGAGTCCACCTCGACCGCAAGCTCGGGCGCCTCGCGGCGCAGCAGCTCGCGGAACACGGCCTCGGCCGTCGGCGAGCGGCAGATGTTGCCGAGGCAGACGAACAGCACGCGCCGGCTCATGCGCGCCGGCGCGCCTGCAGCCAGTCGCCGAGGCAGGCGATCGCCCGCTGCGTTTCCGCCGTGGAAACGGCGAACGAGATGCGGATGAAGCGATTGCCGTGCACCGCGTCGAAATCGAGGCCGGTGTTCAGCGCCACGCCGGTCGCGGCCAGCAGGTCGCGGCACCACTGCAGCGAATCCTGCGTCAGGTGGCCGACGTCGGCGTACAGGTAGAACGCGCCGTCCGGCGGCGCGATGCGCGTGATGCCGAGCGCCGGCAGGGCCGCGGTCAGCAGTTCGCGGTTCGCCGCGTAAGTCGCCACGTGCCCGTCGAGCTCCGCCGTGTGCTCCATCGCCGCCAGCGCGACGTGCTGCGCCAGCGTCGGCGGCACCAGGAACAGGTTGCCGGCATAGCGCCGCATCACCTCCACCAGGCCGTCCGGCACGACCGCCCAGCCGAGGCGCCAGCCCGTCATGCACCAGTACTTGGAAAAGGTATTGACGACGATGGCGTCGGGCTCGTGCTCGAGCATGGAGTGCGCGGCCATGCCGTAGGTGATGCCGTGGTAGGTCTCGTCGGATAGCACCCGGATGCCGCGCCGCCGGCAGCTGGCGGCGATGGCGCGCAGTTCGCCGTCGGCCAGCATCGTGCCGGTGGGATTCGACGGGCTGGTCAGGATCAGCCCGGCTGGCGCCGGATCGAGCGCGTCGATCATCGCCGCGGTCGGCTGGAAGCGCGTCCCCGCCCCGCAGTCGATCTCGACCGGCTCGAGCCCGAGCGCGTGCAGCACGTTGCGGTGCGCCGGGTAGCCGGGCCGCGTGACGGCGACGCGCGCGCCGCGCGGAAAAGCGGCGGCAATCGCCAGTACCAGCGCGGCGGAGGCGCCCATCGTCAGCAGGATGCGGGCAGGCTCGATCGTCAGCCCATGGCGCTCCCGGTAAAGCTGGGCGATACGCTCGGCCAGCGCACTGCTTTCCCAGTAGCCCTGCGGACAGTCGTCGAGCGCGCGGTGCCCGGCGGCTATCGCCGCGGCCGGCGCGCCGGCCGACGGCTGGCCGACCTCCATGTGGATCACGGGCAGACCGCGGCGCTCGCGTTCGTTGGCGATGCGGTTGATCTCGACCGCGTAGAACGGCGCGACCTTCGCCGCCGACTCGTTCACGTGGCGGCGCCGCGGCGCATCAGCGCCTCGACCCGCGCGAGATCGGCCGCCGTATCGACACCCGGGCCGGGGGCTTCCACCGCGTCGGCGACCAGGATGGCGATGCCGCCTGCCAGGGCACGCAGTTGTTCCAGCCGCTCGCACTCCTCGAGCGGCGATCGCGGCATCGCCGCGAGCTGCAGCAGCGTGCCGACGCGGTAGGCATAGAGCCCGAGGTGCCGGCGCGCGCCCAGGAAGCGCGTCCGGCCGGGCGGCTCCGCGCCGCCGTCGTCGCGTCGCCAGGGAATCGGTGCGCGGCTGAAGTACAGGGCCCGGCCGTCGCCGCCGGCGACGACCTTGACGACGTTCGGATCGAGGTATTCCTCCAGCGTCGTCACCGGCGTCGCCAGCGTCGCGATGCCGGCACCGGGGTCGCCGGCGAGCAGCGTCGCGGCCTGGTGCACCAGCGCCGGCGGCAGCAGCGGCTCGTCGCCCTGCACGTTGACCACGATCGAGTCCCGCGGCCAGCGGCGCTGTGCCGCGACGGCCGCGATCCGGTCCGTGCCGGAGACGTGGTCCGCGCGGGTCATCTCGACGTCGGCGCCGGCGGCCGCGCACACCGACCGGATGCGCTCGTCGTCCGTCGCAACGACGACTTCCTGCGCGCCGGCGCGCAGGGCGAGGCGGTGGACATGCAGGATCATCGGCAGGCCGTCCAGCAATGCCAGCGGCTTGCCGGGCAGGCGCGTCGAGTCGTGCCGTGCGGGGATCGCGACGCGGAACATTCAGCGGCTCGCCAGCGCCGGATCGTCCGACGCCAGGCGCCGCGCCTCGTCCGGCAGCATGACGGGAATGCCGTCGCGGACCGGGTAGGCGAGCCGGTCGGCGCGGCAGACGTACTCCTGCGGCTCGCGCTGCCAGTGCAACGGCCCCTTGCAGACCGGGCAGGCCAGGATGTCGGTCAATCGTTCACTCACGTGGCTTAGCCCCCTGCCCTCGCGCTTCCAGCAGTCCCTCGATCCGCGCCATCAGCGCCCGTGCCGGGCCGGCATCGATGCGGGCCTCGACCTCGAGGTACCAGGCGTCGCCCCAGCCGTCGCCGCGGCATTTTACGGCATCCTTCTCGGTCATCAGCACCGGCCGGCCACCGCCCGCGCCCGCCTCGGCGGGCGTGAAGGCCGCATGGTCCGGCAGCGCGCGCTCCTCGGGCGCGAGCCCGTGCGCGCGCAGCAGGGCGAAGAAGCGCTCCGGATGCCCGATCGCCGCGATGGCGACGACCGGCCGGCCCGCGAAAGCGGCCAACGGGCGCCGCTCGCCGTTGCGCAGCGACACCAGCGCAACCGGCTCGATGCGCATCGGCACCGCGCCCGGCCATTCGAATCCCGGGCCGGTCACGACCACCGCGTCCACCTCGGCCAGCCGTCGGGCTGGCTCGCGCAACGGGCCCGCAGGCAGCAGCCGGCCGTTGCCGAAGCACCGTACGCCGTCCACCACTGCGATCTCGAGGTCGCGCTCGAGGGCGTAGTGCTGCAGGCCATCGTCGCACAGGATCAGGTCGCAATCCGCCTCCAGCAGCCGCACCGCGGCGCCGCGGTGCGCGCCGACGGCGACCGGCCCGCGAAGCCTGCGGCGCAGCAGCACTGGCTCGTCGCCGGCGTTCGCCGCCGTGTCGTCGTCGCTGATGCGCCGCGGGGCGCCGCCCGTCCCGCCATAGCCGCGGCTGGCGACGCCGACCCGCAGTCCGCGCACGCCGAGCTCGCCTGCGAGCCAGATGACGAAGGGTGTCTTGCCCGTGCCGCCGACGGTCAGGTTGCCGACCACGATCACCGGCCGGCGCGAGCGATAGCGCGGCAGCCAGCGCCGCCGGTAGCAGGCGCGCCGCAGGCGCACGGCGCCCGCGAATGCCCAGGCCAGCGGCTGCAGCCAGCGCCCGCGTGCCGAGGGCCCGTACCAGAGGCGCATCAGCCAGTCGTGCAGCCGCCTGCTCACACGTTGAACTGCATGCGGTGCAGCGCCGCATAGACGCCGCCGGCCGCCAGCAGCGCCGTGTGCGTGCCCGATTCGACGATGCGGCCTTCCTCCAGCACGAGGATCCGGTCGGCACGCTCGATCGTCGACAGGCGGTGGGCGATCACCAGCGTCGTGCGGCCGCGCAGCAGCCGGCCGAGCGCATCCTGCACGGCGCGCTCCGACTCGGTGTCCAGCGCCGAGGTCGCCTCGTCGAGGATCAGCACCGGCGCATCCTTCAGGAGCGCGCGCGCGATCGCGACGCGCTGGCGCTGCCCGCCCGACAGCAGCGCGCCGCGCTCGCCGATCGTCGTGTCGAGACCCTGCGGCAGGTCGGCGGCGAATTCCAGCACGTGCGCGGCGCGTGCCGCCTCCTCGACCGCGCGCGCATCGGCATCCGGCGCGCTGAAGGCGATGTTGTTGCGGATCGTGTCGTCGATCAGCATGACGTCCTGGCTCACCAGGCTCAGCTGGTTGCGCAGGTCGCCGAGCCGGTACTCGCGCAGGTCCACGCCGTCGAGCAGCACGGCGCCGGCATCCGGGTCGTGGAAGCGCGGCAGCAGGCCGATCAGCGTCGACTTGCCGCTGCCCGAGCGGCCGACGATGGCGATCGTCTCGCCGGGCGCGACCCGGAAGCGGATGTCCGACAGCACGCTGCCCTTCTCCGCCTGGTAGGTGAAGTCGACGCCGCGGAACTCGATCTCGCCGCGGGCGCGCGCGATCGGGGTCGTGCCGCCAGGGTCCTCGACCGGCGCGTCGAGGATCTCGAACACGCTCTGGCCGGCGGCGATGCCCTGTTGCAGCGGGCCGACGACGCCCACCAGGCGCCGCAGCGGCGCCGTGATCAGCAAGAGCGCAGTCAGGAACGACGTGAACTCGCCGACCGTCAGGCCCTGTGCCATCACGTCGCGGATCGCCACGTACATCACGGCGGCGAGGCCGAAGGCCGCGATCAGCTGCACGACCGGGTTCGCGATCGCCTTCACCGTCACCAGCTTCATGAAGCTCGCGCGGTTGCGCTCGTTGACCTGCTCGAAGGCCCGCAGCTGCTGCGGCAGCGCATTGAAGACCTTGATCATCCGCTGGTTCTCCAGCGACTCCTTGGCGACCCGCGTCACGTCGCCCATCGACGCCTGGATGCGCGTGCTGTAGCGCCGGAACAGGCGGCTCGTGATGCGGATCAGGCCGATGATCAGCGGCGACATGGCGAGCGCGAACGCCGTCAACCGCCAGTTGAGCCACAGCAGCCAGCCGAGCAGCCCGGCGATCGTCAGCGTGTCGCGGATCAGCGAGGTGATCGCCGTGGTGGCGGCCTCGGCGACCAGCTCGATATTGTAGGTCAGCCGCGACAGCAGCGGCGCGACGCCGCTGCGGTCGAAGAATGCGGTCGGCAGCTGCAGGTAGCGGGCGAAGACGTCACGGCGCATCGCCTTGATGACCTGGCGGCCGACCCAGCCGGGCGCGAACACCGACAGGTAGTCGCCGATCCCGCGTGCGGCGAACAGCACGATGATGCCGCCCGGGACCAGCACCAGCACGCGGTCGTCGCGCTCGACGAACGCCCCGTCCAGGAACTGCTTGACCAGCCAGGCGAGCCCGGTGTCGACGGCCGCGAACAGCAGCATGCCGGCGACCCCGAGCAGGAACATCGGCCAGTGCGGCCGCGCGTAGCCGAGCAGCCGCAGGTAGATCCGCATGCCGCTCGCGGTCAGCGGCGGCAGGGCGGCGTCATTCTTCCGCTTGCTGGCTGACTGTCGCAATGTTGACCTGGTGGAAGCCGAGCCGCGCCGCCACGTCCATGGCCGTCACGACCGATTGGTGGTTCGCCCGCGCGTCGGCGCGGATCGTGACGGGCTGCTGCGGGCCCGCGCCGGCCGCGACCTGGCGCAGCGCCGCGTGCAGCGTCTCCGGCAGGTTGTTGACCAGGGCGCGCTCGTTGACGCGGTAGCTGCCCTGCGCCGTGACCGTGACGACGATCGGCTGCGGCGCGCGGTCCGGCAGCGCGGCCCCCGCCTCCGGCAGCTCGACCCGCAGGCGGCCCTCCTGCACGAAGGTCGTCGAGATCATGAAGAAGATGACCAGCAGCAGCACGACGTCGATCAGCGACGTCAGGTTCAGCTCGGGGTCCTCGACGCGCTTGGCCTGCAGCTTCATGAGGCCGCTTCGCGCCGGCGGCCGGTCGCGGGCAGGTGCGCGTCCAGCCGGTCGAAGGCCTGCACCAGCTTCATCGCTTCCTTTTCCATCTCGACCACGAGAAAGTCCACGAGGCCGCGCAGGTAGCGGTAGCCGATCAGCGCGGGTATCGCCACGATCAACCCGGCCGCGGTCGTGATCAGGGCTTCGCCGATGCCGCCGGACAGCACCCGCGGGTCGCCGACGCCTTCCGACGTGATCGCCTCGAATGCCTGGATCATGCCCGTCACCGTGCCGAGCAGCCCGAGCAGCGGCGTGATCGCGGCGATCGTGCCGAGCGGGTTCAGGAAGCGTTCGAGCTCGTGGACCACGTGCCGGCCCGTGTCCTCGATCACTTCCTTCATGATCTCGCGGCCGCGGCTGCGGTTGGTCAGGCCGGCGGCCAGCACCCGGCCGAGCGGCGAGTTGCGCGCCAGCGCCTCGATATGGCGGTCGTTCAGCGTGCGCGTCTCGACCAGCTTCCACACCCGGTCCGTCAGCTCGCGCGGTATCACCCGCTTGCGCTGCAGGGTCCACAGGCGCTCCAGGATGATCGCGGCCGCAATGACCGAGCACAGCAGGATCGGCCACATGACCGGGCCGCCTGCGACGATGATTTCCCACATGGCGCGGCATGATACCGTGCGCGCCCGCCCGCTGCCCGGGCGGGTCCCGGCCTCAGCGCCGGCGCCACCAGTGCGGCGTGTCCGCGCGCTCGGCATGGACGTCGAGGGATCGCGGTCCGGCCGCGAATCGGACCGTCACCGCGCCCGCCTCTGCGGTCGTCAGGACCGTCGTGCCGGCGCTGCGCCAGCGCGCCCGCACCTCGGGCACCGGCATGCCCCAGCGGTTGCCATGGCCGGCCGAGGCGATTCCGAGCCGCGCGCCGACCGCGGCCACCAGCGCCGGCGACGAGGAACTGCGGCTGCCGTGGTGCGGCAGCAGCACGACATCGGCGGCCAGCCGCTCGCCGATCAGCGCCTGCTCGCCGGCCGCTTCCACATCGGCCAGCAGCAGCGCGCTGCCGCCGGCGCCGGACACGCGCAGTACGCAGGAGCGGTCGTTCTCACCGCCGGGCATTCCCGCTGGCGGATGCAGGATCTCGAATTCTACGTCGTCCCAGGCCCAGTGCTGCCCGCGACGGCAGCCGCCATGCGCGGCGCCGGTGGCCGCGCCCGGCCCGCCAAGACGCTGCGTGACCGCCAATGCGCGCTCAATGGCGGCGATCCCGCCCGCATGATCGAGGTCGTCATGGCTGACGAGCAGCCGGTCGATGCGGCGGATGCCGCGCGAGCGCAGATAGGGCAGCACCGACACGCTGGCCGCGGCGCCCCCGCCCTGCCAGCGCGGACCCGTGTCGAACAGCAGCACATGGCGGTGGGTTTCGACCACGGCTGCCAGCCCCTGCCCCACGTCGAGCACGGTCAGCGTCCACCCACCGGGCGCGGGCCTGGCGCTGCCGCCGGCAACAATGGCCAGCATCGCTGCTGCCGCTGCCGCGCGCAGTCCGCGAACCGGCAGCAGCAATGCGACCAGCGCCAGCACGCCCGCTGCCACCACGAGCGCCGCCGGTTGCGCGGCCGGCGCCCACGCGGCGAAGCGCCAGCTGCCTACGGCGATCAGCGCCGGCCATGCCGTGTCGAGCGCCGCGCCGAGCCCGTGCCACAGGCGATCGGCGCCGCCGCCGGACACCGCCTCGATCGCGGTGGCCGCCAGCACCGCCGGCAGGAGCAGGAAGCTGAATACCGGGATCGCGACGGCATTCGCGAACGGCGCCACCAGCGACAGGCGCCCGAACACGAGCGCCAGCACCGGCGTCAGCAACGCAGTGACGGCGGCCTGGGCGCGGGCGAACCCCGCCACGTGCGCACGCCAGCCGCTGCCGTCCTGGATCACCGCGAGCAGCGCAGCCGTCGCGACGAACGACAGCCAGAAGCCTGCGGACGAGACAGCGAGAGGATCGACGGCGCACAAGAGCAGTGCTGCGAGCGCGAGCGTCTGGTGCACAGGCAGCAGGCGGCGGAGCAAGCGCTGCAAGCCGACGATGCCGACCATGGCGAGCGTGCGCAGGGCCGGCAGCGAGGCGCCCGCGAGCCAGGCGTAGGCGGCCGTCGCAGCAATGACCACGCCGAACTCGACGGCGGTGCGGGACGGCAGCTGCGCCAGCGGGCGCCAGCGCCAGAGGCGTCGCAGCAGCAGGAGTATGAACACCGCGCATCCGGTGACATGCAGGCCGGAAATGGCCATCAGGTGGGCGACACCGGTGGTGGCGAATGCCTCCCACAGCTCGTCGGGCACGGTACCGCGCAGCCCGACCGCGAGTCCCTGCAGCACCGCGACCGATGGCCCCGGCGGCAGGGCCGCGGCGATACTGCCGGCAATGCGCGCACGCAGCCGCTCGATCGGGCTGCTCGTGGTGCCGTCGTCGAGGCGTCTGGCGGCATCGCCGTCCACCACGTAGCCGGTCGCGCCGACTCCCTGGCGCAGCAGCTCGAGCTCGCGATCGGTCGCGCCCGGATTGGCGAAGCCCTGGCGGCAGCGCAGCCGCACCGCCAGGCGCCAGTGCTCGCCGGGCCGCGGCAGGGCCGTGGCGCGATACCAGGACAGGCGGGCGACGCGCGGCCAGGGTTCCGGCGCGTCCGCGCCGGTGATCGCGAGGTCGAAATCCGTGCGCCCTGGCCGCACGATCGCCGGCGCGATGACCCGTCCCGAGACCGTGAGCTGCTCGCGGTCGCGCGCGCAGGGCCAGTCGTGGCCCAGTCGGGCCGACAGCAGCAGCACCGCGACGGCCGCGCCGGCACAGGCTGCAGCGATCGCCGGACGCCGCAGCGACAGCCACAGGCCCGCTGCCCCCGCCGCAATCGTCCACGCCGGCGCCGGCAATGCGGGCAAGGCGTGCACCGCCGCGGCGCCGGCGCAGAAGGCCAGCGCAACCGTGAACATCGGCCTGGGTCCCCGAACGTGTCCGGGTCAGGATGCCCGGACGCCGGCGCCGCCGCCCGTGGTTCAGGCTGCGGATTCGCGCAGAATTCCGTCCTCGAGCAGCAGCACGCGGTCCATGCGCGCGGCGAGCGAGTGGTCGTGCGTGACGATCACCAGGCTGGTGCCCAGCTCGCGGTTCAGTTCCATCATCAGATCGAACACCTGGCGCGCATGCCGCCCGTCCAGGTTGCCGGTCGGTTCGTCGGCCAGCACGATGCGCGGCCGGGTCACCAGCGCGCGCGCCACCGCGGCGCGCTGCCGCTCGCCGCCGGACAATTGCGACGGCCGGTGCGTGAGCCGCCCGCCGAGCCCGACCCGCTCCAGCAGTGCGCTCGACTGCTGCCAGGCTTCGGCCCGCGGCAGCCGGCGGATCAGGAGCGGCATCGCCACGTTCTCGAGCGCGCTGAATTCCGGCAGCAGGTGATGGAACTGGTAGACGAAGCCCATCGCGGCATTGCGCAGCCGCCCGCGCTCGGCGTCCGGCAGGGCGGACATCTCGCGGCCGTCGATCAGTACGCGCCCGGCGGTCGGCAGGTCCAGCCCGCCGAGCAGCTGCAGCAGCGTGGTCTTGCCCGACCCTGAGGCGCCGACGATCGCCAGGCGCTCGCCGCGCCGGATCGATGCCTCGACGCCCTGCAGCACGCGCACCGTCGCCGGGCCCTGCTGGAACTCCTTGACCAGGCCCTCGCAGGCCAGCACCACCGTGTCGTTCATGTGTCCGTCTCAGACCTCGTGACGCAGGGCCGCCGCCGGCTGGGTGCGCGCGGCGCGCCAGGCAGGGTACACGGTCGCCAGGATGCCGAGCAGCAGCGCCGTGCCGGCGATGGCGGCCACGTCTCCGCCCCGCACGTCCGCCGGCAGCTCGGCGATGAAGTAGACGCGCGGGTCCACCAGCGTAATCCCCGCCAGCCGCTCGATCGCCGCGACGATGGCCGTCACGTTGCCGGCGATCAGCAGTCCGAGGGCGACCCCGGCCGCCGTCCCGACCACGCCGATGACGGTGCCCTGCACGACGAAGATCGCCAGCATGTCGCGGGGCGAGCCGCCGAGCGTGCGCAGGATCGCGATATCGGCCTGCTTCTCCTTCACGACCATCACCAGCGTCGAAATGATGTTGAAGGCGGCGACTGCGACCACCAGCAGCAGCACCACGAACATGATCGACTTCGTCACCTGGATCGAGCGGAAGAAATTGCCGTGGCGCCGGCTCCAGTCGCTGATGTAGAAACTGCCGATCAGGCCCGACGCAAGCTCGGCGATCCGGCGCCCGGCGCTGCCGGCATCGTCGAAGGCGTAGCGCAGGCCGCTGACGTCGGCGCCGAGCCGGTACAGGCGCCGCGCGTCGTCCAGGTGCATCAGCGCCAGGCCCTGGTCGAACTCGTACATGCCGGCGTCGATGAACCCGGCGACCGTGAACCGGCGCATGCGCGGCGTGACGCCAGCCGGCGTCACGTTGCCCTGCGCGATCACCACCTGCACCGGATCGCCCAGGCCGACGCCAAGCTTCTCCGCCAGGCCGCGCCCCAGCAGCACCTGCCAGGCGCCGGGCTGGAGTTCGTCGAGCCCGCGGCCCGACAAGTGCCGTTCGAGCCCGGAAACGGCGCGCTCCTCCGCCGGCAGCACCGCGCGCAATTCGACCGCCGCGGAGCGTTCGCCCGCAACCAGCATGCCGCGGCCCTCGATGAACGGCGCCACCGCGACCACGCCCGGCTGGCTGCCGGTCCGCTCCGCCACGGCCTGCCAGTCGGCGAGCCGCCCGTCGGCGCCCTCGAGCGTCGCATGCGACACCACGTCCAGGATGCGCTGCTGCAGGTCGCGCTCGAAGCCGTTCATCACCGACAGCACGGCAATCAGCGTGCCGACGCCCAGTGCAATGCCGGTCATGGCGATGCCGGAGACGAAGCCGACGAAGCGGTTTTCCCGCCGCGCGCGCAGGTAGCGCAGACCGATCCAGGCGGGCCAGCGGCCGCTCGCGTCGCTACTCATAGCGGAGTGCCTCGGCCGGCTCGGTGGCCGCCGCCTTGCGCGCTGGATAGATCGTTGCCGCCAGGGTCAGTGCCAGCGCCGTCGCCGCGACCAGCACGACATCGAGCGGCTGCAGCTCGGACGGGATGCGGGTGATGTAATAGACCGTCGGGTCGAAGATCTCGAAGCCGAGCCAGCGCTCGAGGACCGGCGCGATGTCGCCCGCATTGAGCGCCAGCAGGATGCCGAGGCCGACGCCGGCCAGGGTTCCGATCCAGCCGATGACCGTGCCCTGGACGATGAAAGTCGCGACGACGCTGCCGCGCGACAGGCCCATCGTGCGCAGGATCGCGATGTCGTTGCGCTTCTCCGCCACCACCATGACCAGGCTGGCGATGATGTTGAAGGCCGCCACCGAGACGATCAGCAGCAGGATCACCGTCATCATGGTCTTTTCGAGGCGGATCGCGCGGAAATAGGCCGCGTGCTCGACGGTCCAGTCGGTCGCCGGCCCGGTGCCGAGCGCGGCTGCGACCGCTGCCGACAGGCGCGGCGCGTCGAAGGGATCGGCGAAGAACAGCCGCACGCCCGCCGGTGCCCGCGGTCCCGCGTAGGCGGCGACGTCGGCGAGCGAGCCGAAAGCCATCGCCGCATCGTGGTCGGCGAGCCCGATCTCGAACAGGCCCGCGACCTCGAAAGCGCCGATGCGCGGCACCAGTTCGCCGTCCGCCCCGCCCTGCAACAGCAGCATCGTCACCGTGTCGCCGACGCCGGCCTGCAACTGCGCTGCCAGCGCGCGGCCGAGCGCGACGTGGCGGCTGCCGGGGCGCAGATCCGCGAGCGCGCCCTCCCGCATCGCCAGCGCCAGCGGCGAGCCGGCGTCATGATCCGCGGGATCGATGCCGCGCAGCGCGACCCCGGCCAGCAGCGGCCCGTGCGACAGCAGGCCCTGGGCCTCGACGAAGGGCTGGGCGCTGACGACCCCCGGCTCGCGCCCGGCACGGCTCGCCAGCGCCGCCAGCTCTTCGGCCCGCGCGGGCCCCGGCAGGGTCGCGTGCGCCGCCAGCGACAGCAGGCGCACGCGCAGTTCGGCCTCGAAGCCGTTCATCACCGACAGGATGGTGATCAACGCGGCGACGCCCAGGCCGATGCCGGCGAGCGATACCCAGCTGATGAACGAGACGAAGAACTGGTGTTGCCGGGCCCGCACGTAGCGCAATCCGAGCCCCAGTGGCAGGGGTGTCAGCATGGGCCCTTATTCATCGATTTTCGGGATGCCTATCAAGGATTTATCGGGGCAACCTCGACGGGTTCCGACCCGATGCTACACTGCCTGACGGAGGAATCGCGATGCCTATCGTACGCACATTGCTGATCCTTGCGCTGGCTGTCGCACAGCCCGCCCTGGCGGAAACGCTCAGCACGACCACTGGCGACCCGGCTGCGGCCGCCGACCGCCCCAGCCGGGGCAGCACGATGGCGGCCGTGCAGAGCCATTACGGCGAACCGACCACGCGCCATGCGGCCGTCGGCGATCCACCGATCACGCGCTGGGACTATCCCCAGTTCGCGGTGTATTTCGAGCACGACCGCGTGCTGCACGCCGTCCTGGTGAGGAACGCGCCCGCCGGCTGAACGTTGCGGGCGACCGCGACCCGGGTATCCTGCGCTGCCTGACCTTCGCCGGGCCTGCCGGAACGGAGGTCTTTGCTTGCGGGATGGCGCATGACACGGGACCGGACGCGGGAATTCGGACTGCCGCCGGCGGGTGCAACGATCCGCTGGGGCGAGCTGTACGGCAGCAGCGCGGCCTGCATGCTGGCCGATGCAGCGGGCATCGCCGCGGCGCCGCTCCTGATCGTCGCCCCGAGCGGCCGCGAGGCTGACCAGCTGCGCGCCGAGCTCGCGTTCTACACGGCGGGCCGGCAGGCGCTCTGGTCCTTCCCGGATCGCGAAACCCTGCCCTACGACCCCTTCTCGCCGCACCCCGACATTGCTTCCGAGCGGCTGCGCACGCTCGCCGCGCTGCCGGAACTGGGCCCTGGCCTGGTCATCACCACGCGCGCTGCCTTGCTCGACCGCCTGCCGCCGCGCGCTTTCGTGCAGGCGCACGCATTCTCGCTGCGCGCGGGCCAGTCGCTCGACCTGCAGCGCCTGCGCCAGCGCCTGTCCGACACCGGCTACGCCAGCGTCACGCAGGTGCTGAGCCCGGGCGAGTACGCGGTGCGCGGCTCGATCGTCGACCTGTTTCCCGCCGGCGCCGCTGCACCGTTCCGGCTGGACCTGTTCGACGAGCTGATCGAGAGCATCCGCGCGTTCGACCCGGCCGACCAGCGCTCGGGCGCGCGCATCGACGAGGTGCAACTGCTTCCCGCCCGCGAAATCCCGACCTCCGCCGCCGCGATCGCGGGCTTCCGCGGCCGCTGGCGCGAACGCTTCGAGGGCGACCCGCAGCAATGCCCGGTCTATCGTTCGGTTTCCGACGGCGTGATGCCCGCCGGCATCGAGGCCTGGCTACCGCTGTTCTTCGAGGCGACCGCGACCCTCGCGGACTACCTGCCGGCCGGCGCGTTCGTGGTCGACTGCGCCGACCTGGAGCACAGCCTGCCGGCCGCCTGGTCCGACATCGAGGAACGGCATGAGCAGCGCCGCCACGATCGTGAGCGCCCGCTGCTGTCGCCCGCCGAGGCGTTTGCCGAAGCCGGGGCACTGCAGGCGGCGCTGGCGCGGCATGGGCGCATCGAGGTCGCCACGGTCAAGGTCGAACCGATCGCTGCCGGCGGCCCGTTTGCGAACTTCGCCAGCGAACCGCCACCGGAACTGCGCGCCGACCCGCGGGCGTCAGCGCCGCTGGCGGCCCTGGCCGGCTATCTCGGCACGTTCGACGGCCGGGTCCTGCTGGCCGCGGATTCCGCAGGCCGGCGCGAGGTGCTGCTCGAGATGCTGCACCGCCAGGACCTGCACCCGGCGGCGGTGGACGACTGGGCCGCGTTCGCCGACGGGACGATGCCGCTCGCGATCACGGTTGCGCCCGACGTCCGCGGTCTCGCGCTGCCGCAGCGCTCGATCGCGCTGGTCGCCGAGGACCAGCTGTTCGGCGCGCGCGCCCGCCAGGAGCGCCGCCGCCGGCGATCCGAACGCGACCCGGACGCCATCCTGCGCGAGCTCGCGGCGCTCTCGCCCGGCTCGCCCGTGGTGCACGAGGAATATGGCGTCGGCCGCTACCGCGGCTTGCGCGTCATGCAGGTGGCCGGCCACCCCGCCGAATTCCTGGTCGTCGAGTACGCCGGCGGCGACCTCCTGTACGTGCCGGTGCACACGCTCGACCGCGTCAGCCGCTACACGGGCGGTTCGCCGGACTCCGCGCCCTGGCATCGCCTGGGGACCGAGCAGTGGGCCCGCGCGCGCCGTCGCGCCGCCGAGCGGGTGCGCGACGTCGCCGCCGAGCTGCTGGACCTCTATTCGCGCCGTGCCGCCCGCGCCGGCCGCGCGGCCACGTTCGACGAGACCGCGTACCGCGCCTTCGAGGCCGCATTCCCGTTCGAGGAAACCGTCGACCAGCACGATGCGATCGAGGCCGTGCTGGCCGACATGCGCTCGGGCCGGCCGATGGACCGCGTGGTCTGCGGCGACGTCGGCTTCGGCAAGACCGAGGTGGCGCTGCGCGCCAGCTTCGCCGCCGTCGCCGGCGGGCGCCAGGTCGCGGTGCTGGTGCCGACCACGCTGCTCGCGCAGCAGCACGCCCAGACCTTTGCCGACCGCTTCGCCGCCTGGCCGGTGCGCGTCGAGAACCTGTCGCGCTTCCGCACGGCCGCCGAGCAGCAGGCCGTCGTGCAGGGGCTGGCCGCCGGCACCGTCGACATCGTCATCGGCACCCACCGCCTGCTGCAGCGCGACGTCGCCTTCCGCGACCTCGGGCTGGCCGTGATCGACGAGGAACACCGCTTCGGCGTCGGCCACAAGGAGCGCCTGAAGCAGCTGCGCGCGGACGTGGACACGCTGACCCTGACCGCGACGCCGATCCCGCGCACCCTCAACATGGCGCTCGGCGGGTTGCGCGACCTGTCGCTGATCACGACGCCGCCGGCGGAGCGGGTCGCGATCGAGACATTCGTCTGCGAGTGGAGCGACGCCCTGGTGCGCGAGGCCCTGCTGCGCGAGATCCGCCGCGGCGGCCAGGTGTACTTCGTCCACAACGTGGTCGAGGACATCGAGGCCTTTGCCGAGCGGCTGCGCCGCCTGGTGCCGGAGGCGAGCGTGCGGGTCGGCCACGGCCAGCTGCGCGAGCGCGACCTCGAGCAGCTGATGCTCGATTTCTACCACCGCCGCTTCCAGGTGCTGGTCTGCACCACGATCATCGAGTCGGGCATCGACGTGCCGACCGCCAACACGATCCTGATCGACGGCGCGCACCGCTTCGGGCTTGCCCAGCTGCACCAGCTGCGCGGCCGCGTCGGCCGCTCGCATCACCGGGCCTGGGCCTACCTGCTGGCTCCGCCGCCGGCCGCGCTGCCGGCGGACGCGCAGAAGCGCCTCGAGGCGATCGAGTCGCTGGAGGACCTCGGCGCCGGCTTCACGCTCGCGACCCATGACCTGGAGATCCGCGGCGCCGGCGAGCTGCTCGGCGAGGAACAGAGCGGCCAGATCCAGGAGATCGGCATCGGCCTGTACCTCGAGCTGCTCGAGCGCGCCGTCGCCGCGCTGCGGGCGGGGCGCGAACCGGACCTCGAACGGCCGCTGCACGCGGGCTGCGAGATCGACCTGCAGCTGCCGGCGCTGCTGCCCGAGGACTACATGCCGGACGTGCACCTGCGGCTGCAGCTCTACAAGCGCCTGGCCGGAGCCGCCGATGATGCCGCCCTCGATGACCTGCAGGCGGAGATGATCGACCGCTTCGGGCCACTGCCGCCGCCGGCGCGGACCCTGCTGCAGATCCACCGCCTGCGGCATCGCGCGCTGGCCCTCGGCATCCGGCGCCTGGAACTCGGCGCCCGGTCGGGCGTGGTCGAGTTCGAGCGCGGACACCGCGTCGAACCGGAGCGTGTCGTCCGCCTGCTCCAGCAGCCCGATGGCCGCTACCGGCTGGACGGGCAGCAGCGGCTGCGCGTCATGCTGGATGCCACGGACGGTGGCGCGCGTTTTGCGGAAGCGGGCCGCCTGCTGGAGGCGCTCGGCGGCTGACGGCGCGGCGGCCGGCAACGGCAGCGCTCAGGCCGGCCGTTCGCTCTCCAGGCGCAGCGCCGGCCGCTCGAGGCAATCCTGCGCCGCCGCCACCGCAGCCAGCCGGCGCGGGTCCGCCGGCCCGGCGCCGCCGCCCGCGTCGCGGCCGTGCAGGCGCGCGAGCCGCATCCGGCTGACCGGGTCGGCCGGCACCCGCAGGCCGTCGAGCAGCGCGCGTGCGGCGGCCCGGTCATTGCAGACCGGCAGCACGTCGCAGCCGGCGGCCAGCGCCTGGCTGGCGCGCGCCGTGATGTCGCCGAAAGCCGCCGCCCCCGCCATCGACAGGTCGTCGGCGAACACCGCGCCCTGGAAGCCGAGCTCGCCGCGCAGGATGCCCGTGATCCAGCGCCGCGACAGGCTCGCCGGCGCCGCATCCACCGACGGGAAGACCACGTGCGCTGCCATGACGGCCGACAGCCCGTTCGCCATCAGCCGCCGGTACGGCTGCAGGTCGGCTTCGATGTCGGGCCACTCGCGGCGGTCCACCGGCAGGGCCACGTGCGAGTCCGCCGCGACCGCGCCGTGGCCGGGAAAATGCTTCGCGGTCGCCGCCATGCCGGCCTCGCGCATGCCGAGCAGCCAGGCGACGCCGAGTTCGCCGACCGCGGCCGCATCGGCGTGCAGCGCGCGGTCGCCGATCACCCGGCTGACGCCGTAGTCGATGTCGACGCAGGGCGCAAACGACAGGTCGATGCCGACCTCGCGCAGCTCGATTGCCATCAGCCAGCCGAGCTGGCGCGCGAGGGCGAGGCCGTCGGCGCGGCTCGCGCTGTAGCGCCGGCCGATTTCGCGCATCGGCGGCAGGCGCGTGAATCCCTGCTGGAAGCGCTGCACGCGCCCGCCCTCCTGGTCCACCGCGACCAGCAGCGCCGGCGTGCGGATCGCGTGGATGTCGGCGACCAGGCGCTGCAGCTGCTCGCGGCTCTCGTAATTGCGGGTGAAGAGGATGACGCTGCCGACCAGCGGATGCGCGAGCAGCTCGCGCTCCTCCGGCTCGAGCGCGACCGCCGCCAGGTCGACCATGACCGGGCCCAGTGTCATCGCCCTGCCTCCGCCGCCCGGCGCCCGCAGCGCGCGGCGCGGCGCAGTTCCTCCGGCCAGGACCCGAACGGCGCAGCGGCCAGGCTGGCGTTGTAGAAGCGCTCATCGTCGGTCACTTCGTCGCCCAGCCAGGCCGGCCGCGGGAAATCCTCGTCGGCCGCCGCCAGTTCGATTTCCGCGATCACCAGCCCGCGGTTGGCGCCGCCGAACTCGTCCACTTCGAACAGGTGACGGCCGACCGGCACGGGGTGGCGCTGCTTCTCGATCCGCGCCTCGCCCGTGCACGATGCCAGCAGGGCGGCGGCATCGGCCGCCGGGATCGGGTACTCGAACTCGCTGCGGCTGGCGCCCGAGCGGCGACCCTTGACCGTGAGCCAGGCTTCGCCGCCCGCCGCACGGACCCGGACCGAGCAGAGCGCCGTGTGCGCGAGATAGCCCTGCTGCAGCGCCTGCCCGCCGCGCGCCTGCGCGCGCCAGCCATCGTCTCGCACCAGGAACCTGCGCTCGATCTCCTGCCTCATGCCGCGGCCTCGAAGACGGCGATGGACTCCACGTGCGAAGTGTGCGGAAACATGTCCATGATGCCCGCGGCGGCGAACCGGTAGCCGTGCTGCTGCACGAGTATGCCCGCATCGCGGGCCAGCGTGCCCGCGTGGCAGGAGACGTAAACCACCCGCCGCGGTCCCGCCGCCGCGATCAGCCCGAGCACTTCACGGGCACCGGCGCGCGGCGGATCGAGCAGCACCAGGTCCCAGGGCCCGCGGCTCCAGTCCGCCGTGCCCGCCTCGGCCGCCAGGTCGGCCGCCACGAACTGCGCATTGCCGATGCCGTTGCGCGCGGCATTGGCGCGCGCCCGCGCGACCAGCGCCGGGTCGCCCTCGACGCCGGTGACCCCGGCGACGCGGGTCGCGAGCGGCAGGCTGAAATTGCCGAGCCCGCAGAACAGGTCGAGTGCGCGGTCGCCGGACCGCGGCTCGAGCAGCGCGAGTGCCTGCGCCACCATGCGCCGGTTCAGTTCGCCGTTGACCTGCACGAAGTCAGTCGGCGCGAACTCGATGCCGGCGCTCAGCCCTTCCAGTTCGTACCGGAGCGGCGCTGCCGGCGGCGACAGCGGCGCCACCGTCTCCAGCCCGCCGGTCTGCAGGTACAGGGCGACCTCGTGGCTGCGCTCGAAGGCGCGCAACCGCTCCAGGTCCGCGGCGCCCGGGGGGTCCAGCACGCGCAGCACGAGTGCCGTCGCATTGTCCGCGACGGCGACCTCGATCTGCGCGACGCGCCGGCGCAGGTCCAGGGTCGCGACCAGGTCCGCGAGCGGTTCGATCAGCCGGCCGGCCGGCTCCGCCAGCACCGCGCAACTGCGCAGGTCCGCCAGCAGCGGGCTGCCCTTCTCGCGGAAGCCGACCAGGACGCGCTCCTTGCGGTCGACATACTTGCAGCCGAGCCGCGCGCGGCGGCGATAGGACCAGGCCGGCCCGGTCAGCGGCGCCAGCCAGCGTGCCGGCGCAACGCCGCCGATGCGCGCCAGTTCCTCGGCCACGACCTGCTGCTTGGCAGCGAGCTGCGCGCCATGCTCGAGGTGCTGCAGGGAACAGCCGCCGCAGGTCCCGAAGTGGGGGCAGCGCGGCGTCACCCGCACCGGCGACGGCCGGCGCACTTCGACCAGGACCGCTTCGTCGTGGCGCCGGCGCCGGCGGGTCCGCTGCAGCACGACCTCTTCGCCCGGCAGGGCGCCATCCACGAACACCGCCTTGCCGTCGATGCGCGCGACGCCGCGACCGTCGTGGTCCAGCGAGAGAATCTCGGCGGTTTCGGGCGCCGGTGCGGATTTCAAGCCGCGTTCCACGCCGCCCGGAACTGGCGCCAGTGCGGTTCCTCGCGCTCGCGCAACCAGTCGCGGACGCGCCCCAGCTCGGCATCGTGCCCGGCCGCGTCCAGGCGGCCGCGGACCAGCTCGAACCGCAGGTAGACCAGGTAGGTGTTGAGCACGTCGGTCTCGCAGTAATCGCGGATCGCGCGGATCTGCCCGTCGCGCCAGGCGTCCCAGACCTTGTCGCCGCCCATGCCGAGCTTGCCCGGCAGCCCGAGCAGCAGGGCCACGTGCTCGAGGCTCGCGCGGCCGCGGCCCTGGTAGGCCGCCAGCACGTCCATCAGGTCGAGGTGCCGGGCGTGGTAGCGATTCAGATAGTTGTTCCACTTGAAGTCGCGGTCGAGCTCGCCGGTGTCCCAGTAGGTCGGCGCGGCGATGCCGTGGCGCAGCATCCGGTAGTGCAGCACCGGCAGGTCGAAGCCCGAGCCGTTCCAGGAGACCAGCGTCGGGCGATGCTTCTCGAGGCCGCCGAAGAAGCGCCGCAACAGCTCGTCTTCCGGGCTGTCCGGCGTGCCGATGCTCCAGAGCTGCAGCTGGTCCTCGCTGCGCAGCAGGACCGAGATGGCGACCACGCGATGCTGCTCGAACGGCAGGAATGCCGAGCCGGTCTCCTCGGTGCGGCGCGCGAACATTGCCTCCGCGACCGCTGCGTCGTCTGCGCCGGCGATTCCCGGCAGCCGCCGGCCGAGCTCGACGTCCGGAATGGTCTCGATGTCGAAGACCAGGCAGTTCAGCGGCCCGCTCATGGCTTTTTCATCATCACCGCGACCGCCACCACGAGGCCGGCCTCGTCCGTGAGGCTCACGTGGCCCTCGCCGGCGCCGAGCCGGTCCGCGACCGCGCGGCCGCGGGGCGAGAACAGCACTTCCGGCCGGCCCCAGTCGTTGGCGAGAAAGCCGACGTCGCGGATCCAGACGCCGTGCCGGAAGCCGGTGCCGAGGGCCTTGACGATCGCCTCCTTGGCGGCAAAGCGCATCGCCAGGAAGCGCGCCGGCCGCCGCCCGGCGTCGAACACCGCGCGCTCCTGCGGCAGCAGCAGGCGTTCGACGAAATGGGCGCCGAAGCGCTGGTATGCGGCGGCAATGCGCTCGATGCGCACGACGTCGGTGCCGATCCCGAAGATCATGCGCCGCGCGCAGCGAGCATCAGCCGCTTCATGCCGGCGACCGCCGGCCCCATGCCGCTCATGACGGCACGCGCGACGATCGCGTGGCCGATGTTCAGTTCGACCAGCTCCGGCAGCGCCGCGACCGGCTGCACGTTGTGGTAGTCGAGGCCGTGGCCCGCGTGCGCGACCAGCCCGTTCGCCACCGCGGCGCGCGCGGCCGCGGCGAGGCGCGACAGTTCGCGCGCCCGCTCCGGTCCCTGCGCCTCGGCGTAGGCGCCGGTGTGCAGCTCGACGACCGGCGCGCCGGCGCGCGCCGCTGCCTCGACCTGGGCCGTGTCCGGATCGATGAACAGGGAAACGCGGATGCCGGCAGCGGCGAGGCGGCTGCAGGCGGCGGCGATCGCCGGCCTCTGGCCAGCCACGTCGAGGCCGCCCTCGGTCGTCAGTTCGCTGCGCCGCTCGGGCACCAGGCAAACGTCCTGCGGCTGCACCGCGATGGCGATCGCCAGCATCTCCTCGGTGGCGGCGATTTCGAGGTTCATCCGCGTCTGCAGTGCCGGCCGCAGGGCCCGCACGTCGCGGTCCTGGATGTGGCGGCGATCCTCGCGCAGGTGCAGCGTGATGCTGTCCGCGCCCCATTGTTCCGCGACCAGGGCGGCCAGCAGCGGGTCCGGCGAGCGCCCGCCGCGCGCCTGGCGCAGCGTCGCCACGTGGTCGATGTTGACGCCGAGCGAGAGGGTCCCCGCGCTCATGCTTCCTGCTCCCGCCGGCGCATGGCCAGCATCACGTCACGGCTCGCGAGCCCGCGCCCCTCGAGGCAATGGGCGATGGCGGCGCCGAAGATCCGGCGCGCCGCCGCCTGCGCCTGCGCGCCCTCGAACTCGCCGCGCGCCACGGCCAGCACGTCGCGGCCGCGCAGCGCGCCGTCCCGGTCCGCCGCGTCGCGCACGGCCAGGACGCCGCGTCCCGCCTCGAAATGATAGTACCGTTCCGGCTCCAGCGCCGCGCCGTCGCCGGCGTCGCGCGACAGGTCGGGACCGTAGCCGAGCTCGTCGAGAAGGATCCGCTCGAAGACTCGCAGCGGCCGGTTGCCGGCCTCGGCAGCCATCTGCGCCAGTGCCGCCGCATAGGCGTCGTACAGGCGCTCGTGCCCCTCCTCCTTCGGCGTCAGGCGCAGCAGCAGCTCGTTGAGGTAGAAGCCGGACAGCAGCTGCGCCGCCGGCAGCGGCGCCGTCGCGGCGCCGATCTCCGCCGACGTCAGCGTGCCGCCGTCCGCGCGGCCCGACCAGGAGACCAGCAGCGGGATGAATGGCTGCAGCACTGCACGGTACGGCGACTTCGGGCGACGCGAGCCGTGCGCGAACAGCGTGATCCGGCCGTGGCGGCGCGTCATCAGCTCGAGGATGCGGCTGCTGTCGCTCCACGGCCGGTGGTGCAGCAGGAAGGCCGCCTCGAGTTGCGCGCGGCGGCGCTCGCTCATGACGCGTCGTGGCCGAGGCGGCGCAGCATGCGGTCGTCGTCGGTCCAGCCCTCGCGCACCTTGACCCAGGTCGACAGGTGCACGCGCCGGCCGAACAGGTCGTTCAGCGCCAGGCGCGCGGCCTGGCCGATCGCCTTCAGCCGGGCGCCGTCGGCGCCGATCACGATCTTGCGCTGCCCGGGACGCTCGACCCAGATGACCGCGTCTATCTCGGTGCGCCCGTCCGGCGTCGGCTCGAAGCGCTCGATCTCGACTGCGATGCCGTAGGGCAGCTCGTCGGACAGCGCCAGCATCAGCTTCTCGCGCAGCACCTCGGCGGCGAGGAAGCGCTCGCTGCGGTCCGTCAGCTGGTCGGTCGGCCAGGCCGGCGGCGCGAGCGGCAGCAGCGCGACGAGCGCGCCCAGCAGCCGGTCCAGGTTCTCGGGCCCCTCGGCCGAGACCGGCACGACGGCGGCAAATTCGTGCTTCGTTGCTGCCCGTTCCAGCATCGGCAGCAGGCCGCTGCGCGGCCTGACCCGGTCGATCTTGTTGACGGCCAGCACGACCGGGCAACCGGCTGCCCGCAGCTGCTTCAGCACCGCGTCGTCCGCCGGCGTCCAGCGCGGCGCAGCCACGACCAGCAGTGCGGCATCCGCCGCCGCGACGCCGGCCGCCGCCTCGCGGCTCATCGCATGCTTCAACCGGCTGCCGCCGGCTGCCCCTGCACCCGGCGTGTCGGTCAGCGCCAGCTGGTAGCCCGGCGCATTGACGATGCCCAGGATCCGGTGCCGGGTGGTCTGCGCCTTCGGCGTGACGATGCTGAGCTTCTGGCCCACCAGCGCGTTCAGCAGCGTGGACTTGCCGACGTTCGGCCGTCCCGCGAGGACCACCGCACCGCAGCGGAATGCGTCGCCGGCGCTCACCGGGCGTCCCGCAGTGCCGGGTCGTCGAGCACGCGCTGTGCCGCCTCCTGCTCCGCGCGCCGGCGGCTGCTGCCCTCGGCGTCGGCCGAGACCGTGAGCTCGGCGACGTCGCAGCGCACGCGGAAGCGCTGGTCATGGGGCTCGCCGCTGACCTCGAGCACCGTGTAGGACGGCAGCGCATAGCCCCGGCCCTGCAGCCATTCCTGCAGCCTGGTCTTGGCGTCCTTCAGTTCGGCGGCTGCCGGCAGTGCAGCGAGCGGCTCGCGCAGCAGCCTTTCGGCAGCCGCGCGCGCGGCGTCGAGGCCGCGGTCGAGGTAGATCGCACCGAGCAGCGCCTCGAGCCCGTCGGCCAGGATCGTGCTGCGCCGGTGGCCGCCTGATTTCACTTCGCCGTCGCCGAGACGCATCTGCTCGCCGAGGCCGATGCCAGTGGCGATCGTGGCCAGCGATTCGCCGCTGACCAGGCTCGCGCGATAACGGGACAGCTCACCCTCGCTGGCGCCGGGAAAACGCCGGTACAGCATCTCGGCCACGACGAAGGTCAGCACCGCGTCACCGAGGTACTCGAGACGCTCGTTGTTGTCGGGACCATGGCTGCGGTGCGTCAGGGCGCGCGCGAGCAGGCCCGGATCGGCGAGCGTACAGCCCAGGCGTTCCTGCAGCCAGCGACCTGCCGGATCCACGAGGTCCCCGGCGCCGCTCAGCGCGCCGCGACCTCCACGCTCTTGTCGAACGTCACCAGGAAGGAGACATTCGCCGCCAACGGCACGGTGTCCTCGTAGGCGGCGCGCATGTAAAACGTCCCGCCCTCGCGCCGGATCTCGATGTCGTTCGACGTGATCACCTCGACCATCTCGATGTCGAAATGACGCTCCACCGCCTTGCGCAGCATGAATTCGGTCGAGCCGGGATTGTTCGAGTACTCGTCGCGGACCTTCTCCAGCGTCGCCGCGACCCGCATGTACTCCAGGTACTTCGGCACCAGCCGGATGCCGGCGTAAACCCACGCGCCCACCACGATGACGAGCACGATGATGCCGAGGAATGTCATGCCCCGCTGTCTGTGCAGCATACGAACTCTCCCTACCGGATCCCGGTACCCATGCGGTTCCAGAGCAGGTGCCATCTCCGCTCCGGGTCGAACGACAGCCAGATCGCCTCTGCCTTGCCGATCACGTGGTCCTCGGGCACGAACCCGACTTCCGGGAAGCGGCTGTCGCGGCTGTTGTTGCGATTGTCGCCCATCATGAAGTAATGCCCCTCGGGCACCCGCCACTCGCCCTCCATGCCCGACCGCGTCAGGTCCAGCAGGACGCCGTGCCGGAGGTCCCCGAGCTGTTCCTCGCCGACGTGCGTGAACGGATACTGCTCGTTCTTGGGACCGGAATACAACTCGCCGACCTCGATCCGTGACGGCGTCCCGTTCACCCATACCTGGGTGCCGACCACCCGGATGGTGTCCCCCGGCAGCCCCACCAGGCGCTTGATGAAGACCTCGGACGGCTCGGCCGGCCGCCGGAACACGATCACGTCGCCGCGCTGCGGCCGGCCGATGCCGACCACGCGGGTATTCAGGACCGGCAGGCGCAGGCCGTACTTCCACTTGTTGACGAAGATGAAGTCGCCGTGGATCAGGGTCGGCATCATCGAGTCGGAAGGGATGCGGAACGGCTCGTACAGGAACGAGCGCAGCACCAGCACGATGACGATGACCGGGAAGAACGAGCGCGCGTAATCGACCAGCAGCGGCTCCTTGCCGCCGCCCCGCGCCGCGCGCCGCGGCGCCAGCAGCCAGCGGTCCGCCGCCCAGGTCAGGCCGGTCGCCAGCGCCAGCGCCACGAGGATGAATGAGAAATCGAACACCATCACGGGCACCTGCCTGTCATTCCTTGCCGACCCTGAGCACCGCCAGGAACGCCTCCTGCGGAATCTCGACCGTCCCCAGCTGCTTCATGCGCTTCTTGCCTTCCTTCTGCTTCTCGAGCAGCTTGCGCTTGCGCG
>CAYXUJ010000021.1:0-31681 GCA_964468395.1 uncultured Steroidobacteraceae bacterium
TACCGCGACCGCGGCGGCAAGTACCAGGGCCAGAAGGGCGTCACGCTGCCGCGCACCTGAGCGGATCAGCTCCCCGGCTGGTAGCGGCGGATCATGGTCTGGAACGCGCGCTTGCCGTCGCGCAGCTGCTCGGCCCGAACCAGCGCATAGCCCAGTTCCGGCGCGTACCAGAAAAACGTCTCGCGGCCCGAGCCGTCGCGCGTGCTGCGATAGACCAGCGTGTCGAGCTCGCCGAGCGCGGTCTTCAGGCGCTCCCGGCGCAGCAGTACGTAGCGGTAGTGCTTGACGCGGTCTTTCTCGATCATCGCCACCGTCCCCGGCTCCTCGCCGGCGCGCAGCCGGGCCATGACCCAGGCCTGGATCGATGCGGCGTCCTGCAGGCCTGGACTGGCGGCCACGTCCACGCGCTCGTCCTCGGCGACGCCGCGCACCTGCCCGGCCGGCCAGTCGAACTCGAGTGCCACGTCCTTGCCGGTACTGCCGGTGCCGTCGTCGAAGCGGTAGCTCGACGGCCGCAGCCCGCGATCGTCGAATTCGAAGGCGGAGCGCTGGGTCAGCGTGCCGCCGGCGACCAGCTTGGCCAGCCCGCTCGCGGTCGAGCGCGACTCGATGACCCAGCCGCCGGGCGCCGCCGCGCGCCGCAGCTCGGTGCGGCTGGTGCCGACCGACAGGCTGCCGTAACGGACGTCGTAATCGGCGACGAACGGCGCCAGCGCGCCGCCGCCGCTGGCCGCGAGCGGCGCGGCGGCGAGCGCCAGCATGAATCCCGTCGCGATCTTCCTCATGGCGATTCCTCGATCACCGGCGCGGCCAGCGGCCGCCCGTCCAGCCAGGCCCCGTCGTTGCGCCAGGCCAGCCGCCCGGCGGCGAACCAGCCGACGGCGCGCGGATAAATGATGTGCTCGAGCGCCTGAACGCGCGCTGAAAGCGACTGCTCGTCGTCCCCGGGACCGATCGCGAGCCTGCCCTGGATGACCGCCGGTCCTGCGTCGAGTTCCTCGGTCACGAAATGCACGGTGCAGCCATGCGCCCGGTCGCCGGCCGCGAGCGCGCGGCGGTGTGTGTGCAGGCCGCGGTGGGCGGGCAGCAGCGACGGGTGGATGTTCAGCAGGCGGCCCTGCCAGCGGCCGACGAATCCCCCGTCGAGTATGCGCATGAAGCCGGCGAGCGCGACCAGGCCCGCGCCGACGGCGTCCAGGCGGGCGGCGAGTGCGCGGCCATAGGCAGCGCGGTCGGCGCCGGCCGGCGCCAGCGTCTCGGTCGGCAACCCGAGCGCCGCCGCTGCCGCGAGTCCCGCCGCGTCGGCACGGTCGCTGATCACCGCGACGATGCGGGCGGCGATGCGGCCCTCGGCCGCCGCGCGCGCGAGCGCCAGCATGTTGGAGCCGCGGCCGGAGATCAGCACCGCAAGTGGCAGCGGCGCCGCCATCAGCCGATCTGCACGCCTTCCGCCGCGACCACCTCGCCGATGATGCCCGCCTGTTCGCCCTCGGCCTGCAGCAGGGCCGCCGCCGCGTCGGCCGACGCGCGCGGCACGATCACGACCATGCCGATGCCGCAGTTGAAGGTGCGGTGCATCTCGGCCGGCGCGATGCGCCCGGCGTCCCGGATCCAGTCCCACAGCGGGTCGCTGCGCCAGGCGCGCGGGTCGAGCCGCACGCCGAGCCCCGGCGGCAGCACGCGCGGGATGTTGTCGGTGAGGCCGCCGCCGGTGATGTGGGCGATGCCGCGCACGTCCGCCGCTGCCGCCAGCCGGAGCACGGGCCTGACGTAGATGCGCGTCGGCGCCAGCAGCCGCTCGAACAGGCTGTCGCCGCCGACCCGTGTCGCGGCGTCGGCGCCGGCCTCGGCGATCAGCCGGCGGATCAGCGAGAAGCCGTTGGAGTGCGGCCCGGAAGAGGCGAGACCGATCACGGCGTCGCCGGCCTGCACGCGGCTGCCGTCGATGATCCGTTCCTTCTCGACGACGCCGACGCAGAAGCCGGCGAGATCGTAATCGCCGGCCGCGTACATGCCGGGCATCTCGGCGGTCTCGCCGCCGACCAGCGCGCAGCCCGCCAGTTCGCAGCCGCGGGCGATGCCGGCGATCACGCGCTCGGCGACTGCGACCGACAGGCGGCCGGTCGCGTAGTAGTCGAGGAAGAACAGCGGCTCCGCGCCCTGGACGACGACGTCGTTCGCGCACATCGCGACCAGGTCCTGGCCGACGCCGTCGTGCAGGCCGGTGTCGATCGCGAGCCGCAGCTTGGTGCCGACGCCGTCGGTGCCCGCGACCAGCACCGGCTGTCGCCAGCGGCCCTGGGGCAACTCGATCATGGCGCCGAAACCGCCGACCCCGGCCAGCACTTCCGGGCGCATCGTGCGCCGCACATGCGGCCGGATGCGGTCCACCAGCTCCTCGCCGGCATCGATGTCGACGCCGGCGTCGCGGTAGGTCAGCGAGGGGCGTTCGGTCATGTCGGGGGCGGGCTCGGATCGGCGGGCCCGGCGCGCGGGCGGTGTACTATTGTAGCGTGCAGACACGACCCGACCCCGCCCGCCGCAGGCCGTCGCCCTGGCTTGCGTTTCTGGCCGCGGCAGCACTGGCGCTGCCGGCGACGGCCGCCGCGCCGCTCGACGACCTCTACTCGGTGACGGTGCCGTACACCGGCCAGAACGAGGCCGCCTTCCGCGAGGCGATGCGCGACATCCTGATCCGGGTCACCGGACGGCGCGACGCACCCGATCTCGAGAACCTCGCGCCGCTGGTCGCGCAGGCGTCGCGCTACGTGGTCAGCTACCGGCGCGCCGCCGGCAACATGCTGGCCGTGACCTTCGACGGGCCCGCGGTCGAGAATGCCATCGATGCATCGGGGCTCGCGTACTGGGGCAGCGACCGGCCGGTGACCCTCGTCTGGCTGGCGGTGGACCGCGGCGGCGGGCGCCGCGCCCTGGTCAGCGCCGGCGACGCCGGCGACGAGAAATCCCGGGTCGAGGCCAATGCCGCGCGCCGCGGCCTGCCGCTGGTCTGGCCGGGGCAGGGCGACGACCTGGTGCGCGCGCTGCAGCAGGCCTGGTCCGGCGCGCACGCGCCGCTGATCGACGCGGCGGCCCGCTACGGGGCCGACGGCGTGCTGATCGGCCGCGTCCGCCAGGGCGCGCCCGTGGAGTGGACCTTCGTGGCCGCGGGCCAGTCGGCGAGCGCCGCGGGTGAGCTCGAGGCCGGGCCGGAGCTCGCGGCCGAACGCTACGCGAGCCAGTACGCCTCGCGCGGCGCCGGCCAGCGCAGCGAGCAACTGGTCACGGTGACCGGCGTCGCCACGCTCGAGTCCTACGCCTCCGCGCTCGCGCTGCTGTCGCGGCTCGCGCCGGTGCGCGGCGTGGCCGTGGACGAAGTGACCCCCGACGCCGTGTCGTTTCGCGTCAACGTGCGCGGCGACCCGGACGCGCTGCGGCAGGCGATCCTGCGCGACGGCCGCCTGGTCGCGGTCGATGCCGCGCGCCTGATCTACGCGCTGTCGCCATGAAGATGGCGACCGTCCCGAACCTGATCTGCGTCCTGCGCATCGCGCTGACCGTGCCGATCGTGATCCTGCTGGCCGAGGGCCGCTTCGGCCAGACGCTGGTCCTGTTCGCGGTGGCCGCGGTATCGGACGTGCTGGACGGCTATCTCGCCAAGACCTTCGGCTGGACCAGCGACGTCGGCAAGGTGCTCGATCCGCTGGCCGACAAGCTGCTGCTGGTCAGCGTCTTCATCACGCTGGCGTGGATCGGGCTGGTGCCGGCGTGGCTCGCGGCCGTCGCCGTCTCGCGCGACGTCGTGATCGGCGTCGGCGCCGCCGTTTATCGCTGGCTGTTCGGGCCGCTCGAGGGCCGTCCCACGGTGCCGTCGAAGATCAACACGCTGGTCCAGCTGGTGTTCGTCATCGCCGTGGTCTGGCGCGCGGCGTTTCCGGGATTCCCCGAGTGGGCGGTCATCGGCCTCGGCGCCCTGACGCTCGTGACCACGGTCGTGAGCGGTTTCGACTACGTCGCAACCTATGTCCGCAAGGCCGCCGCGGTCAGCCGCGCCCGCCGCGCCGCGGCCTGATTCCATGCGCCAGCTGCCACTGGGCGTCCAGCTCGGCGTCTCGCTGCGCCTGGAGACCTTCCACGCCGGCGCCAACGCCGAGGCGGTCGCGGCACTGGCCCGGCGTGCCGGCGGCCGCGGCACGCCGCTGTGGGTGTACGGGCCCGCCGGATGCGGCAAGAGCCACCTGCTGCAGGCGGCCTGTGCGCTCGCCGGCGCGAGCGGCCGCACGGCCGCCTACCTGCCGCTGGCCGCGGTGCGCGGCGAGGACCCGGCCATGCTCGCAGGCTTCGAGCGCGTGGCGCTGGTCGCGCTCGACGACCTTGACGCGATCGCAGGCGTCGCGCCCTGGGAGCGCGCGCTGTTCACGCTGTACAACGAGCTGCAGGAACAACGGGGCGGCCTGCTGCTGGCCGCCGCCGCGGCGCCGGCGGCGCTGCCGTTCGGCCTCGCGGACCTGGCCTCGCGCCTGTCTGCTTCGGAGGTGCACCGCCTGCAACCGCTTGCGGAAGGGGACCAGGCCGAGGCGCTGCGCCGCCGCGCGCGGCATCGCGGGCTCGAGCTGCCGGAAGAGACGCTGACCTTCCTGACCCGCCGGGCGCCGCGCGACTTCGCGGCGCTATGCCGCCTGCTCGACGAACTCGATACCGAGTCGCTCGCCGCGCAGCGCCGGCTGACCGTGCCGTTCGTGCGCGACTGGCTCGCGCGCGGCGGCTGACTCAGCCGCGCGGCTGCTGGCGCAATCCCGCGATGACCGCGGCGAAAGCAACCAGGATCAGGGCGAGCGTCGCCGCGGCGCGGATCCGCGCCGGTTCGTTGACGACCACTTCGGTCAGCGCGATCGCCAGCGCCGGCGCCATCGTCAGCGGCGCCCAGCGCAGCGTCCGGCGCCGGCCGCGGGCCATGCCGCGCAACGGGGCGAGCAGCGGCAGCAGCGCCAGCGTCGTCGCGAGATTGCCGATGCCGCTGCGCCCGAGCGGCCAGCAGGCGACCGACAGCAGGAGTGCAATCCAGGCAGCGAGCGCGAACCGGCCTGCCGCGCCGGCGCCGGTGTCGCCCATCGCTCAGCCTGCGGCGGCGAGACGCCGCGCGATGTCGGCGACGCGCGCACCGAGTGCCTGTGCCAGGCGCCGCTCCGGGTCCGAGATCGCGCGCGGCCCGCCGCCCGGCACGATCCGGCTGGCGCCATAAGGCGTGCCGCCGCCGCCGGTATCCGACAGCTCCGGTTCCGTGAACGGCAGGCCGACGAGCAGCATGCCGTGGTGCAGCAGCGGCAGCAGCATGCCGAGCGGCGTCGTTTCCTGGCCGCCGTGCGGCGTGCTGCCGGACGCGAACGCACCGACCGGCTTGCCGGCCAGGGCGCCGGACAGCCACAGGCTCGAGGTCGTGTCGAAGAACGCCATCAGCGGCGCTGCCATGTTGCCGAAGCGCACCGGGCTGCCGAGCACCAGGCCCGCGCACTCGCGCAGGTCGTCGTGCGTGGCGTAGGCGGCGCCATCCGCCGGAGCAGCCGTGGCCTGGGCCCTGGCGTCGGCAAGCGGCGGCACGGTGCGCAGGCGCGCGCGGCAGCCGGCGACGCCATCCACGCCGCGCGCGACCTGGCGCGCGAGCTCAGCGGTTGCGCCATGCCGCGTGTAGTACAGGACCAGGATGTCGATCATTTATACTTGCCTTTGTACTCAGGTACTTAGAGACTGTTCGCGCAGTGAATTCTAGCAAGACGTTCGAGGCCGCGCGCCGCTTCCGGGTCTGCGGGAGAGTGCAGGGCGTGTACTTTCGCGCGAGCACTGCCGAGCGCGCAATCGCGCTCTCGCTCGTCGGTTCGGCCGAGAACCTTGCGGACGGCAGCGTACGGGTGCTGGCCGCGGGCAGCGCTGCGGCGCTGGCCGAACTGGCCGCGTGGCTGCGGACCGGCCCGCCGATGGCGCGCGTGGACCGCGTGGAGGTCGAAGAGATCGACCCGGCGAGCGTGAACTGGCCGGCGGGCTTCAGGCCGCGCTAGCGCTGCCAGCGCGAATTCAGCCGCCCGAGCACGAGATCCGGGTACGTGCGCTTGCCGAGGCTGCCGTTGTAGCGGCCGAGCGCGCGCCGGTAGTCGCCGCGCTCGCGCTCGAGGTAGTAGGCCAGGATGCTGGTGCCCATGCGGATGTTGAGCTCCACGTCGATCAGGTCGCGGTTCGAGAGCCCCAGTTCGTTCGGCCAGAACGGCATCACCTGCATGAGCCCCACCGCGCCGGCGGACGAGACGGCGAACGGGTCGAACGCGCTCTCGACGTCGATCACCGCCAGCACCAGTTGCGGCCGGTCGCGCAGCATCGCGTGCTTGCTCGATTCGCAGTGGACCGCGCGCAGGATGCGTTCGGCCGCGGTGCTGACGTCGTCGCCGAGCCGCAGGTCCGGCGGCTGCTGGCGCAGCCGCTGCTCGACTCGCGGCTGCATCAGCGAGTACCAGACGACGTCGTCGTACTTGCCCTCGAAGCACTCGGTGTCGCGGATCGCCGCGGCGATCACCTCGCGCAGCCCGGGGTCGGTCTGCCGCGCACCGCCCGTGCTGTCGGCGGCCGCGGCCGGCGCCAGGGCCAGCGCCAGGGCCATTGCTGCGAGCCGCCGCGTGACTGCCATGCCGCCCGTCCTCAGGAATCCTTCGCCAGGCGCGCGCGGATCCAGGCCGCGGCCTCCGCGGCCGGGAACTCCTCGTTCGCTGCCGCGCGCCGGTGCCGGTACTCGAGCCGGCCCGCGTCGATGCCGCGCTCGGACACGACCACGCGATGCGGAATGCCGATCAGCTCGGCATCCGCGAACTTGACGCCCGGTCGCGCATCGCGGTCGTCGAGCAGGACCTCGACGCCGGCCTCGCCGAGCTCGCGGTACAGCGCCTCGGCCGCCGCCCGGACACGCTCCGACTTTTCCCAGTTGAGCCCCACCAGGATCACGTCGTAGGGCGCGAGCGGCGCCGGCCAGACGATGCCGCGCTCGTCGTGATTCTGCTCGATCGCCGCGGCGACGATGCGGGTGACGCCGATGCCGTAGCAGCCCATGTGCATGACGATGCTCCGTCCCTGCTCGTCGAGCACGGTAGCGCCCATCGCCTCGCTGTACTTCTGTCCGAGCTGGAAAATGTGACCGACTTCGATGCCGCGGGCGATCGACAGCCGGCCCTTGCCGCCCGGGCTGGGGTCGCCGTCCACGGCATTGCGCAGGTCGGCGACCGCCGGCTCCGGCAGGTCCCGGCCCCAGTTGACGCCGGTCAGGTGCAGGTCGGGGCGATTGGCGCCGCAGGCGAAGTCGGCGAGCGCCGCGGCGGCGCGGTCGGCAATCACCGGGATCGCGAGCCCGACGGGGCCGAGGAAGCCGGGCTCGCAGCCCAGGGCCTGGGCGATGCGCGCGGCATCGGCCAGCCGCAGCGGGCTGGCGACCTGCGGCATCTTCTGCGCCTTGACGGCATTCAGCTCGTGGTCGCCGCGCAGCGCCAGCGCCACGAGGCCGCCGTCGGCGCCCTCGACCACCAGCGTCTTCAGCACGCGCGACGCGTCGACGCCGAGCATCGCCGTCAGCTGCGCGATGGTGCGAGCGCCGGGCGTCGCGACCTCGCGCATCGGCGCCGAGGCCGCGGCCCGCGGCCCGGGCGGCGCCAGCGCCTCGGCGAGCTCGAGGTTCGCCGCGTAGCCGTCGCCGTCGGAGAAGGCGATCGCGTCCTCGCCCGAGTCGGCGAGCACGTGGAATTCCTGCGAGGCGCTGCCGCCGATCGCGCCGGTGTCGGCGTGCACGGCGCGGAAGCGCAGGCCGAGGCGGGTGAAGATCGCCGCGTAGGCGTCGTACATGCGGCGATAGCCCGCGGCCAGCGAGGCCTCGTCGGCATGGAAGCTGTAGGCGTCCTTCATCATGAATTCGCGCGCGCGCATGACGCCGAAGCGCGGCCGGATCTCGTCGCGGAACTTGGTCTGGATCTGGTAGAAATTGACCGGCAGCTGCCTGTAGCTGCGCAATTCGCGGCGCGCGAGATCGGTCACGACTTCCTCGTGGGTCGGCCCGAGCACCATGTCGCGGTCATGGCGATCCTTGAAGCGCAGCAGCTCGGGCCCGAACTGGTCCCAGCGCCCGGACTCGACCCACAGCTCTGCCGGCTGGGTCACCGGCATCGAGATCTCGAGGGCCCCGGCGCGGTCCATTTCCTCGCGGATCACGCGCTCGACCCGGCGCAGGACGCGCAGCCCGAGCGGCAGCCAGGTATAGAGGCCGCCCGCGACCCTGCGGATCAGGCCGGCGCGCAGCATCAGCCGGTGGCTGGTGACCTCGGCCTCCGCAGGCACTTCCTTCGGATTCTGGATCGGATACGCGGACAGGCGCATGGCTCTCCTTTCGTGGGCGAAGCGTGTCGCCGGTCCCAAACCGCGGTATCTTAGGCGCTGACCGATAGCCTTGCCACGCCATCCGGATGAAAGTCGACCTCAACGAGATTCGCCTGCGCCGCGGAATCTTCCTGCTGCCGAACCTGCTGACCACGGTCTGCCTGTTCGGCGGCTTCTACGCGATCATCGCGGCGATCGACGGCAACTTCGAGCGCGCCGCGATCGCGATCTTCGGCGCCATGATCTTCGACGGCCTGGACGGCCGCGTCGCCCGCCTGATGGGCACCGAAACCGCATTCGGCAAGGAATTCGACAGCCTGGCGGACATGGTTGCCTTCGGCGTGGCGCCGGCCTTCGTCTGCTACCAGTGGGGCGTGGCGCGGATCTCCGAGTACGGCGCGGCCTGGGGCCGCTTCGGCTGGATCGCCGCGTTCTTCTTCGCCGCGGCGACGGCGATGCGGCTCGCGCGTTTCAATGCGCGCTCGGCGCTGCAGGACAAGCGCTATTTCGAGGGCCTGCCGAGCCCCTCGGCGGCGGCGATCGTCGCGGCCTTCGTCGGCACCGCGCACAAGTACGAGACTGGCGGCCTGCTCGGCTTCGACGTGACCGGCCTGCCGGGGCTGATCCTCGCCTTCGTGGTCACCGCGGTCGCGGCGATCCTGATGGTCAGCCGCTTCCCCTACCGCAGCTTCAAGGACCGGGCAGCGGGGGAGCGCGTGCGCTACTCGCGCCTGCTGCTGGTGCCGCTGGTGATCGCGCTGATCGCGATCGACCCGCCGGTCGTGCTGTTCCTGCTGTTCAGCGGCTTCGCGCTGTCCGGCCCGCTGGTCTGGAGCTGGCTCAAGATCCGGCGCCGTCCGCGCGGCGCCGGCGACGGCGGCTGAGATGATGGAGGCCAGGCGCCTCGCCATCCTCGAGGCGATGGGCGTGCAGGCCTATGTGCCGCGCGCCGCGGCGGCAGCCGGGCCCGACTGGGACACGCTCGCCGCCACCGTGCGCAGCTGCCGGCTGTGCGGCCTGTGCGAGACGCGCACCCAGACCGTGTTCGGCACCGGCGACGTGCGCGCGCGGCTGATGGTGATCGGCGAGGCGCCGGGCGCGGAGGAGGACCGGCAGGGCGAGCCCTTCGTCGGCCGCGCCGGCATGCTGCTGAACTCGATGCTGCGCGCCGCGGGCTTCGAGCGCGGCGAAGTCTATATCGCGAATGTCCTGAAGTGCCGGCCTCCCAACAACCGCGACCCGAGCGCGGAGGAGGCGGAACGCTGCCTGCCGTACCTGCGCCGCCAGATCGAGCTGGTGGCGCCCGAGGTGATCCTCTGCGTCGGGCGCATCGCCGCGCAGCGGCTGCTCGGGCGCGAGGACGCGCTGGCGCGCATGCGCGGGCGCGTGCACCGGTTCGAATCGGTGCCGGTGGTGGTGACCTACCACCCGGCCTACCTGCTGCGCGCGCCCGGCGAGAAGCGCAAGTCCTGGGCCGACCTCAAGCTCGCGATCGGGATCCTGGGCCGTGGCGACGGCGCGTGAGGACCTGGCAGCGCCGGCCTGGCGCCTGCGGCCGATGGCGCAGGCCGACCTGGCGCGCGTGGCCGCGCTCGAGCGCGAGTCCTACGTGTTTCCCTGGAGCGACCAGATCTTTTCCGACTGCCTGCGGGTCGGCTATCACTGCGTGGTCGTGGACACGGCGGCGGGCGTGGCGGGCTACGGCGTGCTGTCGCTGGGCGCCGGCGAGGCGCACGTGCTGAACCTGTGCATCGCCGAGTGGCTGCGGCGGCGCGGCGTCGGCCGCAGCCTGCTGCTGGCGCTGCTCGGCCACGCGCGCGACCGCGGCATCCGCGACGCGTTCCTCGAGGTGCGGCGCTCGAACCGGGCCGCGATCGCCCTGTACCACGAGCTCGGCTTCGAGTGCGTCGGCCAGCGCCGCGGCTACTACCAGGCACAGGGCGGGCGCGAGGACGCGCTGGTCTACCGGCTCGAGCTCGGCGCGCTGCCGGACGCCTAGCATAAAGGGGACAGACCCCTTTACCCGGCCGGTGTGCGCAAGATGGCGAATGCCCGGTTGGTAAAGGGGTCAGTCCCCTTTATGCTAGCGCGCCCTGCGCGATGCCGACGATGACCCAGCCCAACGACGAAATCTCACGCCGCCGCAGCTTTGCGATCATCTCGCACCCGGACGCCGGCAAGACCACGCTGACCGAGAAGCTGCTGCTGTTCGGCGGCGCGATCCAGATGGCGGGCACCGTGAAGGGCCGCAAGGCGGCGCGCCACGCGACCTCCGACTGGATGCGTCTCGAGCAGCAGCGCGGCATCTCGGTGACTTCCTCGGTCATGCAGTTCCCCTATGCAGGCTGCATCGTCAACCTGCTCGACACGCCGGGCCACGAGGACTTCTCCGAGGACACCTACCGCACGCTGACCGCGGTCGACTCGGCGCTGATGGTCATCGACTGCGCCAAGGGCGTCGAGGAGCGGACCATCAAGCTGATGGAGGTCTGCCGGCTGCGCGACACGCCGATCATGACCTTCATCAACAAGCTGGACCGCGACGGCCGCTCGCCCGTCGAGCTGCTCGACGAGATCGAGCGCGTCCTCGGCATCAGCTGTGCGCCGGTCACCTGGCCGATTGGCATGGGCCGCGAGCTCGCCGGCATCTATCACCTGCAGCAGGACCGCATTTACGCCTACCACGGCGTGCGCGGCGGCCGCCGCGGCGAGAACCGGACGATCGACGGCCTGGCCGGCGAGGCGGCCGGCGAGTTCCTCGGCGACGGGGCGCGGGCCTTCCGCGACGAGGTCGAGCTGATCCGCGGCGCGATGCCGCCGTTCGACCCGCAGGCCTACCTGGCCGGCCGCCAGACGCCGGTGCACTTCGGCTCGGCGATCTCGAACTTCGGCGTCGAGGAGCTGCTGGCCTCTTTCGTCGCGCACGCGCCGCCGCCGCGCCCGCGGCGCGCGACCACGCGGGTGGTCGAGCCGCAGGAGCCGGCGCTGACCGGGTTCGTTTTCAAGATCCAGGCCAACATGGACCCGGGGCACCGCGACCGCATCGCCTTCCTGCGCATCTGCTCGGGCGGCTACCGGCGCGGCATGCGACTGCACCACGTGCGGCTCGGCAAGGAAGTGCGCATCGCCGACGCGCTCACCTTCATGGCCGCCGACCGCCAGCAGGCGGAAGAGGCCTGGGCCGGCGACATCATCGGCCTGCACAACCACGGCACGATCAACATCGGCGACACCTTCACCGAGGGCGAGGCGCTCACCTTCACCGGCATCCCGAACTTCGCGCCGGAGCTGTTCCGGCGCGCGGTGCTGAAGGACCCGCTGCGGATGAAGGCGCTGCAGAAGGGGCTCGACCAGCTGTGCGAAGAGGGCGCGACGCAACTGTTCCGGCCGCTGCGCAACAACGACGTGATCCTGGGCGCGGTCGGCCCGCTGCAGTTCGACGTGGTCGCATTCCGCCTGGCCGACGAGTACGGCGTCAGCTGTGCCTTCGAGCCGGTCAACGTCGTCACAGCGCGCTGGATCGACGGCCGCGACGCGGGCAAGCTCGAGCAGTTCCGCGAGCGCGCCTACGAGCACCTCGCGCTCGACCACGCAGGCGAGCTGGTCTACCTCGCGCCGACCCGCGTCAACCTCAACCTGACCGTCGAGCGCTGGCCGGACCTGGCCTTCCGCGAGACCCGCGAGCACCTGGCGGTCGCGGCGTGAAGCGCCTGCTGCTGCGCCGGCCGGTCGTGGCCTGGGCCCTGTGCGACTGGGCCAATTCCGCCTTCGCGACCACCGTGATGGCGGGATTCTTCCCGGTGTTCTTCAAGCAGTTCTGGAGCGCGGGCGCCGAGGCCTCGGTCAGCACCTTCCGCCTGGGCGTGGCCAACGGCATCGGCAGCCTGGTCATCGCCCTGCTGGCGCCGCTGCTCGGCGCGATGGCAGACCGCGGCGGCGCGCGCCTGCGCATGCTCGCGTTCTTCACCTTCATCGGCGCGCTGATGACCGCGCTGCTGCAGCAGGTGGCGCAGGGCGACTGGGCGACCGCTGCGATCCTGTATTCGCTCGCGGGATTCGGCTTCGCGGGCGGCGTGATCTTCAACGACGCCCTGCTGGTGGATGTCTCCGAGCCGCGCGAGTATCACGTGGTCTCGGCTTTCGGCTTCGCGCTCGGCTATGCCGGCGGCGGACTGCTGCTGCTCCTGAACGTCGCCATGGTCAGGAGCCCGGCGAGCTTCGGCCTGGCGGACGCCACCGAGGCCGTGCGGCTGGCCTTCCCGATGGTCGCAGGCTGGTGGCTGCTGTTCACGGTGCCGGCGCTGCTGTGGGTGCGCGAGCAGCGGCCCGCGCGGCCGCTCGGCCTGCCGGCGGCGGCGGCGGCCGGCTGGCGTGAACTGCGGGCCACGATCGGCGAAGTGCGCCGCTACCGGCCGATGCTCTGGTTCCTGCTCGCGTACTGGATGTACATCGACGGCGTCAACACGATCATCAAGATGGCGGTGGACTACGGCCTGTCGCTCGGCTTCCCGCAGCAGAGCCTGATCGCCGCGCTGCTGATCACCCAGTTCGTCGCCTTTCCGGCGGCGCTCGCCTTCGGCTGGATCGGCAGCCGCATCGGCGCGCGCAACGGCATCTTCATCGCCATCGCGATCTACTCGGTCGCCACGGTCGCCGCCTACTGGATGCACGACGTGACGCACTTCTACTGGCTGGCCGGCGTGATCGGGCTCGTGCAGGGCGGCATCCAGTCGCTGTCGCGCTCGTTCTTCGCCACGCTGGTTCCGCCGGGCAAGCAGGGCGAGTTCTTCGGCTTCTACAACATGATGGGCAAGTTCGCCGCGGTGCTCGGCCCGCTGATGGTCGGCATCACGGCGCTGGCGACGGGCGAGACCCGCTACGGCATGCTGTCCATCATCGTGCTGTTCGCAGGCGGTGCGATCCTGCTCGCGCGCGTGCCTCAGCGGCCGGACGCGACTTCCGCTTCCGCCGCCAGGTAGCCGAACGAGGGCCAGCCGGGCCCCGCCAGGATGGTTTCCCACAGTGCCGCGGCTTCGTCCCGGCGCCCGTTGACGAGATGCCAGGCACTGACGCCGTAGCGCATCGCGGAACCGCCGGCGCCGTCGCCGGCCGCGGCGAGCAGCGCGGCCGGCGTGCGCTCGCCCTTGTACATCAGCAGCAGCTGGTGGTACTCCGCGTTCTCGATGACGTCGAGGTCCGCGGTGACCGGCCGCAGGACTGCGGCCGCGTCGCCGGGCCGGCCCGCCCGCCGCAAAGACAGGTAGAGCCAGTGGCTCGCGGCCACCAGGTTGTCGGCATTGCCGACGGTGTCGCGCGCCCGCTGCCAGGCATCGACCGCGCGGTTGAAATCGCCCTGCAGGTAACGTGCAAGTGCCAGGTGATACCAGATGTTCGAGTGCAGCGTGCCGGTCGGGACGTTGCGCGCATTCGGCAGGCCGTCGGGCTCGACCTCGTCGGGCCGGCCGGCGATCAGCGTGGCAGCGCGCTCGAGATCGGCGACGGCGCGGTCGATCTCGCGCACGGTCAGGTAGCGATGCCCGCGGTGGCGCAGCATGCGCGCATCGCCGGGGTGGCGGGCGATGCCGTCGGTGAAGATCGCGATCGCTTCGCGGTAGCGCCCGAGGTAGGCCGTGCGCCGGCCGAGCCAGATGAGCGCGTCCGCGTCGCCGGGATCCTGCGCCCACGCGGCGCGCGCCTCCGCGAGCTGCGCCTCCAGTCGCGCCGCGTCTTCGGGCGCGAGTGCCGGCGCAACGAGCGGCCGGCCGAGCAGGGAAATGACGCCAGCCGGCGCCGGCGAGTCCGCGCGCAGGGCACCGGCCACCAGAAAAATGACTGCGCAACAATGAAACGGCAACCGGGACATCGCCGTCATCCTACGCCAGGCGCCATCGGCAAGGCTTGCCCGCCGGTTGCGCGGGGCCTTAACGTAGCCGTCATGCCGCGCCCCCGCATCCGTGTCCGCTGATACCGCGCCCGACCTGACGGCCGGGCGCCAGTCCATGTGGGCGGAACTGCGCGACGCGATCCGCGGCACGGGCGCCGACTACACGAAGATCCCGCTGCGGCGCGCCGTGTTCCTGCTCGCGGTGCCGATGGTGCTCGAGCTCGTGCTCGAGTCCACGTTCGCCGTGGTCGACATCTTCTTCGTCGGCAAGCTCGGTTCCTCGGCCGTCGCGACGGTCGGGCTGACCGAGACGCTGCTGTTCCTGCTCTATGCGATCGGCATCGGCCTGGCGATGGCCGTGACCGCCGTCGTCGCGCGGCGGGTCGGCGAGGGCAAGGGCGAGGAAGCTGCGGTGACCGCGGTGCAGGCGATCTGGATCGCCGTGCTGGCCTCGGTGCCGTTCGCGGTCGCCGGCATCGCCTACGCACCGGAGCTGCTGCGGCTGATGGGCGCGGACGAGTGGACGCTGCGCCACGGCTACCCGTACATGCAGTGGGCGCTCGGCAGCAACGCGACGATCATGCTGCTGTTCACCATCAACGCCGTGTTCCGCGGCGCCGGCGATGCCGCCGCGGCGATGCGCGTGCTGTGGTTCGCGAACGGACTCAACATCGCGCTCGACCCGCTCCTGATCTTCGGCTTCGGGCCGGTGCCCGCATTCGGGGTCGAGGGCGCGGCGATGGCGACCACCATCGGCCGCGGCGCCGGCGTGCTGCTGCAACTCTGGATCCTGTTCCGCGGCGGGCCGCACCTGCGCGTGCGCCGCGCGGATGTCGTCTGGCACGGAGCGATCTTCCGCAACATCGTCCGCACCTCGCTCGGCGGCGTCGGCCAGATGATCGTGGCGATGACCTCGTGGATTTTCCTGATGAGGATCCTCGCGGACATCGGCAGCCAGGCGGTCGCCGGCGCGACCATCGCCGTGCGCATCATGATGTTCACGATGATGCCGGCCTGGGGCATGTCGAACGCGGCCGCGACGCTGGTCGGCCAGAACCTCGGCGCCGGCCACCCGGAGCGCGCCGAGGCCTCGGTCTGGCGCATCGGCGCCTACAACATGGTCTACCTGCTCGGGGTGTCGGTGATCTTCTTCGCGCTGCCGCGCGAGTTCATGGGGCTCTTCTCCGGCGATCCCGCGGTGGTCGCGATCGGTGCGGAGTGGCTCCGGATCCTGTCCTACTCGCTGTTCGTCTACGGCTGGTGGATGGTCGCGGTGCAGGCGTTCAACGGCGCCGGCGACACGGTCACGCCGACCTGGATCAACGTCGTGTTCTTCTGGCTGATCCAGATCCCGCTGTCCTGGTGGCTCGCGATCGCGCTCGACTGGCAGCACTCGGGCGTGTTCTGGGGCGTATTCGTCTCCGAGACCGCGGTCGGGCTCTTCACCCTGTGGCTGTTCTCGCGCGGCGGCTGGAAAACGGCGCAGGTCTAGGGCGGCATCACCAGGCCGCCGGGTCCAGCCGGTAGATTTCGCAGAACGCGCGGTAGAGCGCCGGCCGCTCGCGGGCAAAAACCGCCGGCTCCTCGAAGAAGGCCTCGCTCGCAACCGCGAAGAACTCGCCGCGGTCCTCCGCGGCATAGGGATCGAGGAAGGTGGGCGACCCGCTTTGCGCCTGCGCCCGCAGGCTGGCGAGCTCCGCGTCGAGCAGGCGGAACCAGCGCCGCCGAGCCGCCGTGCCCGCGACCCAGGGCGCGCCGCCGGACTCGTGGTCGAGGTAGTGCGCGAACTCGTGGATCACGACGTTGTAGGGCTCGCCCGGCGCGCCACGGCTGTCGACGTCCTCCCAGGACAGGATCACGCGGCTCACGTCCCAGGATTCGCCGGACAGCACGCGCGCCTCCTCGGTGACGACCCCGTGCTCGTCCTGCCACTCGCCGGGCACGACGAACTGCGACGGGTAGACCAGCACCGAGCGCAGCCGGTCGTAGACGTGGGTGTCGCGGCCGAGCACGAGCAGGCAGGCCTGCGCGCCGATCGCGGCCTTCATCGCGTCGGTGACCGCGAGCCCGCCGCAGCCGACGAACTCCCGCTCGCCGGCGAACACCGACGTCAGGCTCTCGAGCCGTTCGCGCAATACGGGCGGCAGCCTGCGCGCCTGCGGCACGAAGTCATCGAGCGCGGCAATCTCGGCGGCCGTGAGCGGGCGGGCTGCCAGCGCCCGGCGCCGGCGCGCGGCGGCGAGCGGCACGCCGATGATCGCGGCGAGCACGGCGATTCCGGCCGCGAGCGCGATGGCCCAGGCCGCCGTCACGGCTGGAAACGCGCGACCAGGCGGCGCAGCAGGCGCAGGTCGCCGGCGGCCGGCTGCGGCAGGTAGCGCAGCCGCAGGTACAGCTCGGTGATCGCGAGCGAAGGTGTGCCGAGGTCCGGGCGCAGCCGACGGACCCGCGCCGCGAAGTCGCGCGGCGCCTCGCCGGTGGCGAGCTCGATGCCGCGGCGCGCGAGCCGCCGCGCGAAGCGCCGGTAGATGGCGGCCGCGGGATCGGCGCGCCGCGGCCGGAACTCCCAGGCGAGCCAGGCGAACAGCAGCGCCATCGCGGCAAACAGGCCGAGGCCGAGGGCGGTCGCGTAGTCGGCCCAGTCCGGGTCGTCAAAGCCGAGCTCCAGCAGCAGTTCCTCCTGGCGCGCGCGGTTGAACTGCACGACCCAGTCGTTCCAGTTGGCGTTGAAGTTGTCCCAGATCATGCCGGCGCGCCACCAGAACTCGGATTCGCGCATCAGCGCGCCGGGCAGAAGCTCCTCGCCCGGGAAGGACGCCTCGATGCCGCGCTCGACCCGTTCCGGCGCGATCGCCGCCGTCGGGTCCACGCGCGTCCAGCCCGAATCGTCGAGCCAGATCTCGGACCAGGCGTGCGCATGCGACTGGCGCACGATCAGGTAGCCGCCGACCGGGTTCCAGTCGCCGCCCTGGTAGCCGCCGACCACGCGCGCCGGAACGCCGGCGGCGCGCATCAGCATCGTGAAGGCCGAGGCATAGTGGCCGCAGAAGCCCTGGCGCGTGTTGAACAGGAAATCGTCCACCGAGTCGCGCTCCAGGCCCGGCGGCGTCAGCGTGTAGTAGAAATCCTGTGCCCGGAAGCGGTCGAGGATCGCGCGCGCGTAGTCGAGGTCGCTGGCCGCCGCCGCGCGCAGGCTGCGGGCGAGGGCGGCGCTCCTCGGGTTGCGGCCGGACGGCAGCTGCAGGTTGCGGTTGCGCAGCGCCGGCGACAGCGTCTCGCCCGCCCGGTAGCGCGGGTAGGAGCGCGCCTCGTACTGCAGCACGGCATGGATCGGGTTGCGCGTGCGCAGGCCGTAGTCCCAGGACTGGCTGGCGAGCCACGGCGTCCAGCTCTGCACCATGTCGAGCGCGAACAGCATGCGCTGGCCGGTCGGCTCGAGCGTCACCGTGTAATCCACCGGCTCGCCGAGGTGGCGCACCGCCGGCTGGAAGTAGTACTGGGCGTCGCCGCGCGACCAGGTGTAGCCGTCGAACTCGGACAGCACCGGGCCGCGCCAGTAGCGCAGCGCGGGCGGCGGCGGCGCGCCGTCGAAGCGCACGCGGAAAGCGACGACGTCGTTGAGCGTCAGGTCCGACAGGTCGCCGGGCGACATCTCATCCGTCAGCCCGGTCAGGCCGCGTTCCGCCGACGGCGCGCCCCAGAAATTGCCGGCCAGGCGCGGGAAGAACAGGAACAGCACCAGCGCCACCGGCGCGGCCTTCAGCAGCATCGCCCCGGTCGTGCGGAACGGCGTCAGCGCCGGGCCGCCGTCGCCGGCGCGCGCGACCGGCAGCAGCGCGGCGGCCAGCAGCCACACGGTCGGCAGGACCCAGGCGACCGTGGCGACGTCCTGCGCGTACAGGAAGGCCGCCAGGCACAGGAACCAGCCGATGAAGATCAGCACGACGTGGTCGCGCGGGGCGCGCGTTTCCATCAGCTTCAGCGCCGACATCAGCGCCAGCAGCGCCGTGCCGCCGTCGAGCCCGGTGATCGTCGTGTAGCTCATGACGACGCCGGCGGTCACGCCGAGCGCGATCACGGCGCGCACGAACCCGCCCGGCAGGCGCCACTGGCGGTGCTCGGCCAGCAGTCGCCAGGCGCAGATGCCGAGCACGAACACGGTGATCCAGGCCTGCAGGTGCACGAGGTGCGGCGCGAGCGCGGCCAGCAGGCCACCCATGGTCCAGGCCAGGCGCCGGAACGGCTGCGGCAGCTCAGGCATGGTCGGGCTCCGGCGCACGGTACTCGGCGATCGCCGCCAGGCAGCGGCGGCGCTGGGCGTCGCCAGGCTGCGGCGGGATCACCCGGTCCGGCAGCCGCAGGCCATAGGTCTCGCCGCGCGCATGCGCATCCACGATCCAGCGCGCGAGCACCGACAGGCGCGCCTCGAGGTCGGCGCCCGGCGCGTCGTCGAGATCGAAGACCGGCAATGGCTCCGCCGAGCCGCTGAACTCCTTGACCAGCAGCTCGTTCGCGCGCGCGAATGCCTTCCAGGCGATGTGCCGCGGGGGATCGCCGGGGTGATAGTCCTTGAGCCCGGCGAAGTCGTCCTCGCCGCGGCGCACGGTGCCGCCGCCGGTCGTGCCCGGCGCCGGCGGCGGCGGCGGCGCGTCCTCGGCCGGCCGCGGATAGACCAGGCAGCGCGCGCCCGGATGCAGCACGGCCCAGGCGCGGAACAGCCCGTAGGGATAGCGCGTCGCGATCTCGATGCGGTCCAGCACGATGGCGCCGCGGCGGCGCGTCGGCACGCGCAGGTTCAGGGTCGTCTCGGCTCCGGCATCCACGGACACGGGGGCGCCGGCCGGCGCGGCGGCCGCCGCCTCGAGGTCGTGACGCGCCGCGCGGCTCGGGTTGGCGAGCGCCAGGCGGAAGACGGCATCGCGGCCGGCGAACGGCGGCTCGGCCCCGGCCGCGCGCGCGACCAGCGCCTCGAGGTTGCGGTGGCAGGCCTGCATCGCGACCACGCCGAGCGCGGCGAGCAGGAAGGTCAGGCCGAGGCCGAGGTTGTTGGCGTAGTTGAGCGAGCCCAGCAGCATCCCGAACAGCATCGTCCCGAAGGCGATGCCGAGCCCGGTCGGCAGGATGTAGATGCGCCCGCGGCGCAGCGTCACCGGGCCGCGGTCGGGTCCCTGCCGGCGGCGGATCCACCCGCGCACCCGCTGCCTGAGGAATCCGCCGAAGCGCATCGTCGTGGGCCGTGCCGGCGCCGTCAGGGAATCGGCACCGATTTCAGCAGCGCCGCCGCGATCTCCGTCGGCCCGCGCGCATCGGTCACGTCGCGCGGCCGCAGCCGGTGGCCGACCACCGCCGGCAGCACCGCCTGCACGTCCTCCGGCAGCACGCCGGGTCGGCCGTGCAGGAAGGCCCAGGCCTGCGCCGATCGCAGCAGGGAGATGACGGCGCGCGGCGACAGGCCGGCCTGGTGCTGGCTGCCGTCGCGCGAGGCGCGCGCGATCGCCTGCACGTAATCGAGCAATGCGTCGCTGGCGTGGACCTCGGCTACGCGCCGCTGCAAGGCCGGGATCGTGGCCGGGTCCAGCACCGCCGGCAGGTCGGCGAGCAGGTCGCGCCGGTCGCGGCCGCGCAGCAGCTGCCGTTCCTGGCTCGCAGCCGGGTAGCCGAGCTCGATGCGCATCAGGAAGCGGTCGATCTGCGATTCCGGCAGCGGGAAGGTGCCGACCTGGAACGAGGGGTTCTGGGTCGCGACGATGAAGAACGGCTCCGGCAGCGGGTGGGTCTCGCCGTCCACCGTGACCTGGCGTTCCTCCATCGCCTCGAGCAGCGCGCTCTGCGCCTTCGGCGTCGCGCGATTGACCTCGTCCGCCATGACGAGCTGCGCGAACACCGGGCCGCGGTGGAACAGGAAGCGGCCGCTGGCGCGGTCGTAGACCGAGATGCCGATGACGTCGGCCGGCAGCAGGTCGCTGGTGAACTGGATGCGCTGGTAGGTGAGGCCGAGCACGCGCGCCAGCGCGTGGGCGAGCGTGGTCTTGCCGACGCCCGGGATGTCCTCGATCAGCAGGTGGCCGCGCGCCAGCAGGCAGCACAGCGCGAGGCGGATCTCGCGGTCCTTGCCGAGCACGATCTGATTCAGGCTCGCCAGCGCTGCGAGCAGCTGCCCGCGCTCCTGGTCCGGCGACTGGGTCGCGGCATTCATCGCAGCGAGGCTACCCGCTCGTGCTGCTCGGCAAGTTGCGCCAGTTCACGCTTGAACTCTTCGACCCGGGTGCGTTCCTGGGCGATGACCTCGGCCGGGGCATTGCGGACGAAGTTGTCGTTGCCGAGCTTGCCGCTGGCCCGCGCCAGTTCCTGCTCGACCTTGCTCCGACGCTTGCCGAGGCGTGCGAGTTCCGCCTCGACGTCGATCAGCCCGGCCATCGGCACCAGGATGCGCAGGTCGCCGAGCAGGGCGGCCGCGGCCTGCGGCGGCGCCTCGCCGGCGGCGAGCGGGGTGGCGCCGGCAACGCCGGCCAGGCGGCCGATCGCGGCGGCGTGGCGGGCATGGCGCTCGAGCTCGGCCGCCGACGCGCCCTGCAGGCGCAACGCGAGCTGCCGCGACGGGGCGATGTCGAGCTCGCCGCGGATGCGGCGCACGCCGAGGATGAAGTCCATGACCCAGCGTACCTCGGCCTCGATCGCCGGCGCATCCGCCTCAGGCGACACGGCCGGGTACGGCCGGCGCATGATCGAGCCGGCGGCCAGGCCGGCGCGCGGCGCGACCCGCTGCCAGATCTCCTCGGTGATGAACGGCATCAGCGGGTGCAGCAGGCGCAGCAGCGCTTCGAGCGTCTCGACCAGCGTGCGGCGCGTGCCGCGGCGCTCCTCGGCCGTGCTGTCCTTCGACTGCATCACCGTCTTGCTGAACTCGAGGTACCAGTCGCAGAACTCGTACCAGGTGAATTCGTAGGCGGCCTGCGCCGCGAGGTCGAAGCGGTACTGCGCAAAGCCCTCGCGCACCGCCGCGGTCGTGGCGTTGAGCCGCGAGCGGATCCAGCGATCGTAGGGGGAGAGGACCTCGTTGCCCGGGCCGTCGTCGGCCTCGGTCGCCATCAGCACGAAGCGCGCCGCATTCCACAGCTTGTTGCAGAAGTTCCGGTAGCCCTCGACCCGGCTCATGTCGAAGCGCAGGTCGCGCGACTGCGTCGCGAGCGCGGCGAAGCTGAAGCGCAGTGCGTCCGTGCCGTAGGCGGCAATGCCCTCGGGAAACTGCTTGCGCGTGGCGCGCGCGATCGCCGGCGCGAGCTGCGGCTGCATCAGCCCGGTCGTGCGCTTGGCGACCAGGTCCTCGAGCGCGATGCCGTCGACGATGTCGAGCGGGTCGATGACGTTGCCCTTCGACTTCGACATCTTCTGGCCTTCGTGGTCGCGGATCAGGCCGTGCACGTAGACCTCGCGGAACGGCACGTCGCCGGTGAAGCGCAGGCCCATCATGATCATGCGCGCGACCCAGAAGAAGATGATGTCGAAGCCGGTCACCAGCACCGAGGTCGGGTAGAAGGCGCGCAACTCCGGCGTCTCGTCCGGCCAGCCGAGGGTCGAGAACGGCCACAGCGCCGACGAGAACCAGGTGTCGAGCACGTCCTCGTCCTGCGTGAGCGGCACGCTGTCGGCGATGCGGTGGCGCGCCCGGACCTCGGCCTCGCTGCGGCCGACGTAGACCGCGCCGTCCGGCCCGTACCAGGCCGGGATGCGGTGTCCCCACCACAGCTGGCGGCTGATGCACCAGTCCTTGATGTTGCGCATCCACTCGTAATAGGTGCGGTCCCAGTTGGCCGGCACGAAGCGGATGCGGCCCTCCTCGACGGCGCGGATCGCCGGGCCGGCCAGCGGCGCGATGCGCACGTACCACTGGTCGGTCAGCCAGGGCTCGAGCACGGCGCCGCTGCGGTCGCCCTTCGGGATCATCAGCCGGTGCGGTTCCGTCTTTTCCAGCAGCCCGGCCGCCTCGAGGTCGGCGACGATGCGGCGGCGCGCCTCGAAGCGGTCGAGGCCGCGGTATGCGGGCGGCGCCGTCTCGGCGATGCGCGCGTCGGCAGTCAGCACGTTGACGAGCGGCAGCCCGTGCCGCTGGCCGACCTCGTAGTCGTTGAAGTCGTGGGCCGGCGTCACCTTGACGCAGCCCGAGCCGAACGCGGGATCGACGAATCCGTCGGCGATCAGCGGGATCTCGCGGCCGGCAAGCGGCAGTGCGAGCCGCCGCCCGGCCAGCGGCCGGTAGCGCTCGTCGTCCGGATGGAAGGCGACCGCGGTGTCGCCAAGCATCGTCTCCGGGCGCGTGGTCGCGACCGTCACGTGGCCGTTGCCGTCGGCGAACGGGTAGCGGATGTGCCAGAGCGAGCCGTTCTCCTCCTCCGACTGGACCTCGAGGTCGGACAGCGCGGTCTTCAGCACCGGGTCCCAGTTGACCAGGCGCTGGCCGCGGTAGATCAGGCCGTCCTCGTGCAGCCGGATGAACGCCTCCTGCACGGCGCGCGACATGCCGGGGTCCATGGTGAAGCGGTCGCGGCTCCAGTCCACCGACGCGCCCAGCCGGCGCATCTGGCGGGCGATCGTGCCGCCGGACTCGTCCTTCCAGCGCCAGACGCGCGCCTCGAAGGCCTCGCGCCCGAGGTCGTGGCGCGTGCGGCCCTCGGCATTGAGCTGGCGCTCGACCACCATCTGCGTGGCGATGCCGGCGTGGTCGGTGCCCGGCTGCCACAGCGCGCGGTCGCCGCACATGCGCCGATAGCGCGTGAGGGCGTCCATGATCGTGTCCTGGAAGGCGTGACCCATGTGCAGCGTGCCGGTCACGTTCGGCGGCGGGATCACGATGCAGAACGGCGGGCCGTCGCCCGCCGGCGCGAACTGCCCATCCGCCTCCCATTGCCGGTAGACGCGTTCCTCGATATCGCGCGGCGAGTAGGTCTTTTCCATGCGCTGCGGGGTCAGTCGTCGCCGGGCGCGAGCTGCTCGCGCAGCGCGGCGGCGACCAGTTCCGGCAGCGCGGCGCGCAGGCGGTCGATCACGCGCTCGAACAGCACGGCCTCGATCTCGCGCGCGGCCGTGTGCAGCAGCTCGTCCGTCAGGTTCATCATGCGGCTGACGAGGACGGACTGCAGGGCCGCGACGTCGTCCGCGGAAAGCAGGCCCGAGGCGAACGGCGAGGCGGGTTCCGGCGCCGGCTCGGGACGCGGGAAGCTGCCGGTCGCGTGCAGTTCCACGACATCGGTCAGGATCGGCAATTCGCGCGGCGCGTCGCGCTTCACGACGCGCTCCCCATGTCGTGGGTCTCCGGCTCGATGCCGCGCTCGCGATACGCGCGGAAACGCTCGCGGCCGCGTTGCCGGCGCGCGGCGTCGGCATCGACCACCTCGGCGATGCGCTGGAAGCGCTCGAAGCCCGCGGGCATGGCGCCGGTCAGGTTCACGATCAGGTCGCCGTCGGAGCCGTCGGGGTCGGCGCTGTCGGCGAGCACGACCGGGGCGGGGGCGGGCGCCGGCGCGGGGCTGTCGGCGCCGAGGCGGTGATGCGGCACGAAGCTGCGGTCGGAGAAGGTCCACAGCATCTCGTCGAAGGCCTCGAGCTCGCCGCCCGCCTCGAACTGCACGCGCACCCGGTGGCGCTGCAGCCAGGCCTTCTCGACCAGCCGGCAGGCGAAGCGCAGCCGCGCGGCCGCGTCGTCGCTGGCCAGCACGTAGAAATCCACGCGTGGCGCCGCCATCGCCTCAGTCCCCGTGCAGCAGCCAGTCCACCAGCAGCGGCACCGGCCGCCCGGTGCTGCCCTTGTGGCTGCCGGAGAGGTAGGCGGTGCCGGCGATGTCCAGGTGCGCCCAGCGCAGGCCGTCGGTGAACTTCCACAGGAAGCAGGCGGCGGTGATGGCGCCGGCCTCGCGGCCGGCGACGTTGGCCATGTCCGCGAAGTTGCTCTTCAGCATCTCGGCGTATTCCTCGGCGACCGGCATGCGCCAGGCGCGGTCGTCGGCGCGCTCGCCGGCGGCGGCGAGGCCGGCGGCCAGCTTGTCGTCGGGCGAGAACAGCCCGCAGTAATGCGCGCCGAGCGCCACCACGCAGGCGCCGGTCAGGGTGGCGATGTCCACGACCGCGCGCGGCTTGAAGCGGCGCGCGTAGCTGATGCCGTCGCACAGGATCAGGCGGCCCTCGGCGTCGGTGTTCAGCACCTCGATGGTCTTGCCGGCCATGGACCTGACGATGTCGCCCGGCTTGGTGGCGCGCCCGCTCGGCATGTTCTCGCAGGTCGGGATGATGCCGACCACGTTGATCGCGGCGCCGATCGTCGCCAGCGCCTTGACCGCGCCGAACACGCTGGCGGCGCCGCTCATGTCGAACTTCATCTCGTCCATGTTGGTCGGCTGCTTGAGCGAGATGCCGCCGGTGTCGAAGGTGATGCCCTTGCCGACCAGCGCGACCGGCGCCTGGCGCGCGCCGCCGCCGCGGTATTCGAGCACGATCAGCCGCGGCGGCTGCTCCGAGCCGTTCGTGACCGACAGGAACGAGCCCATCTTCAATCGCCGGATCGCGCGCACGTCCAGCACGCGCGCACGCACGCGCTTGTGCTCCCTGGCCAGGCGCCGCGCGGCCCCGGCCAGGTAGTTCGGCGTGCAGACGTTGGCGGGCAGGTTGCCCAGGTCCCGGGTCAGCGCCATGCCGGCGGCGACGCCGCGTCCGTCGCGGATGCCGCGGCGCGCGGCGGCGAGGTCGCCGGCCGGCGCTGCGATGCCGATGCGCGCCAGCTTCGGCCGCGGCGGCTTGCGCGCGGTCTTGAGGTCGGGGATGCGGTACAGCGCGGAGGACACGCTCTCGACCGCCAGGCGCGCGGCGTAGTAGGGCTCGACCCCGGGCACGGGCTCGCGCGCGAGGTACAGGACGGCGTTGCGGGCGCCGGTCTTCGCCAGCCAGGCGGTCGCCGCCGCGATCGCGCGGCGATAGGGCTTGCGGCCGTAGCCGGCCGCGGGCCCGAGGCCGACCAGCAGCACGCGCTCGGCCGGGCCGCGCCCGGCGGCCAGGACCGGCAGCAGCTCGCCGGCCTTGCCGGCAAAGTCGCCGCGGCGCAGCAGGCGGGCAATCGCGCCGCCGCAGGCGCGGTCGAGCTCGCGCGCCGGCCCGGTCATCTTTGCGGCTTCGTGGATGCCGACGACGGCGCAGGCCGTCCGTTGCTTGCCGGCGCTCGCGGCCGTCGCGTGAAACTGCATGTTCCCTGATCCCCTCGACGCGCCGCCCGCAGGCGGTCCCGCCCGTTGAGTGCGCCACCGCGCTGGTTTACCGTGTCCGCGCAGTTTAATCGAAAAGGACGGATCCGCGCCCCGGGATCCGCGCATTATCGGCCGTGTTTGCCCGGATTGACCGCTATGTCCTGCGCGAAGTCGCGGTCTCGCTCGCGGCGGTCACCGCCGTGCTGCTGGGGATCCTGGCGAGCTACCAGGTGGCGCGCATCCTCGGCCTCGCGGCCGAGCGCGGCTTCCCGCACGACATCGTGCTGGCGCTGATCGGGCTGACGACGCTCGAGAACCTGATGGTGCTGGTGCCGATCGCGATGCTGCTGGCCGTGATGCTGGCGCTCGGCCGGCTCTACCATGAGAGCGAGATGGCCGCGGCGCGCGCCTGCGGCATCGGCCCGGTGCGCATGTACCGCCCGGTGTTCGCGATCGCACTGCCGGTCGCGGCCGCGCTCGCCTGGCTCACGTTCGTGGTCGGCCCGGCGGCTCGCGACGGCGCCGAGGAGCTGCGCGGCCGCGGCATGCGCGATGCGCAGTTCGGCCTGCTGGTCGCCGGCACTTTCCGCACCTATGCGGAGGGCAAGGCGGTCTTCTACGCGGAGCAGAGCGCGCCCGACGGCCGCCTGCTGAACGTCTTCGTGCAGCGCCACGCCGGCGACCGGGTCGAGGTGGCGACCGCGGCCTGGGCCGAGCAGCGCGTGCTCGACGGCGGCCGCACGCAGATGGTCGTGCTGCACGACGGCGAGCGCGTCGAGGGCGTGCCGGGCGAGGCTGGCTTCCGCCGCATCCGCTTCGTCGAGCACGGCATACCGGTGGCCGTGCCGGCGGCCGGCGCCGGTCGCACGGTGCCGGAACGGCGGCCGACGAACGAGCTGATCGGCTCGTCGGCGCCGACGGACATCGCCGAGATGCAGCGGCGCATCTCGCTGCCGGTGATGGTGCTGGTGCTGGCGCTGGTCGCCGTGCCGCTGTCGGCGCTGCGCCCGCGCCAGGGCCGCTATGCCCGCGTCGCGACCGCAATCCTGATGTATTTCGTCTATTCCAACCTGATCTCGGCGGCGCAGATCTGGATCGAGAAGGGCAGCCTGCCGCCTGACGTCGGCACCTGGTGGGTGCACGCGGTGTTCGTCGCCGCAGGGCTCGTGCTGCTGCACCGGCAGAGCCCCCTGACCGGATGGCTGCGGCCGTCGCGGGCGGCGGCATGACGCTGCTCGACCGCTACCTCGCGCGTTCCGTGCTGTGGCACACGCTGCTGGTGATGGCGGTGCTGCTGGCATTGATGACGCTGGTCACCTTCATCGGCCAGCAGGACGAGGTCGGCCAGGGCCAGTTCGGCGTCGGCGACGCTTTCCTGGTCACGGTGCTGTTCCTGCCGCAGCAGGCCTACGAGCTGCTGCCGGTCGGCGCGCTGATCGGCGCGATCATCGGCCTCGGCGGGCTGGCGCGCGATCGCGAGCTGATCGTGGTGCGCGCCTCCGGCGTCTCGGTCGCGCGCATCGCCGGCTCGTCGGCCATCGCCGGCGTCGTGATCGCCGCGCTCGTGTTCGTGATCGGCGAATACTTTGCGCCGCCCGCCGACCAGTACGCGCGCCAGCACAAGATCTTCAGCCGTTTCTCCGAGATGGAATTTGCCGGCAGCCGCAGCGCCTGGGTGCGGCAGGGCTCGTGGTTCATCAACGTGCGCCGGCAGGCGGCCGAGAACCTGTTCGGCGGCGTCTTCGTCTACGAGCTAGACGGCGAGCGCCGCCTGCGCCTGGTCGGGCGCGCGGAAACCGCGCAGCAGGACAAGTCCGGCAACTGGGTGCTGTCGAACTACGCCGAGACGCGGCTCGACGGCGCGCGCGTGACCGCGCGCGAGCGCGACCAGGAGATCACCGGCGCCCGCTTCAATGCCGAGTTCCTGGGCCTGGCCGTCAACGAGCCCGGCTCGCTGCCGCTGCGCGATCTCTACGCCTACCAGAAGCACCTGCAGGCCAACGACCTGGATTCGCGGGCCTGGGAGATCGCGTTCTGGTCGCGGCTGTCGCGGATCGTCGCCGCGGTCGTGGTCTGCGTGTTCGCCGTGCCGTTCGCATTCGGGCCGCTGCGTTCCGCCGGCGCCGGCGCGCGCACCGTGCTCGGCATCATGGCGGGCGTGCTGTTCATGCTGCTGACGCAGACGCTGGAGAACAGCGGCCAGGTCTACGGCATCCACCCGCTGCTGGCGGCCTGGGGGCCGACCGTGCTGCTGGCCGCGATCGCCGCCGCGGCAATCGCGCGCGCGCGCTAGGGCACGCGCAGCACGCGCAAGCCGCCGGCGCGGTCCTGCAGGCTGCGCTGGCCCGGGTCGAACGGTATCCAGGCGAAGTTGACGATGGCCGGCAGCAGCAGCGCCGCTGCCGGGACGGCGCCCGCCGACTGCCACCAGAAAATGCCGAGTGCCGCCGCATAGGCGATGACGGCGCCGCTCGCGAAGCGGACCGCCGCGGCGGCAAGGGACGGCGGGCGGCCATCCGCCGCCGCCAGGCGGATGCGCCAGGCGCGCATGCCGAGCGTCTGGCCGCCGCGCAGCCAGCAAAAGCCGAAGTAGGCGGCGGTCAGCAGCAGCAGCGCGGCGTGATAGAAGTGCGCGACAAGGCCCTGGCTCGAGGCGAGGATCGCCTCGCCGCCGGTCAGCGGCAGCATCGCGAAAGTCACGATGAACCACAGCGCCACGACCAGCAGCGCGTCGTAGGCGAGCGCCGCCAGGCGGCGGAAGAAACCGGCGGGCGCGCCCGGAATGGATGGCTCATCCATGCGGGCGCAGATTCTAATGTGTCAGTGCTTGTCCTGCGCGGCGATCCGCTGCTCGATCGCGCCCTTGTTGCTGCGCAGGATCTGGCGCACCTGCTGGGCGGCCGGGCGCCCGGCGATGCGGGCGATGGCCTCCGGCAATTCGTGCCACTCGCGGCCCCAGCTGATGAGCCGAGCCGCATCCTTGACCACGGCCGTGATCGTGGTGTCGTCGACGGGTTTCGAGGCTTTCTTCGGCGCGCGCTGCCGCGCGACCGGCCGCCCGGGCTTGACCACGGTCGAGGTCGAGGTGGCGCCGGTCTGTTTCGCCGGCGCCGCCGCCTCGAGCTGGCGCTCGCGCTCCGGCTCGGCGATCGGGACGAAGCGCTCGACGTGCTGCGAGCCGACCAGGTTGGTCAGGAACGACATCATTTCCAGCGCCTCGGACAGCGAGGGATCGGCCGCCGCCAGGCGCGTCTTGACGATGTTCTGCAGGTCGTTGAGCCGCTGGCGCGCGAGGTCCACGACCCACTTGGTCGGGCGCTGGTGATTCGGCCACGGCTGCACCAGCCAGTACTGGTCGTCCGGCAGGTCGGCGTAGCGGGCATGGAGGTCCAGGCTCTTCTGCCATTTCTGCAGCAGCTGGAGCACGCGTTCGTCGGCCGGAGTCATGGCGGCACCCGCAGGGGATACTGCGAGTCAACATAAGCCTCGCGCGCGCGTGCTGCCGGGATTTCGCCGGACTTCTTGAAGTCCGTCACAGTGGGACGACGGCGCGCGTCAGGGCGAGGCGCAGTCCCCGCCGACTTCCGGATCGGCCGCGAGCGCGGCCTCGAGATCCGGCCCGAGCGCCGCCTGCCAGGAACCGTACATCGGGTTCGGGATCACGAACCAGCGCTCGCCCCAGTAGGCGCGGTGCGCGCAACGCGCGCGCTCGCGCGCCGGCGCGTCCTGGCGGCGCACTTCCGGCAGGAAGTCGCCGAAGTCGTCGCCGACGTTCAGCACGATGCGATGGCCGGCCGCGACCGCGAGGCGGCGCGACAGCTTCTCACTCGGCCAGTCCGGCCGCTCGCCCTTCAGCATCAGGTCGTCGGCGAGGGTCGGCGCATCGAGACCGAGCGCGCGCAGGTTGGCGAGCGTGTCCTCGTGCTGCGGGCAGGCGGCATCGTTGCCGGCGCGCGTGCGGCATTCGCGGTTGGTGATGAAGAACACGCGCACCGGCCGACCTTGCGCGTCCGTCATTGCGCGCGCGGCGCGGATGAATGCGGCGGCGCCCGGCACGGCAGGCGCCGCGCGCTCGGCCAGCCAGGCGTCCCACAGCGCCGGGAACTCGCCGGGGCAGGTGCCGGCGAGGATCATGCGCGCCTGCGGCTCGGCGTTGTCGAGCACCGTGTCGTCGATGTCCATGACCACGGCCGGCGGCAGCGTCGACAGGTCGCCGGCCTGCGCCGGTTCCGCCGACCACGACGCATCCGAAAGGCCGCGCGCGAGCGCCGCCTGCGCGCTGCGGTAGATGATCTCGCTGGCGGCGCGGAACTCGGCGGAGTGCCGCACCCACAGCGTTGCGCGCTCGCCGCCTTCGGCGAAGGGCCGGGCGGGCGCGCAGCGGCCGTCCGCGGCGGCGACGCCGGCCTGCGGCGGCTGCGCAGCGCAACCGGCGAGGGCCGCGGCTGCGAGGGCGACGACGACCAGGCTGCGCATGCCGATTCAGTCCACCACGCTGGTGCCGCCGCTCGCCGTGCGGTCGGCGTAGAGCGCCGACAGCCGCTCGGTGACCGGGCCCACGCGGCCGTCGCCGATGCGGCGGCCGTCCACGGTGGTGACGCCGGCAAGCTCGCCCATCGTGCCGGTGCAGAAGGCCTCGTCGGCGCGATAGAGCTCGGGCAGCGACAGGTCGCGGACTTCATGCGCGATGCCGTGTGCGCGGCACAGCTCGAGCACCGTGGCGCGGGTAATGCCTTCCGGGCAGGCGGCGACCGTCGGCGTGCGCACCACGCCGCCCTCGACCAGGAAGAGATGCGTCGCATTGGTCTCGGCGATGAAACCGCGCACGTCCAGCATGATCGCGTCGTCGGCGCCGGCGGCATTCGCCTGGATCTTGGCCAGGATCGAGTTCAGCAGGTTGGCGTGGTGGATCTTCGGGTCGAGCACGTCCGGCGGCGGCCGGCGCATCGTGCTCGTGACCAGCGTCAGTCCCTTCTTCGTATAGACCGGCGCCTTGTGCTCGGCGAGCACGATCAGCGTCGGGCCGGCGCGATTGAGCCGCGGGTCCATGCCGGAGGTGACCTTGACGCCGCGCGTCAGCGTCAGGCGGATGTGCACGCCATCGGTCATCCGGTTGGCGGCGAGCGTGCGGCGGATTTCGTGGACGATCGCCTCGTCGGTCGGGATCTGCTCGAAGGCGAGGGCGAGCGCGGAGGAGCGCAGCCGCGCCAGGTGCTGCTCGAGCGCGAAAATGCGGCGGTTGTACAGGCGCAGCCCCTCCCACACCGCATCGCCGCCCTGCACGGCGCTGTCGAACGGGCTGATGCGCGCCTGGTCGCGGTGCACCAGTTCGCCATTGACGTTGACGATCAGGTCGCGGTTGCGCTCGTCGAACTGCTGGAGCATGCCGTCGCCTCAGTCCGCCAGCCGCTGAGCGTACAGCTTTTCATACCAGGGACGGCAGGCGTCGAGCAGCGGGCGCAGGTCCGGCGCCAGCGTGACCTTGTGCGGACGCCAGGGCTCGAAGCCGCTCGAGGCCTCGACCGCGGCGTACCAGTGCGGCGCCCAGGCGCCGTCGGTGTCCCGGCGGCCGGGCTCCCAGGACAGCATCTGCTCGAGGAACGGGATGCCGAGCGCGTCGCACAGGAGCGTCAGGGTCGCGCGCGGATTCTTCAGCACGTCGCTCGACAGCACGACCGGCGGCGCGCGGCCAAGCCGGTCGGCGACCCGGTCGAAGATTTCGCACTGCTGCGCCAGGCCGGTGTCGGCGAGCTGGGCCTCGGGGTAGGTCTTCACCAGCGAGGCCAGCATCGCGTCCGGCTCGCGGATCAGGAAGGCGTGCGACAGCCGGTCCAGCCAGCCGCGGTCCATTTCCGGCAGCAGGTGGTGGGCCATGTGCTTCTGGTACCAGATCGCGCGGCCGCCGGGCACCGGGCCGGTCAGCTGCTCGACGACCTTGCGCCAGTTCGACTCGTGCCGGGCGAGCACCTCGACGCGGCCGGGATGCGCGACGCCGGTCACCTTCAGGTAGTGGGCATACAGCGGCTCGTCGCTGACGGCGGTGTCGGGGCGGCTGCCGAAGGAGCGCATCATCGCGGTCGAGATGTTGCGCGGGCCGGACCACATCGCGACGCGGATCATGATGAGTGGCGCTCCCAGAGGGATTCGAACCCTCGTACCAGCCTTGAGAGGG
>CAYXUJ010000022.1:0-9354 GCA_964468395.1 uncultured Steroidobacteraceae bacterium
CCCGACGGTTCGCTCGGCACTGGTCGTCCTGATGGCTCACTCGGCACAGGAAGCCCCGACGGTTCACTGGGCACCGGTCGTCCCGACGGTTCGTTAGGCACTGGCCGTCCTGATGGCTCGCTCGGTACTGGAAGCCCGGACGGTTCTTTGGGAACGGGCTCACCGGAATAGTGACTTGCGATTCGGAGGGCGACCAACGAGGTTGCCCTGCCGCTTGGGCGTCGGCTCGGGAAATCGTAGCCACAATTTGCACTGATTGCCTTTTGCTCAGCTTCGGCAGCTGAGCGGATTCCTGTGACCTTCTTGTCGTAAGCTTGCCCCGCAACCTTCGTTCGCGCGCGGGGCATATCTGATGCATTTGCCGGGTTTCTCCCTCTCCGCGAGGCGGAGACTCATTGCCGTAGCAATGCCCGCGGCAGTAACCCTGCTGCTGGTGGTTTCCTGCGGCGGGCAGTCCCCTGGATCGCCGGAAAACGCCACAGAGCCGCTCGTGCTGCGACGGGGTCTGGGTGGCCAGCCGGGCTCGCTTGACCCACAGCGCGCCGAAGATGCGTTTTCATACGATGTCCTGCGCGATCTCTATGAAGGCCTGACGTCCAGCGGGCCGGATGGTGAAGTGATCGCGGCTGTTGCCGCCCGTTGGACCATTGATGAGGGCGGTACCCGCTATATCTTCGTGCTGCGGCCCGAGGCGCGCTGGTCGAACGGTGATGCGGTTACCGCGTCGGATTTCGTCACGGCTTTCCAGCGAGCGATGGATCCGGCAACCGGTTCCGGCGCAGCGGATCTGCTCCGCGCAATCGACAACGCTGCAGCGATCCTGGCGGGCGAACTGCCGGCGGACCGGCTGGGCGTCGTGGCACTCGACGATCATCGGCTCGAGATCCGCCTGGAGCGGCCGGTGCCCTATTTCCTCGACATACTGACGAACACGATCGCATCGCCCGTGCATGCCTCATCACTGCAGGGCGCCGCAGGGTTTTCGCGGCCGGACGTCACCGTGACAAATGGTCCGTATCGGCTGGCGGGACTGGCCCCGGGCGCCAGCATTCGACTGGCCCGGAATCCCCACTACCGCGATCCGGTGTCGGTCACGTTCGACGAGATCCGCTACGAGATCGTGGCGGACGAGAACGCGGAATATTCCCGCTATCGGGCGGGAGAGCTCGACGTCACGAACACCGTGCCGGAGCAGCGATTCGAGCAGCTCGTGAAGGATCCGGAATCCGGGCTCCAGCATCGCGCAACGCTGGCGACCTTCTACCTGACATTCAACACGGATCGCGGCCCGTTGAGCGGCAAGCCTGGCCTCCGCGAGGCCCTGTCACTCGTCGTGGACCGCGACGTCATCACCGCATCGATCACTCGCGCCGGGCAGGTGCCGGCTTATTCGCTGGTACCCGAAGACGTCTGGAACTACACGCCGGCGCGCTACGCCTGGCACGCCAGTACATCAGCCGAGCGCATCGAACGCGCGCGATCGCTGTATCGGGCTGCGGGCTTTTCGCAGAAGCGGCCATTGAAGCTGCGCCTGCTGTACAACGAAAACGAGCTGGTTCAGCGAGTCTGCATTGCAATCGCGGCGATGTGGAAAGACGCGCTCGGCATCGATGTCGAACTGGTGCAGATGGAGTTCAAGGCCTATCTGGCGGCGCGGGCCGATCCGGCGCAGTGGGACATCGTGCGGGTCGGCTGGACCGCCGACTACAACGATGCGTCGACGTTCCTGGACACGATGCTGCTCGGGAGCCCGCAAAACTTCGGCCGCTGGCAGAACGCGGAGTACGCAGGCCTGCTGGCGGCGGCGGGCGTCGAGACCGATCCCGCGCGCCGGCGCCAGGTCCTGCAGCAAGCGGAGTCGCTGATGCTGGGCGACTATCCGCTGCTGCCGGTCTATTTCTACGTCACGAGACGGCTGGTGCAGCCGCACATCGCTGCACCAGCCATCAATCCGATGAACCGGACCTATTCGCGGTACTTCGGGCTGTCGAAGTAGCCGGTCAGAGCGAGCGCTCGACCTTCGAGGCTTTGACCAGGTCTTTCATGTAGGTCTCGAACTTGGACTGATTGACCATCGGTCCGAGTTGCGCCTTGACTGCGTCGAACGGCGGTGGCGTGGTCGGGCGCGTGCCTTCCAGCTTGATCACGTGCCAGCCGAACTCGGTCTTGACCGGCGTCTCGGTGTACTTGCCGACCTCGAGCTGCTGCACGGCGTCGGCGAACGGCTTGACCATCTGGCCAGGGCTGAACCAGTTGAGGTCGCCGCCGTCGGCTGCCGAGCCGTCCTTGGAATTGGCCTCGGCCAGCTTCTCGAAGCTGGCGCCCTTGTCGAGCTGGGCGATCAGGTCCTTCGCCACGGCCTCGTCATCCACGAGGATGTGGCGGGCGTGGTACTCGGCCTTCGGCAGTTCCGCGACGCGCTTGTCGTACTCCGCCTTCAATTCTTCTTCCGTCGGTTCCTTGCCCTCGACGTACTTGTTGAACAGCATTTCCGCAAGCGCGCTCTGGCGCACGAGCTCCAGTCGCGCGTTCGGCTCGCCGGCCGCCAGCTTCTGCTTTTCGGCTTCCTTGGCGCCGGCATACATGCCGATCAGCTCTTCGAGCGCTTCGCTCTGCTGTTCGGCGGTCAGGTCGCCCGGCGTCTTGCCGCCAAAGCGGGTCTTGACGTAGAGGTTCCACACGTCGCGCGAAATGGAGGTTCCGTCGATGACGGCCACCGGCTTGGCGGCGGCGTCTTCGGGTGTCTCGGCCTTGGTGCAGCCGGCGGCCAGCAGCAGTCCCGTGAATGTGATGGCCAGTGCCTGCATGTATCTCATGATGTCCTCGGTAAGTTGTCGTCGTCGGGTGAAATCGCTTCAATGTTCAGCGCGTGGATCTGGTCGGGAAGCATCTCCGCCAGCGCCTCGTAGACCATCCGGTGCCGCTGCAGCCGGCTGCGTCCGGCAAATGCCTGAGACTCGATCCGCACGCGGAAGTGCCCGGCGCCGCCTTTGGCGCCGGCGTGGCCCGCGTGCCGCGCGCTGTCGTCCTGGACGGCGACCCGTGCGGGAGCGAACGCGGATTCGAGCACGCTGCGGATCCTGTCAACTGGCGGACGCGTCATCGTGGCGTGCCTGCGCCGCCAGCCAGAATCCCTGGGCGACGATGAAGGCAAAGGTCAGCCCCAGCATGCCGAACAGCTTGAAATTGACCCAGGTCTCCTCGTCGAAATAGCGGAATACGGCCAGGTTGACCGCGCCCATCACCAGGAAGAAGCCGATCCACATCCAGTTGAGCCGCCGCCAGTGGACCGGGCTCAGGTCGAGCTGGGCGTCGGTCGCCGTCATGAGCCTCTGCACCAGCGGACGGCCGCCGAACAGCCGCCAGTGGCTGGCGAGGAAAGCGGCGGCGAACAGCCAGTTGACCACGGTCGGCTTCCACATGATGAATGCGGTGTCGTGGATCAGCAGCGTCAGGCCGCCGAAGACCAGCACCAGGCCGGCGGAGACGAGGTGCATCGGGTTCACGCGCCGGGTGCGCAGCCAATGCACCGAGACCTGCAGCACCGTCGCGACGATGATCACGACCGTCGCGACATAGATGTTGGCGAGCTTGTAGGCGACGAAAAACGCGATAACCGGCAGGAAATCGAACAGAAGCTGCATGCGCCGAACCGTCTTGAGGGGCGCCAATGATAACGGAAGCGGCTCCGGCATGCGCCACCGGTACATAATCGGCCATGGCCGAGCGGCTGGAAATGCACCCCGCCACCCCGCAGTCGCGGCTGCTGCGTCGGGCCGCGGATTGCCTGCTGGATGGCGGCGTCATCGCTTACCCGACCGACTCCTGCTACGCGCTGGGATGCGCAATTGGCGCCAAGGAGGCGATGCAGCGTATCCAGCGCCTGCGGCAGACCGGCAAGCGGCATTTCTTCACGGTGATCTGCCGCGACCTGTCGGAGATCGCGCGGTTTGCGCGGGTGGACAACTGGCAGTACCGCCTGCTCAAGGCTTTCACGCCCGGCCCGTACACCTTCGTGCTGCGCGCCACCCGCGAGGTCCCGCGCCGGTTGCTGGACGAACGCCGCCGGACCGTCGGCATCCGGGTCCCGGACCATGCCGTGGTGCGCGCCCTGCTGGAGGAATTCGCCGAGCCGCTGATGAGCACGACGCTGCTGCTGCCCGGCGACACCGAGCCGATGACCGATGGCCGCGAGATCGACCACCGGATCGGTCATGCCGTGGACTTGATCCTGGACGCCGGCAATTGCGGCCTCGAACCGAGCACGATCGTGGACCTGTCGGGCAAGGAACCGGAGTTGCTCCGCGCCGGCAAGGGCGACCCGCGCCCGTTCCAATGACCGGCAGCACTGCGTCCTGCATCGTATAATCCCGGCAAATCCCGGGGCTTAGCTCTGGGCGCTTCCGGGACGGCACATGGATCTGGCATCGCTTCTCACCAACGTATCGATCGGCGCCATTCCCATCGTGTTCGCGATCACCATGCACGAAGTCGCCCATGGCTGGGTTGCCAGGCACTTCGGCGACCGCACGGCCGAAGCGCAGGGGCGGTTGAGCCTGAATCCGATCCGGCACGTTGATCCCATCGGAACGGTGCTTGTGCCAGCAGTGCTGTTGCTGACCAACAGCCCTTTCCTGTTCGGCTGGGCGAAGCCCGTGCCGGTCAATCCGCGCTACATGCGCAATCCGCGGCGCAGCATGGTCTGGGTATCGGCGGCCGGCCCGGCCGCCAACCTCGGCATGGCGCTTGCCTGGGCTTTCGTGATGATGGTCAGCCAGAAAGGGGACTTTGGAATCGCAGGTCATTGGCTGCAGTCGATGGCTGCAGTCGGCATCTTCATCAACGTCCTGCTGGCGGTCTTCAACATGCTGCCGATCCCGCCGCTGGACGGCGGCCAGCTGCTGGCCAATCTGCTGCCGCGCGGCAGGGTTGTGTCGATGCTTGAAGCCATTGCGCCATTCGGACTGTTCATCGTGCTCGGGCTGCTCGTGACCCGGGTACTGTGGACGCTGATCGACGGCCCCATCAATTACTTGATAGGCCTTCTCGTGGCAATTTTCGGCCTGCAGGCGGTCTAGGAGCACCTCGATGTCCGCGAGCACCGGCCAGAACCGACGCGTCGTCTCCGGCATGAGGCCGACCGGGCAGCTTCACCTCGGCAATTACCATGGCGCGCTCGCCAACTGGGTCGAGCTGCAGTACCGGTACGAGTGCTTCTTCTTCGTCGCTGACTGGCACGCGCTGACGACCGGTTACGAGGACACCGCCGCGTTTAAGGACAATGCCCGCGAGGTCATCATCGACTGGCTGGGCGCCGGCCTGAACCCGAACGCCTGCACCATCTTCATCCAGTCGCAGGTGCCGGAGCACGCCGAGTTGCACCTCATCCTGTCGATGGTGACGCCGGTGTCCTGGCTCGAGCGGGTGCCGACCTACAAGGACCAGATCGAGCAGCTCAAGGATAAGGACCTGAGCACCTACGGTTTTCTCGGCTACCCGCTGCTGCAGAGTGCGGACATCCTCATGTACCGGCCCGAATTCGTTCCGGTCGGCGAAGACCAGGTCGCGCATGTCGAGATTACGCGCGAGATTGCCCGGCGCTTCAACAACATCTACGGCCGCGAGCCGGATTTCGAGGCGCGTGTCGACAAAGCCGTCAAGCGGCTGGGCAGCCGCAACGCTGCCCGTTACACCGAGCTGCGTCGCGAATACCAGGAACAGGGCAATGCGGAGTCGCTGGCGCAGGCGCGGGCCATGATCGAGTCCGGAGCGCGCCTGACCGTGGCGGACCGCGAGCGGCTGCTCGGCTACCTGGAGGGCGGCGGGCGTTCGATCCTGCCGGAACCGGCGGCGTTGCTGACCCGCTCGCCAAAGGTCCCCGGCCTGGACGGCCGCAAGATGTCGAAGTCCTACGGCAACACGATCGGCCTGCGCGAGGACCCGGACAGCGTGCAGAAGAAGCTCCGCGCCATGCAGACCGATCCGGCACGCGCGCGCCGCAGCGACCCCGGCGACCCGGACAAGTGCCCGGTCTGGGATCTGCACAAGATCTATTCGAGCGACGCGACCAAGTCCTGGGTGCAGTCCGGCTGCCGTTCCGCAGGCATCGGCTGCCTGGAATGCAAGAAGCCGCTGATCGAATCGGTGCTGGTCGAGCTCGCGGCCATACGCCAGCGCGCGCGGGAGTACGAGGACAATCCAGACCTGGTCCAGGGCATCGTCCGCGACGGCTGCGAGCGCGCGCGGGAGGCCGCGCGTGCGACAATGGACGAAGTCCGCGCCGCCGTGGGTCTGGAGTACCGGTGAACGAAGCCACCGACATCCCGAATACGGACGCTGCCGAAGCCGGCACGGTCGAGGCGCCGCCGCAGCAGGACGAAATGCCGTTCGCCATCGTCGATGGCGAGCCGGTCACCGTGATGCCGCGCGACCTCTATATCCCGCCGCAGGCGCTGGAGGTGTTCCTCGAGGCATTCGAGGGGCCGCTGGACCTGCTGCTGTACCTGATCCGCCGGCAGAACCTCGACGTGCTGGATATCCCGATCGCGGACATCACGCGCCAGTACATGGAATACATCCACCTGATGCAGGAGCTCGACCTCGAGCTCGCCGGCGAGTACCTGCTGATGGCGGCGATGCTGGCCGAGATCAAGTCGCGCATGCTGCTGCCGCGCAGCGCGGAGGCCGGCCAGGAAGAGGAAGACCCGCGCGCCGAGCTGGTGCGGCGCCTGCAGGAATACGAGCGCTTCAAGCGCGCGGCGGAGGACATCGACCGCCTGCCGCGGCTCGAGCGCGACGTGCACCAGGCGGTCGTGGAGCTGAGCTACCGGCAGGTCGTGCGGATCCTGCCGGAAGTCGCGCTGCAGGAAATGCTGGTGGCCTTCAAGGACGTCGTGCAGCGCGCGACGATGTTCGCCCACCTGCACGTGCGGCGCGAGACGCTGTCGGTGCGGCAGCGCATGTCAGACGTGCTGGCGGCGCTGGAGGGCGACGGCCTGGTCGAGTTCGTGCGTCTGTTCCGGCCGGAAGAGGGTCGCATGGGAGTCAGCGTGACGTTTGCCGCATTGCTCGAGCTGCTGCGCGAGCAGCTGATCGACATCGTGCAGGCCGAGCCCTACCAGCCGTTGCACGTGCGCCGCGCGGAACGGGACCCCGACGCACCGGGGCTCGAAGACGTCGAGATCACGACCGCCTGAGGACGGGCTGCACATGGAACATGCGCAATTGAAGGATTTCATCGAGGCGGCACTGCTGGCCTACGGCCAGCCGCTCGACATCGAGCAACTGCGCGGGATGTTCGATGAATTCGAGCGCCCGGACGCCGCCAGCGTCAGGGCGGCGCTCGCCGCGCTGGGCCGCGAATGCGAGAGCCGCCCGATGGAGCTGGTCGAGGTCGCGAGCGGCTGGCGCCTGCAGGTGCGCAGCGCGTTTTCCGCGCGGATTTCGAAGCTCTGGCAGGAGCGCCCGAGCCGCTATTCGCGCGCGCTGCTCGAGACGCTCGCCCTGATCGCCTACCGGCAGCCGATCACGCGCGCCGAGATCGAAGACGTGCGCGGCGTCACCGTCAATCCCAACATCGTGCGCACGCTGACCGAGCGCGGCTGGATCCGGGTCGTCGGCCACCGCGAGGTGCCGGGGCACCCGGAGCTGCTCGGCACGACGCGCGAGTTCCTCGACTACTTCGGGCTGCGCACGCTGGACGAGCTGCCGTCGCTGGCTGCGCTCAAGGACATGGACGACGTCGGCATCCAGCTCGAGTTCGACGGGCCGGTTGCGGCGCAGGCCTCGGTCGAGGACCTGACGGCCGCCAACGACGCGGAAGCCACGAACTGAGCCGCCGCGGCGCCGCCGCGGCCGCGTGCACCCATGCGCGAACGAATCCAGAAACTGCTCGCCGCACGCGGGGTTGGCTCGCGCCGGCAGGTCGAGGCCTGGATCGTGGCCGGCCGCATCACGGTCAATGGCAAGCCGGCGCAGCCCGGCCAGCCGGTCGGCGACCGCGACGACATCCGCCTGGACGGCCGGCGGTTGCGTGTGGAGAAAGCTGCCGCGGCCGAGCACCGCGGCGTCGTCTACCACCGTCCGGCGCAGGAAGAGATCCGCAGCAGCAGGTCCGGCACCGCAGCGGGCTCGCTGGAACGGATTCCGAAGGCCGCGGGCCGCCGCTGGATCCCGGTCAGCCCGCTGGCGCCGAATGACGGCGGCCTGGAACTGTTCGTCACCGATGGCCAGCTCGCTGCGGCCCTGACCCGCCGCGGCGTCTCGATCCCTAGCGATTTCAGCGTGCGCGTGCGCGGCGCTTTCGACGAAGCCCGGCTCCCGGCGGAACTTGCCGCGGCGGCAGAAACGGCCGCGCTCAAGGGCAGCATCACCGGGGTGATGGCGGCCGGCGGCGAGGGCAGCAATCGCTGGATTCAGGTCCAGTGCGCGGGCCTGCGTCCGCGCGACCTGCGGCAGTTGCTCGAGCGCTGCGGCCTCGAGGCGAACCGTATCCTGCGCACGCGCTACGGGCCTATCGCCATGGATCGCGCGCTGGCGCGTGGCCGCAGCCGCCCGCTGTCCGCCAGCGAACTCGACGCGTTGCGCGAGGCCGCGGGACTCGCGCCTACTGGCAGTCGAAAGACCGGCCGTTGACGCCCCGGCCTGCCGGCCCGAGCAGGTAGAGATACGGGCCGACCACGTCCTCCGGCGCCCGCAGCTGCGCCGGATCCTCGGCCGGAAACGCCTGGCGGCGCATCGCGGTGCGAACCGGTCCGGGATTGACCGCATTGACGCGGATCTTCGTGGTGTCCGCCATCTCGTGCGCGAGCACCTGCATCAGGCTCTCGGTGCCGGCCTTGGAAACGGCATAGGCGCCCCAGTAGGCGCGTCCCTGGCGGGCGACCCCGCTTGACGTCAACACGACGCTCGCATCATCCGAGCGGCGCAGCAATGGCAGCAGGGTGCGCGTCAGGATGAACGGCGCGGTCAGGTTGACGTGCAGCACCTTGCACCAGGTCGGCACGTCGTAGTGCTCGACCGGGCTCAGGGCGCCGAGGATACCGGCGACGTGCGCGAGGCCGTCCACACGGCCGAACTCGCGCTCGAGCGCGGCATGCAGCGCGTCGTACTCCGGCGCGGCTGCGGTCTCGAGGTTGAACGGCAGCAGGGCGGGCTGCGGCCCCTGGTCGCGGACGATGCGGTCGTAGGTGCGTTCCAGCTTGCGCGGCGTGCGGCCGAGCAGGCCGACCGTCGCGCCATGGCGGGCGAGCGCCAGCGCGACTGCCTGGCCGATGCCGTCGCCGGCGCCCGTGACCACGATCACCCGGCCGGCGAGCGCGTCGGGCGCGGGCCGATGGCTGCGGATGTCCGTCG
>CAYXUJ010000022.1:9454-19423 GCA_964468395.1 uncultured Steroidobacteraceae bacterium
ATCACCCGGCCGGCGAGCGCGTCGGGCGCGGGCCGATGGCTGCGGATGTCCGTCGTCTCGCTCATGGCGTCAATGCTGCCGTGCGGCGCGCCATGCCGTCCACAGGCTCGTGACCGGGCCGATCGCGATGCGGCGGCTGCCGACGCGGAAGCGCTCGCGCTCGATCCGTTCGAGCAGGGCGGCATGCAGCTTCACGAGCACGCGCATCCCGCGCAGCTCCGCCAGCGCTGCCTGGTCGAGGCCGGACAGCGCCGTCGCAACCTGGCGGCGAGATTGCTCGGCAAGGCGCTGCAGGCATCGGCGCGCGCCGTCGCCGGCATCCTCGGCCCGCAGCTTGACATGCGACAGGGAATGCTCAGCCAGCCAGCTGAGCGGCAGGTGAATGCGCCCGTCGATCGCGTCCTGGCGCAGGTCGCGGATGATCTCGACGCCGCGGATCGCCTGGCCGGCGGCCCGGGCCGGCGCCTCGAGCCGATGCGCATGTTCATGGCGGAGCGTGAACGCAAGGGCCCGGCACAGCCCGTCGGCCAGTGCGAGGTAGGCATCGAGTTCCGGTTCATCCTCGCAGGTGGCGCAGGCAAACTCGAACTCGAGGCTCGCGACGAACTCCTGCAACGGTTTCGCGACCGTCGCGGTCTCGGGCAGAGCATGAGCCAGCGCCTGTGCGAGCGGATGGCGCGGCGCGCCCTGCTGCAGGCGTTGCAGCTCGTCCTTCCACCATTGCAGCTTGAGGTGGGTGACGCCGTGATCGACGCGCGCCGTGACGACCGAACGCAGTTCCGACTCGAGGGCGAAGATCGCGGCCGCTGCCGCGCGCAATGGTTCCGGCGTGAACAGCCATGCGTACCAGCGCGGGCTGCCGGCTGGCGGCGGCGCGGCCGGCAAGCCGGCGACAGCCGTCATCTCAGTGCTCTTCGGGCGGCGGCAGCACCGGCGCGGTGCCGTCGGCGTCGCGCACCGTGACCTCGATCTCGGTCAGGTCCTCGATCGGTTTTTCGCCGCGCACGCCGAGCTCGGTGAACTTGCGCGCACCGGGCAGGACATTGCGCTCGAGCGAGCCGACCGACGCGTTAAACGCACGCACGCTGGCCTCGAGCGCGTTGCCGAGCTTGCCGAGGTGATTGCGGAAGGTGCCGAGCCGGGAATAGAGGTCCTCGGCCAGCTTGCGGATGCGCTCGGCGCCCTCGGCGAGCCGCACGTTCTGCCAGCCGCTGTGGACGGCCTTCAGCAGGGCCAGCAGCGTCGATGGGGTCGTCAACACGACGCCGCTGCTCATCGCCCGGTCGAGCAGGTCCGGCTGCTGGTCGAGGGCCGCTGACAGGAACTGGTCGCCCGGCAGGAACAGGACGACGAACTGCGGCGCATTCTCGAACTGCGACGCGTAGTTCTTCGACGACAGCAGGCGCACTCGCTCGGAGACGTGTTGCGCGTGACGGCGCAACGCGGCGCCGCGGGCCTCGTCGCTCGGCGCCTCGACCGCGAGCAGGTAGGCGTCGAGCGGCGTCTTGACGTCCACCACCACGTCGCGGCCCTCGGGCAGGTGCACGATCATGTCCGGCCGCAAGGCCCCGTCCTCGCCGGCGACGTGCACCTGTTCCTCGAAGTCGCAATGCGCGGTCATCCCGGCCAGTTCGACCAGCCGGCGCAAGGCGATCTCGCCCCACTGGCCGCGCACCTGCGGCTTGCTGAGCGCCTGCACCAGGTTGCGGGTCTCGCGCTGCAGCGCCGTGTGCGTGTCGCGCATGTCGGTCAGGTGCTGGCGCAGGCTGCCGAAGTCGCGCTGGCGCTCGGCCTCGATCTCGCGCAGGGCCTCGGAAGTGCGCGACAGCGATTCCTGGATCGGCTTCACCAGCGCTTCGATGGCCTGCTCCCGTTCCTTCAGCGCGTTCTGGGCGTTCTGCTGGTGGCCGCCGAGATTCTCACGGGCGAGGCGCAGGAAGTTCTCGATGTTCTCGCGCAGTTGCCGGCCGGCAAGGTCGTCGAAGCGCCGGTCGAGCTGCTCCATTGCGCGGTCGAGCGCAATCGTCCGCTCCGACTCGAGCGCCTCTTCGTTGGCAAGCCTGGCCTGCAGGACGGCGAGTTCGGTCTGCAGCGCGCCCGCGCGCCGCCGGCCCAGCCACCAGCCTGCGACCAGCGCCAGCGCGATGCCGGCGACTATCAGGAGTGCGGTGGTCGGTTCCAGCGTCATGCCTCGAGCCCCAGCCAGTCCAGCAGGTCGCCCGGCCGGGCGAGCACCGCCGCCGGTTCCCACGCGGCCGGATCCTCGCCTTCGTCCAGGTAGCCGAACCCGGCTACCAGTGGAATCATGCCCGCGTTGCGCGCGGCCTGCACGTCGCGCTCGGCGTCGCCGAAGTAGGCGCATTCGCGCGGTGCCACCCCGAGGATTCCGGCCGCATGGAGGAGGGGCAGCGGGTGCGGCTTGCGCTCGGCGAGGGTGTCGCCGCTGACCACGCAGCCGCAGCGCGCGCTGAGCCCGATTTCCTCCAGCAGCGGCGCCGTCAGCCAGCCCGGCTTGTTGGTGACGATGCCCCAGCGCATCCCGGCTCGCTCGACCGCGGCGAGCACTTCTTCGAAGCCGTCGAACATGCGGGTGTGGACGGCGAGCGCGCCGCGATAGAACTCGAGGAATCGCGCGCGCAATGCCTCGTAGCGGGCGGCGTCGGGATCCCCGAATGCGTAACGGATCAGCCGCGGCGCGCCATGCGAGACCAGCGGGCGGATCTGCGCGAACGGCAGTTCCTCGAGTCCTTCCGCGACGCGAAGCCGGTTGAGCGCCCCGGCCATGTCCGGCGCCGTGTCGAGCAGCGTGCCGTCGAGGTCCAGCAGCAGGCCGCGCAGGCCGCGGCCGCGGCTCATGCCGGCCCAGCCGGCATCGGCCGCCTGAAATGCGCCAGGTAGTTGACCGACGTGTCGGCCGAGATGCGCGCCTGGCGCGTCGCCGGGTTGTAGTCGAGCCCGGCGAGGTCTGCCGTCTCGAGGCCCGCGGCGCGTGCCCAGCGCGCCAGCTCGGAGGGCCGGATCAGGCGCGCATACTGGTGCGTGCCCATTGGCAGCAGCCGCAGCAGGTACTCGGCGCCGACGATCGCGAGGGCGAAGGACCGGGCATTGCGGTTGATCGTCGAGCAGATGACGTCGCCTCCGGGCCGGACCAGGCCCGCAAGCGCCGAAACGATCGCCGGCGGGTCCGGCACGTGCTCCAGCATCTCGAGGCAGGTCACCAGGTCGTAGGCGCCGGGCTCGGCCCGGGCCAGGGCCTCGGCCGCCACCTCGCGGTAGTCGACGGCGATGCCCGTTTCCAGCGCGTGGAGTCGCGCGACCTCGAGCGCGCCGGGAGCCAGGTCGATGCCGGTCACCAGTGCGCCGCGCCGCGCCATGCCCTCGGCCAGCAGGCCGCCGCCGCAGCCCACGTCCAGGACGCGCCTGCCGGCCAGCCCGGCACGCGCCTCGATGTAATCGAGCCGGGCCGGATTGAGGTCGTGCAGCGGCCGGAACTCGCCGTCGGGATCCCACCAGCGCGGCGCCGCCGCGTCGAATTTCGAGATCTCCGCCGGGTCGACATTCGGGCCGTTTGGCATCGGACAAGTATACGCGCTGTGCTAAAATTCGCCCTTTCCGACGGCACCCGGTAAAGACGAAATCCGCATGAGCGAGATCGCGCGCGAAGTCCTGCACGTCAACCTCGAAGACGAGATGCGCAAGTCCTACCTCGATTACGCGATGAGCGTGATAGTGGGGCGAGCGCTGCCGGACGTCCGGGACGGCCTCAAGCCGGTGCACCGCCGGGTGTTGTTCGCGATGCGCGAGCTCGGCAACGACTGGAACAAGCCCTACAAGAAATCGGCGCGCGTCGTCGGCGACGTGATCGGCAAGTACCATCCACACGGCGACGCGGCCGTGTACGACACGATCGTGCGCATGGCGCAGCCGTTCTCGCTGCGCTACCTGCTGGTGGACGGGCAGGGCAACTTCGGCTCGGTGGACGGCGACGCGGCAGCAGCGATGCGCTACACCGAAGTGCGCATGTCGCGCATCGCGCACGAGCTGCTTGCCGACATCGACAAGGAAACGGTCGACTTCACGCCGAACTACGACGGCAGCGAGCATGAGCCGGCGGTCCTGCCGGCGCGCATCCCCAACCTGCTGGTCAACGGCTCGGCCGGCATCGCGGTCGGCATGGCCACGAACATCCCGCCGCACAACCTCGGCGAGATCATCGACGCCTGCATGGCGCTGATCGACGACCCGAGCCTGACGCTCGCCGACCTGATGCGCCTGGTGCCGGGTCCGGACTTCCCGACCGCCGGCATCATCAATGGCGCGGCCGAGATCGTGCTCGCGTACAAGACCGGCCGCGGCCGGCTGTCGGTGCGGGCGCGTACGGCGGTCGAGGAAATCGACGACCGCGGGCGCCAGGCCATCGTCGTCACCGAACTGCCGTTCCAGGTCAACAAGGCGCGCCTGCTCGAGCGCATCGCCGACCTGGTGCGCGCCAAGGAGATCGAGGGCATTTCCGAGCTGCGCGACGAGTCCGACAAGGACGGCCTGCGCGTCGTCATCGAGCTGAAGCGCGGCGAGAACCACGAGCTGATCCTGAACCAGCTGTTCAAGCTGACGCCGATGGAGGCGGTATTCGGCGTCAACATGGTGGCGCTGCTGGACGGACAGCCGAAGCTGCTGTCGCTGCGCGAGATGCTGGATGCATTCCTGCGCCATCGCCGTGAGGTGGTGACCCGCCGTACGATCCACGACCTCGGCAAGGCGCGCGACCGCGCCCACCTGCTGGAGGGCCTGGCGGTCGCGCTCGCGAACATCGACGAGGTGATCGCCGTCATCAAGGCGTCGCCGTCGCCGCCGGAGGCGCGGGCGGCGCTGCAGGCACGCAGCTGGGGCCCGGGCGCCGTGCCGCAGATGCTGGCGCGCGCCGGCAACGTGCCGACCCGGCCCGACGGCATCGCCGAGGATCTCGGCCTGCGGGACGGGCGTTATCGGCTGTCGGAGGCCCAGGCCCAGGCGATCCTGGACCTGCGCCTGCACCGGCTGACCGGGCTCGAGCAGGACAAGATCGTCGCCGAGTTTGCCGAGCTGCTGGACGTGATCCGCGACCTTGGCGAGATCCTCGCGCGGCCGGAACGCCTGCTCGCCGTGATCCGCGCCGAGCTGGCGGCCATGAAGGAAGCCTATGGCGACGCGCGCCGAACGGAGATCGTCGCCGACCAGTCCGACGTCACCATCGAGGATCTGATCGAGCGCCAGGACCTGGTCGTGACCCTGTCGCACGCCGGCTATGCCAAGACCCAGCCGGTCACGGACTACGAGGCGCAGCGCCGCGGCGGCAAGGGCAAGATGGCGACGACGGTGAAGGACGAGGATTTCGTCGACAAGCTGTTCATCGCCCACAGCCACGACACGCTGCTGTGCTTCTCGGACCGCGGCCAGTGCTACTGGCTCAAGGTCTACCAGCTGCCGCTCGCGAGCCGCGGTTCCCGCGGCAAGCCGATCGTGAACCTGCTGCAGCTCGGCGAGGGCGAGCGCATCACCGCGGTGCTCGCGGTGCGCGAGTTCGACGACACGCACTTCGTGTTCATGGCGACCACCCAGGGCACGGTGAAGAAGACGCCGTTGAGCGCCTTCTCGCGGCCGCGCGCGAACGGCATCATCGCGGTCTCGCTCGACGAGTCCGACTGCCTGGTGGACGTGGCGCTGACCGACGGGTCGCGCGAGATCCTGCTGACCACGACCGACGGCAAGGCGATCCGCTTCGCCGAGGACCAGGTCCGGCCGATGGGCCGCGAGGCCGCCGGCGTGCGCGGCATCAAGCTCACGGACGGGCAGCGCGTGACGTCGCTGATCGTGCTCGAGGAAGGGCACATCCTCACGGTCTCCGAGAACGGCTACGGCAAGCGGACCGAGACCGACGATTTCCCGCGGCACGGGCGCGCCGGCCAGGGCGTCATCGCGCTGCAGACCAGCGACCGCAACGGCTCGCTGGTCGGCGCCCGCCAGGTCCGGCCCGACGACGAAGTGATGCTGATCAACTCCAGCGGCACGCTGGTGCGCGTGCCGGTCAGCGACATCCCGGTGCTCGGCCGCAATACGCAGGGCGTGCGCATCATGCGTCTCGAGGACGGCGAGAAGCTCGTGGGTCTCGAGCGCATCGCCGGCGACGACTCGCAGGATGGCGAAGGGGCCGGCTGAGGCCGGCGGCAGACACCCGGCGTGCGCGTCTACAATTTCTCCGCAGGCCCTGCGGTGCTGCCGTTGCCCGTGCTCGAGCAGGCGCGCGACGAGCTGCTCGACTGGCAGGGCGGCATGTCGGTCATGGAAGTCAGCCATCGCAGCCGCGGCTTCATCGCCGTGGCCGAGCGCGCCGAGGCCGACCTGCGCGAACTGCTGGCGATCCCGGCCGGTTATCGCGTGCTGTTCATGCAGGGCGGTGCCACGGCGCAGTTCTCGGCCGTGCCGCTCAACCTCGCCGCGGCGGGCGCAGCGGCCGACTACGTGGATACCGGCCACTGGTCGCAGCGCACGATCACCGAGGCGCGGCGCTTCGTCACGGTGCGGATCGCAGCGGAGGAATCCGCTTCCGGTTACTCGACCGTGCCGGAGCAGGCAGGGCTGAGACTGTCGCCCGACGCCGCATTCGTGCACTACACGCCGAACGAGACGATCCACGGCGTGGAATTCCCCTACATCCCTGCGACCGGCGCCGTGCCGCTGGTCGCCGACATGTCCTCGACCATCCTGTCGCGGCCGCTCGACATTTCGAAGTTCGGCCTGATCTATGCCGGCGCGCAGAAGAACATCGGCCCGTCCGGCATCACGGTCGTGATCGTGCGCGAGGACCTGCTGGGCCGGGCGCGGCCGGGAACGCCGCTGGTGTTCGACTATCGCGCCGTCGCCGACGCCGGCTCGATGCAGAACACGCCGCCGACATTCGGCTGGTACGTGGCCGGCCTCGTGTTCCAGTGGCTCAAGCGCGAGGGCGGGCTGGCGGCCATGGCCGAGCGCAACCGTGCCAAGGCCGATCTGCTGTATGCGGCCATCGATGCCTCGGGGTTCTACTCGAATCCCGTCGCGCGGAATTGCCGCTCCTGGATGAACGTGCCGTTCCGCCTCGTCAGGCCCGAGCTGGACAAGGCCTTTCTCGCCGAGGCCGAGTCGGCCGGGCTTGCGAACCTCGCGGGACACCGGGCGGTGGGCGGCATGCGCGCCAGCCTCTACAACGCCATGCCGGCGGCGGGCGTCGCCGCGCTGGTCGAGTTCATGCGCGATTTCGAACGGCGGCACGGCTGATGCGCTACAAAGTCCTCATGCTGAACAACATCTCGGTCAAGGGCCTCGACCGGCTGCCACGCGACCGCTATGAAGTCGCATCGGACATCGGCCAGCCCGACGCGATCCTGGTGCGCTCCGCGGACATGCACGCGATCGAGATCCCCGCGAGCGTGCGCGCCGTCGGGCGCGCCGGCGCCGGCACCAACAACATCCCGGTCGCGCTGCTGTCGCAGCGCGGCGTGCCGGTGTTCACGGCGCCCGGCGCGAACGCGAATGCAGTGAAAGAACTGGTGCTGGCAGGACTGTTCCTCGGCGCCCGGCACGTCTGCGAGGCCTGGGACTTCGTACGCGGCCTCGAGGCCGAAGGCGCGGCACTGGAGGCCGCGGTCGAGGCAGGCAAGAAGCGCTTCATCGGCCACGAACTGCCCGGCCGCACGCTGGGCGTCGTCGGCCTCGGCGCCATCGGCGTCGAAGTCGCCAATGCCGCGCACCTGCTCGGCATGCGCGTGCTGGGCTACGACCCGCAGATCACCGTGCAGCGCGCCTGGCAGCTGTCGTCGGGCGTCGAGCAGGCGCTCAGCCTCGACGACCTGTTCGCGCGCTCGGACGCCGTGACGGTGCACGTGCCGCTGACGGACCAGACCCGCCACATGGTCAATGCCGCCCGCCTGCGGCTGATGCGCGACGGTTCGATGGTGCTGAACTTCGCGCGCGCCGGCATCGTCGACGAGGACGCGGTGATCGCCGCGCTGGCGAGCGGCAGGCTGACCTCCTATATCTGCGATTTCCCGTCGGCGAAGACCCGGCGGCAGCCGGGTGTCGTCGCGCTGCCGCACCTGGGCGCTTCCACGGCCGAGGCCGAGGAGAATTGCGCGATCATGGTTGCCGACACCCTCAGGGACTTCCTCGAGCATGGCAATATCCGCCATTCGGTGAATTTCCCGGAGGCATCTTTGCCGCGCGTGCCCGCAACCGCGAGAATCGCCATCGCCAACAGCAACGTGCCGAACATGGTCGGGCAGATCTCGACCTGTCTCGCGGAGGCCGGCCTCAACATCGCGGACCTGCTGAACAAGTCCAAGGGTGAGCTCGCCTACACGCTGATCGACATCGACGGCCGCGTGCCGGCGGGCCTGGTCGACCGCATCGGGCAGATCCAGGGCGTGCTGAATGCCAGGGTCGTCTAGAGAAGCGCGCATGAACCGTTTCGAGCCGCTCGCCGCCCCGGGAGTCCGCAAGCTCGCGCCCTACGTGCCGGGCAAGCCGCCGGAGCAGCTCGAGCGCGAGCTCGGCATCAAGGACAGCATCAAGCTGGCCTCCAACGAGAACCCGCTGGGCGCCGGGCCGCGTGCGCGCGCGGCGCTGGCGGCATCGCTGGCCGGCGTCGGCATGTACCCGGACGGCAGCGGCCATGAGCTGCGCATGCGCCTCGCGCGCAGGCACGGCGTGGATCCCGGGCAGATCACGCTTGGCAACGGCTCGAACGACGTGCTGGTGCTGCTGGCGGCGGCTTTCCTGACGCCCGGGCAGGAAGCCATCTATTCGCAGTACGCATTCGCGGTGTACCCGATCGCCGTGCAGGCGACCGGGGCGCAGGCTGCGGTGGCGCCGGCGCATGGCCCGGATCACGCCATGCCGCTCGGGCACGATGCCGCGGCGATCCTGGCCGCGGCGAGCAAGCGCACCCGCATCGTGTTCCTGGCAAACCCGAACAATCCGACCGGCACCTGGATGGGCGAGCGCGAAATCGACGCGCTGCTCGGCTCGATCCCGCAGGACGTCATCGTCGTCATCGACGAGGCCTATCACGAATATGCGGCTGCGGCCGGCGTGCCCGACGCGACGCAATGGCTGGCGCGCCATCCGAACCTGGTCGTGACCAGGACTTTTTCCAAGGCCTTTGGCCTCGCCGGCCTGCGCGTCGGCTATGCGCTGTCGCACCCGGATGTCGCCGACCTGCTGAATCGCGTGCGCCAGCCGTTCAACGTGTCGGTGCCGGCGCTCGCGGCCGCCGCCGCTGCGCTGGATGATCGCGAGCACCTGGCGGAGACGATTGCGCTCAATCGCCGCGGTCTCGAGCAGTTGCATGCCGGACTCGGCGCGCTGGGCCTGCGGGTGCTGCCGTCGGCCGCCAACTTCCTGCTCTGCGATCTCGGGCGCCCGGCCGCGCCGGTCAACGACGCCCTGCAGCGCCAGGGCGTGATCGTGCGGCCGGTGGCGAATTACGGGCTGCCTGATCACCTCCGTATCACCACGGGCACCGTGGCCCAGAATGAGCGCGTGCTGGCCGCGATGGGCGCGGCGCTCGCGGCCGGAGCGTGACGGCGGCGCATCCCGCGTTCGTGGCTGGCCCGGGCGGCCGCGTTTCCGGCGAGATCCGCGTTCCCGGCGACAAGTCCATTTCCCATCGCGCGGCGATGCTCGGCGCAATCGCGACGGGGGTGACCGACATTCGCGGGTTCCTCGAAGGCGACGATTGCCGCGCGACCCTGGCGGCGCTCACGGCGATGGGTGTGCGCGTCGAGCGCCCGGAATCCACGCGTGTCCGCGTCCACGGCGCCGGCTTGCACGGGCTCCGTGCGCCGGCGTCGGCACTGGATCTCGGGAACTCCGGCACTGCCATGCGGCTGCTCGCCGGGCTGCTCGCGGGCCAGGCATTCGACTCGACCCTGGTCGGCGATGCCTCGCTGATGC
>CAYXUJ010000022.1:19523-31522 GCA_964468395.1 uncultured Steroidobacteraceae bacterium
CTGCTCGCGGGCCAGGCATTCGACTCGACCCTGGTCGGCGATGCCTCGCTGATGCAGCGGCCGATGGAACGCGTTGCGTCGCCGTTGCGGCGCATGGGAGCGGAGGTGCACACGCAGGATGGGCGCCCGCCGGTCGCCATCGCCGGCGGCCGGCAACTGGCGGGCTGCGAGCACCGCCTCGACGTGCCCAGCGCGCAGGTGAAGTCGGCCATCCTTCTCGCCGGGCTGTACGCCAGCGGCCGCTCGACCGTGAGTGAACCGCAGCAGTCGCGCGACCACACGGAGCGCATGCTGCAGGCATTCGGCGTCCCGGTCGCATGCAACGGCACGTCGGTGTCGGTCGACGGTCCCGCAGAACCGGTCGCGACGCGCATCGAGGTGCCCGGCGACTTCTCGTCGGCGGCATTTTTCATCGTCGCCGGCCTGGTCGCCGGCGCGGCGCCGCTGGTGATCCGCGGCGTCGGCGTCAATCCCACGCGCACCGGCCTGCTCGATATCCTCCGGTTGATGGGCGCGGACATCCGGCTGCGACCGGCTGCCGGCCCGGGCGGCGAACCGGTCGCCGACATCGAGGTCCGCGCCGGGGAACTGCAGGGCGTGGCCGTGCCCGGCGAGCTCGTGGCCCGCAGCATCGACGAGTTTCCGGTACTGTTCGCCGCCGCTGCGCTGGCTCGCGGCGAAACCCGCGTCACGGGCGCGGCGGAACTGCGGGTCAAGGAGAGCGATCGCATTGCGGTCATGGCCGACGGGCTGCGCGCGCTCGGTGTCGAGGCTGAACCGCTGCCGGACGGCCTGTGCATCCGCGGCGGCCCGGTGCGTGGCGGCGTGGTGGAGAGCCGCGGCGATCACCGCATTGCCATGGCATTCGCCGTGCTGGCGGCGCGCGCCTCTGCACCGGTCGTGATCCGCGACGTGCGCAATGTCGCCACGTCGTTTCCCGGTTTCGCCGCGACCGCGCGCGCGGCCGGGTTGATGCTGGCGGAGGAGGGCTGACGTGGTGCCGGTCATCGCGATCGACGGTCCGAGCGGCTCCGGCAAGGGCACGATCGCCCGCCGCGTCGCCCGCCGCCTCGGGTGGCACCTGCTGGACAGCGGCGCGCTGTATCGCCTGGTCGCCATGGCGGGGGCTCGCGCCGGGCTCGACATCGACGACGTGGCCGGCCACGCGCAGGCGGCGGCGACGCTCGACGTGCGATTCGAGGTCGATGACGAGGGCGACGAGCAGGTCTTCCTGGCCGGCCGGGACGTGACTCGCGAATTGCGGGCCGAAGCGACGGGAGAGGCCGCTTCCCGGGTCGCCGCATGGCCGGAGGTCCGATCGGCCTTGCTGGGGCGCCAGCGGGGGTTTGCGCGGCCGCCCGGCCTGGTGGCCGACGGCCGCGACATGGGATCGATCGTTTTCAGCGATGCCGGGCTCAAAATCTTCCTCACGGCGAGCCCGGAGGAAAGGGCCCTGAGGCGCTATAAGCAGTTGAAAGAAAAGGGGTTGAGTGGTAGCCTTGCCGCCCTTTCCGCGGAGATCGCCGAGCGGGATCGGCGGGACACCACGCGCACCGTGGCCCCGCTGGTCGCAGTCCCGGACGCGATCGTCGTGGATTCGACTGCGTTGTCCATCGAGGAGGTCGTCGGGCGGGTCATCCAACTCGCGCGCGAGAGATTCCCGGAGGCAGCGCGCGGGAAATGAGGGACGGGCCGGCGGTTGCCGGCAAGGGACGGCGCGGCAGGAAGCCGGCGCCGACAGTGACAGGACCCGTGGCGGCAGGATGCCGTGCGGCATGCAAACCAAGGTGGGCCCAGCGGCCCGGAAGACCCAATGACCGAATCTTTCCAGCAGTTGTTCGAGCAGAGCCTCGCGAGCCAGCAGATCAGGCCTGGCCAGATCCTCACCGGCACCGTCGTCGACGTGAACGCCGACGTCGTGATCGTCAGCGTCGGGCTCAAGTCCGAGGCCGTGATACCGGCCGACCAGTTCAAGAACGAGAATGGCGAAATCGACGTCACCGTCGGCCAGCAGGTCGAGGTGGCGCTCGATGCCGTCGAAGACGGGTCCGGCGAGACCCGCCTGTCGCGCGAGAAAGCCAAGCGCGCGCGCACCTGGACCCGCCTCGAGCAGGCGTTCCAGAACAGCGAGATCGTCCGCGGCGTGATCAATGGCCGCGTCAAGGGCGGCTTCACGGTCGAGCTCGACAACGTCCGCGCATTCCTGCCCGGCTCGCTGGTGGACGTGCGCCCGGTGCGCGATCCCAGCTACCTCGAGGGCAAGGAACTCGAGTTCAAGGTCATCAAGCTCGACCAGCGCCGCAACAACGTGGTGGTCTCCCGCCGCGCGGTGGTCGAACAGGAATACAGCGCCGAGCGCTCGGCGCTGCTCGACAACCTGAAGGAAGGCGACGTCGTGAAGGGCTCGGTCAAGAACCTGACCGACTACGGCGCGTTCGTCGACCTCGGCGGCATCGACGGCCTGCTGCACATCACGGACATGGCGTGGAAGCGCGTCAAGCACCCGTCCGAAGTCGTCAAGGTCGGCGACGAGATCGACGTCCGCATCCTGAAGTTCGACCGCGAGCGCCAGCGCGTTTCGCTCGGCATCAAGCAGCTGGGCGCCGACCCGTGGCAGAACATCGCGCGCCGCTACCCGCCGAACACCCGACTGTTCGGCAAGGTGACGAACATCGCCGACTACGGCTGTTTCGTCGAGATCGAGGAGGGGGTCGAGGGCCTGGTGCACGTGTCCGAGATGGACTGGACCAACAAGAACGTGAATCCCACCAAGGTCGTGCACGTCGGCGAAGAGGTCGAGGTCATGGTCCTCGACATCGACGAGGAGCGCCGGCGCATCTCGCTGGGTCTCAAGCAGTGCAAGGCGAATCCCTGGCGCGAGTTCGCGGAGAGCTTCAACCGCGGCGACAAGGTCAGCGGCCAGATCAAGTCGATCACCGACTTCGGCATCTTCATCGGCCTGTCGGGCGGCATCGACGGTCTCGTGCACCTGTCCGACATCTCCTGGGACCGGCCCGGCGAGGAAGCCGTGCGCGACTACCAGAAGGGCCAGACGGTCGAGGCGATGGTGCTGTCGATCGATCCCGAGCGCGAGCGCATCTCGCTCGGCATCAAGCAGATGGCCAAGGACCCGATTTCCGCGTACCTGGCCGATCACCCGAAGGGCTCGATCGTCAAGGGCACGGTCAAGGACGTGGACGCGCGCGGCGCGGTCATCGACCTCGGCGACGGGATCGAGGGCAGCCTGCGGGCGTCCGAACTGGCGCGCGACCGGGTCGAGGACGCGCGCACGGTGCTCAAGGTCGGCGACGAGGTCGAGGCGCGCTTTGTCGGCGTGGACCGCAAGAGCCGCGCGATCGTGCTGTCGGTGAAGGCGATCGAGGCCGAGGAAGAAGCCGAGGCGATGCAGCAGTATCGCGGCAACGATTCGGCGACCGGCACCTCGCTCGGCGACCTGCTGAAGGAGCAGATCTCCGGCCAGTGAGCCGGTCCGGGGCGTGCCGCAGGGGATGATGGCGGCGCGCCCCGCAGTCGAGGAAGGGAGACATGACAAAATCAGAACTGATTGAGATCATCTCCGCCAAGCAGAAGCACCTGCCCGCAAAGGACATCGAGCTTGCGGTCAAGCAGATGCTCGAGATCATGAGCGATGCGCTGGCCGGCGGCGAACGCATCGAGATCCGCGGCTTCGGCAGCTTCTCGCTGCATTTCCGCCCGCCGCGCCAGGGCCGCAACCCGAAGACCGGCGAGGCGGTCGCGCTCGCCGGCAAGTACGTGCCGCACTTCAAGCCGGGCAAGGACCTGCGCGAGCGGGTCAATGCGGGTCAGTCGCACCCGATCCGGAACTGACCGCCGCCGGCGCGGCCGGTAAGCCATGCACCTGGAGTCCATCTGGATCCTGCTGGGGATGCTGTTCCTCGGCGGGGTCATCGGCTTTTATGCGGCCCGCAGGCCGCGGCCGAGCGCCGTCGGCGCCGAGCGCCTGCGCGGCAGCTACCTGGCCGGCGTCAACTTCCTGGTCAACGAACAGCCGGACCGCGCGCTCGAGGCATTCCTGCGGGCGGCCGAGCTCGACGGCGACACCGTCGAGACGCACTTCGCCCTCGGCAGCCTGTACCGGCGGCGCGGCGAGGTGGACCGCGCCATCAAGATCCACCAGAACATCGCCGCGCGCGAGTCGCTCGAGCCCGCCCAGCGCGAGCAGGCGAGCTTTGCGCTGGCCCAGGACTACCTGAAAGCCGGGCTGCTCGACCGCGCCGAGAAGATCCTCGAGCCGCTCGCCGCCGCCGGGGCGCACAGGATGGCGGCGATGCGCAAGCTGCTGCGCATCTACGAGCAGGAGCAGGACTGGCCGCGCGCGATCGCCGTGTTCCGCGAGCTCGAGAAGGCCGGGCGCGCGCCGTACGAGAGCGCGATCGCGCACTATTTCTGCGAACTGGCCGAGGCCGCCCAACGCAGCGGCGCCAGCGAGGAGGCGCGCGAGCACCTGCGCGCGGCGCGGGCCGAGCGGCGGCGCTTTCCGCGCGGCGCGCTGGTGCGCGCGGACATCGCGGTCGAGCAGCGGGATTTCGTGCTGGCGGAGCGCCTGCTGGCGGCGGTGCTCGCGCACGACGCCGCGCTCGCGATCGAGGTGATGCCGAGGCTGGTCCGCCTCGCGCGTGCGGCCGGCGACGCCGGCGAGGAGATCGTCGCGCGTATCGCCCAGTCGCGCGCCGACGCCGGCCAGGAAATTGCGATCGCGTCGATCATGGCCGATGCGCTGGATTTCGCGCCGCTCGAGGAGCGGGTGCGGGTGTGCCTCGCACAGGACCCCGCCATCGCCGGGCTGTTGCGCGCCGCAGGCCGCGACCCGGCGGCCCTCGATGCGCGGGCCGTGCGCGAGATCGCCGCAGTGTTGCGCCGGCTGGCCGCGACGACGCCGCGCTATCGCTGCGCGAGCTGCGGTTTCTCGAGCATCGACCACTTCTGGCAGTGTCCCGGCTGCAAGAGCTGGGACAGCCAGCGGCCGCTGCTGCGGCTCGACCTGGTCGCCGGCCTCAGCCGCGGGGCGCAACCGGCCTGAATCTCCCCGAACGCGCGCGATTGCCGTGCGGTGCACGGCCCCGGCTCCGCCTAGTCTGCAGGCGGGGCGCGGCGATGGTCGCCGCGCGCGACACAAGGGAGTCAAGTCATGTTCACCAAGGGACTGGGAGCGGCACTCGTGGCCGCCATGCTGATCGCGCCGACCGCCATCGCCGGGCCCGTCAACGTCAACACTGCGGACGCCAAGACGCTGGCACGCGAGCTGCAGGGCATCGGCATGTCGAAGGCCGAGGCCATCGTCAGCTATCGGGAGAAGAACGGGCCGTTCAAGAGCGCCGACGACCTCGTCAAGGTCAAGGGGCTCGGCAAGAAGCTCGTGGACCAGAACCGCAGCAACCTGCGCTTCGAGGCGGACAAAACCGCCGGTTGAAGGCGGACGGCATGGGTGCGGGCCGGCGCGCGCCGGGTCCGGTATCATTCACGGCGTGAGCCGACCCGCACCGATCCGATTCGCCGTCTTTCCCGTCGCCGGCCGCGGCACGCGCTTCCTGCCCGCCACCAAGGCGAGCCCGAAGGAAATGCTGCCGATCGTCGACAAGCCGCTGATCCAGTACGCGGTGGAGGAGGCGCTGGCGGCGGGAGCCCGCTGCCTGGTCTTCATCACCGGCAGCTCGAAGCGCGCGATCGAGGACCATTTCGATTTCGATCCGGAGCTCGAGGCGGCGCTGGTCGCGCAGGGCAAGCAGGAACTCGCGGAATCGCTGCGGGGAATCCTGCCGGCGGACGCGGCCTGCATCTACATCCGCCAGCCGGCGCCGCTCGGCCTCGGCCACGCCGTCCTCTGCGCGCGGCCCGTGGTCGGCGACGCGCCCTTCTTCGTGCACCTCGCCGACGACCTGATCGACGCTCCGCAGCCCGTGCTGGCGCAGATGGTCGACCAGTTTCGCAACACCGGCGGCAGCCTGGTCGGCGTCGAGCGGGTGGAGCGCAGCGAGACCGGGCGCTACGGGATCGTCGCCACCGACGAGGCCGACGGCCCGGTCGCCCGCGTGCGCCGCATCGTCGAGAAGCCGAAGCCGGCGGATGCGCCGTCCGACCTGGCCGTGGTCGGGCGATACCTGCTGAGCGGCTCGATCTTCGACCGCCTGCAGAACATCGGCCGCGGCGCCGGCGGGGAAATCCAGCTGACCGACGGCATTGCGGCGCTGCTGGCCGACGAGCCCGTGTTCGCGTACCGGTTCAGCGGCAAGCGCTATGACTGCGGCAACAAGCTGGGCTACCTGGAAGCGACCGTCGAATACGCGCTGCGCCACCCGGAGTTCGGCGACCGGTTCGGCAGCTACCTGGAATCGCTGGTCGCGGCCCGCGGCCGCCGCGCCTGAGGCGCGCCGTCAGTTGAATTCGTAAGAGTCGGGGGCCAGTTCGGCAAGCGGCAACTCGCGCAGCGGCTCGGTGATCGCGCGGTTCCAGCGGCGCGTATAGACCTGCAGCCTGACCTCGTCGTAGTCCTCGCCGCGCACGCCCTCCAGGCGCACGCCGGCGACCGCGCGGCTCGAGACCCGCCATTCGACCGACGCGGAAATCCGTGCACCGACGCCGTCCCGCGAATCGCCGCCATAGCGCGGGTCGCCGCTCGCGGCCTGCAGGGCGGCGTCACCGGGGAAGTAGTCGCTCGCGTCCTCACGCACCACCTGCCAGGCAAGCCCGCCCTCGAAGCGGAACGTGGCGCTGTCGCGGCGACCGCTCAGGTCGAATGCCGGGCCGACCGACAGGAACTTGCGCGGGCTGAAATAGCCGCCGTGCCCGACCGTGAAATGCGAGCGGTTGTCGCCGTAGCCGAGCGCCTGGACGTTGCCGCCGATGCGCGCCCGCCAGCCCTGGCCGGATGCCGCATGGCGCCAGAATCCCGCCTCGGCCTCCCATTGCGAGTTTTCTTCCACGCGATGGCCGTCGAGGACCGAGCCTGCCAGCTCGCCGTACAGGTTCATGTCGGCATCGCCGAAACTGCCGCCGAAGTAGGCGCGATTGCGGGTCACGCCGCCCCAGTCCCGCCCGGTCAGGGGATCGATCGCTCCGGCAATCGACAGCAGCGAGTCGCCGACCGCCTCGCGCTCGAGCCCGAAGTGCCAGGGGCCGTCAGCGGTATCCATGCGGAAGCGCAGCGCGCCGGTGATGCTGCTGACCTCGAACGACGTCGGCGTGTGGCCGAGTTCGACGGTCGTTTTCGTGGTCGGCGCCCACTGCATGGTCACGCCGATGCCGTCGTCGTCCTGCGAGCCGGTCGCGGCCGGCAGTGCCGTCGAGCTGCCGAACGGCTGGCCGGCCCGCACGTTGTCGGCGTCCGGCGCGAGCATGTCGGCCGCGAGGCGGAAGCGGCCCCAGCGTGCGTGGCTGGCGGCCATCGACAGCTGCAGTTGCGGTTGCTGCAGCCAGTCCTGGCCGGAGCGGCCATCGCGCCAGCGGCCGCCAAGCGCGGCGGCGAAATGCGGCAGCCAGTCGCGCTCGATTTCCTGCAGCAGTGCATCGTCGGCGAGGCGCTGCGGCGCGAGGTTGCGCGCCACCGACAGGGCGTCGAAAGGACGGTTCTGCTGCAGCAGCGCGTCAACCAGTTCGCTGGCGGCACCGGGGGCCTGCGGCTCGACAGCCAGCAGGTCGCGCAGCGCCCGTTCGTAGGCAGGCGCGTCGCCCCGCAGCCGCGCCAGGTCGGCGCGGGCCCGCAAGGTCGCCGGGTGATTGGGCCGCAGCTCGTCCAGCACCGAGTAGGCGCGGCCCGCGGCGTTGGCGTCGCGCAGGTCGCGCGCCGTGTTGAATTCCTGGAGCATCACCTGGAAGCGGGCTTCGCGCTCGAGTTCGGCCAGCGGCGGATCGAGCTTGCCCGAGCTACGAGCGGCGACGAAATACACGAGCGCCTGGCGCGTGTGCCCGCGGCGCACCGACAGGATCGCAAGCCCGGCCTGGGCCTGCGGATAGGTCGTCGCGGCGGCGGGCACCGTCTCGAAGTGCATGGCGGCGAGCGGCTCGACGCCGAGGTCGAGGCACAGGTAGCCGAGCGATGTCTGGAGCCGCGCGCGCTCATCCGCGGGCAGCGACTGGAACATGGAGGGGTCCTGGAGCCCGGGCAGCGCCCGCTTCGCGGCCTCCGGATCGATCGCCGCAAGCGCGCGGACCCAGGCAAAGCGCGCCCAGGGATCGGCTTCGTCGAGCACGCGCGCCTGCTGTGCCGCGTCGAGCGCGCCGCGGAAATCGCCGCGTGCATACAGGGCGTCGGACTGCTGCCGCCAGCCCGCGGCATCGCGCGGACCTTCGGCCGGCGCAGACAACGCTAGCGTCGCGAGCAACGCGACCGTCAGGCTCATGCGGCAGTCCCCTTGTGCAGCCGCGTTCGGGCGTCATGCGACCGGTGCGCGGCCGTCTGGGATTCGGCCGGTCGCCGGTCGTCGCTCATCATAGCGGCTTTTGGATGACGACTCACGCGCGATATTTAATGAGGAGTTTAGCTTTAGTGATTGATAGGACTGGCGAAAACGCCTAGCGTTCACCGGGTGCCGAGCCCCGTCATTTACGCGATCGTGGTGCTGATCTGGGGCACGACCTGGTACGCGATCAAGTTCCAGCTCGGCGTCGTCGCCCCCGAGATTTCGCTGGTCTACCGCTTCGGCCTCGCGGCCGTCTGCGTCTTCGCCTACGCCAGCCTGGTCGGCAGCCCGCTGCGGCTGTCGCGCCGCGAGCACGGTTATGTCGCGTTGCAGGGCCTGACCCTGTTCTGCCTCAACTACTGGATGACGTACCTGTCGACGCAGTTCCTGACCAGCGGCCTGGTCGCGGTCATCTTCACTGCGATCATCCTGATGAACCTGGTCAATGCCCGGCTGTTCTTCCGCGTGCCGGTCGAGGCGCGAGTGCTGCTGGCTGCCGCCGCCGGGATGATGGGCGTAGCGCTCCTGTTCCTGCCCGAGCTGCAGTCGGCGATGGGCGACCGGTCGGTCATGCACGGCGCGCTGCTTGCGCTTGGCGCAACGTACGTGGCGTCGCTCGGCAACATGGCGGCGATGCGCAACACGCAGAGCGGCATGTCGGTCGTGACCGCGAATGCCTACGGCATGGCTTACGGAACGGCGGGGCTGGCGCTGATCGCGCTGCTGCGCGGAACGCCGTTCGACTTCGATCCGGCCTGGCCGTATGTCGTGTCGCTGCTGTACCTGTCGCTCGCAGGCACGTCGCTGGCGTTCGGCCTGTACCTGGTGCTGATGAAGCGCATCGGGCCGGCGCGCGCCGCCTATGCCAGCGTGCTGTTCCCGGTCGTCGCGCTGCTCGTGTCGACGGTGTTCGAGGGCTATCGGTGGAGCGTGCCGGCGGGCATCGGACTCGCGGTGCTGCTGGCGGGCAATGCGCTGGCGCTGGGCGGCAGGGCGCGGCAGACGGCGCGATGACGCACGGCCGGGCGGTTCAAGAAGGAAATTGGCTCCCCGAGTTGGACTCGAACCAACGACCCACGGATTAACAGTCCGTTGCTCTACCGACTGAGCTATCGGGGAAGCGCTTTCAGGGCGCGGGATTTTGGGCCTTGCGCGCGCCTAAGTCAACAAATCGACAGGGATTTTGGCGCTTGCAGGGGCTCAGGCACGCTTGCGCGCGGCGGCCCCGGCGAGCGCACGCTCCATGCGCGCCAGCGCGTCCTCGAGCGTCTCCGTTGCGGCCGCGAACGAGAGCCGGAAATGACCGGGCGCGCCGAATGCCGAGCCGGGCACGACCGCGACGCCGGCCTCGTTGATCAGGAATTCCGCGAAGGCGTTATCGTCAGCTGCGCCGACCAGGCGCATCGCCTGCTCGACATTGGCGAATGCATAGAAAGTGCCCCAGCCGCGCAGGCAGGAAATACCCGGCAGCCGGTTCAGGCCGTCGACCACGAGGTCGTGGCGCGACTTGAACGCGCGGTTCATTTCCACGACACAGTCCTGCGGGGCATTGAGCGCCACGGTCGCCGCCTTCTGCGAGATCGACGAGGCATTCGACGTGCTCTGGCCCTGGATCGTCGCCATCGCCCGGACGACTTCGGCGGGCCCGCCGCAGTAGCCGATGCGCCAGCCGGTCATCGCATAGCTCTTCGAGCAGCCATTGATCGTCACGGTGCGGTCGTAGAGCGCCGGGTTGGCGGTCGCGAAACTCGTGAACGGCTCGGGACCCCACCAGATGTGCTCGTACATGTCGTCGGTGCCGATGACGATCTCGGGATGGCGGGCGAGGATGGCGCCGAAGGCCTGCAGCTCGGCGCGCGAGTAGGCGGCGCCGGTCGGATTGCTCGGGCTGTTGAGGATGAACAGCCGCGTGCGCGGCGTGATCGCGGCCTCGAGCTGCGCCGGCGTGATCTTGTAGCCCTGGTCCGCCCCGGCGAGCACCGGCACCGGCTTGCCGTCGGCGACCAGCACCATGTCCGGGTACGAGACCCAGTACGGCGCCGGAATGATCGCCTCGTCGCCCGGATCGAGCAGGGCGCAGCAGAGGTTGAAGACGGTCTGCTTGGCGCCGCTCGACACCAGGATCTGCGGGCGCGCGTACTCGAGGCCGTTGTCGCGCCGGAACTTGCCGATGATGGCGTCCTTGAGCTCGTTGGTGCCGTCCACGTTCGTGTAGCGCGTGTGGCCTTCGCGGATCGCCGCCACGCCGGCATCGGCGATATGCCTGGGCGTGTCGAAGTCCGGCTCGCCGGCGCCGAGTCCGATGATGTCCTTGCCCTCGGCCTTGAGGCGCGCTGCGCGTGCGGTCACTGCAAGCGTGGGCGAGGGCTTGATGCGCTGGACGCGCTGGGCAAGGCGGATGCTCACGAGGGGAGTACCGGATGAGGGAAAACCCGGCTAAGGTACGGGAACGCTTTTTGCGTTGCAATGCGGGCAGCCGGTGAGCGATCCCAGGCCATTCGAACTGCAGGCCGACTATGCGCCGGCCGGCGACCAGCCGGCCGCGATCGCTGCGCTCGTGGACGGCATCGCGTCGGGACTGGCTCACCAGACACTGCTCGGCGTCACCGGCTCCGGCAAAACCTACACGATCGCCAACGTCATCCAGACGCTGCAACGGCCGACGCTGGTGCTCGCCCACAACAAGACGCTGGCCGCGCAGCTCTATGGCGAGTTCCGCGAGTACTTCCCGCGCAACTCGGTCGAGTACTTCGTTTCGTACTACGACTACTACCAGCCGGAAGCCTACGTGCCGTCGTCGGACACCTACATCGAGAAGGACGCGTCGATCAACGAGCACATCGAGCAGATGCGGCTGTCCGCCACCAAGGCGCTGCTGGAGCGGCCGGACTCGATCATCGTCGCCACCGTGTCGGCCATCTACGGCCTCGGCGACCCGGAGGCCTACCTGAAGATGGTGCTGCACCTGGTGCGCGGCGACCGCATGGACCACCGGCAGCTGCTGCGCCGGCTCGCCGACATGCAGTACACGCGCAACGAGATGGACCTGCGCCAGGGAACCTTCCGCGTGCGCGGCGACGTGGTGGACATCTTTCCCGCCGAATCCGAGCGCGAGGCGGTGCGCGTGCAGTTCTTCGACGAGGAGATCGAGTCGCTCGCACACTTCGACCCGCTGACCGGCGAGGTCCTGCGCAAGGTTCCGCGCCTTACCGTGTTCCCGTCCACGCACTACGTGACGCCGCGCGAGCGCCTGACGGCCGCGATCGACGAGATCAAGGCCGAGTTGCGGGAGCGGCTCGCGGAGCTCCGCGCTGCCGGCAAGCTGCTGGAGGCGCAGCGGCTCGAGCAGCGCACGCTGTTCGACCTCGAGATGATCAACGAGCTGGGCTACTGCGCCGGGATCGAGAACTACTCGCGCTACCTGTCGGGGCGCGCGGCCGGCGAGCCGCCGCCCTGCCTGTTCGACTACCTGCCGCGCAACGCGCTGCTGGTGATCGACGAGAGCCACGTGACGATCCCGCAGCTCCAGGGCATGTACCGCGGCGACCGCTCGCGCAAGGA
>CAYXUJ010000023.1:0-30047 GCA_964468395.1 uncultured Steroidobacteraceae bacterium
GTGGTGTGCGTCGTGTCCGGCGGCAATATCGACCCTGCGCGGTTGCAGGCTGCCCTGGCCGGCGGGACTCCGGACTGAGCGCGCCGGGGTGTCGCTGACATAATCCGTCCGGGCAGTGTCGACTGGCCTGACACTGCCGCCGGCGCGCTAACCGGCAGCGCCGCATAAGCCGTTGTTTCTGATGGTGCTACGGCTGTTTGGCCCGCTTCATGCTAGTTCCCTGTCATCGGCCGCCTGGCGGCCCGGGAGTAGCGTGCATGTTCAAGTACCGGTGGATCGCAGGTCTGGTTGCTGCAGCAGGTCTCCTGGCGACGGCGCCGGCCTACTCGCTGTCGTTGACCTTGGGCGACCAGGTTGAAGTCAGCAACCAGAATGGCGGCGTGTTCACGCCCTCGCCGGACAACGGCCTCTTTGCCGGAGTGACGTTCAGGCTCAACGGTGGCAGCAACACCAGCGCCAGCGCCGGCGTATTCGTTCTCGACTATCGCCACGTCGCGCCGACCGCGACCTCGACCTGGACCGAGTTCCTGAGTTTCTGCCTGCAGCCGAATGTCTTCCTCACCCCGTTCTCGAACCCCTACACGGTGCAGTCGGTCGGCGGTGCAGGCAGCCCGTATCCGGATGCCGGCGGCTTTATCAGCGAGCTGTGGGCACGGTACCGCGGTGCGGTCGTCAATGACGTCACGGCAGCGGCCTTCCAGGTTGCGCTGTGGGAACTGGCCTATGGAGCGACCGACCGGCTGCTCGGCTCCGGTGACTTCGTCCTGGTCACCACCGGCAGCATCTACAACACCGCACAGATGTGGCTGAACAGCCTGACGGGCGAGGGCCCGCGGGCGGAAGGCCTGGTCGTCCTGGTCGACAATCCGAACGATCGCTATGACCGGCAGGACCTGATCACGCAGGTTTCCGTGCCTGAGCCGGCGACGCTCGGATTGCTGGGCCTCGGCCTGCTCGGCGTCAGCTTCGCCCGGCGCCGCCGCAACTCCTGACCGCGGGTCGCCTCAGGAGCGGGGAGCCGATACCGGCGCCTCTGCCGCGCACATGCCGGTGATGATCTGCCAGCCGTTGCCGGTCTTCAGCCAGGCGTGCACGAACTTGCGCCAGATCCCCGCGCCGCTCGTCGTCCCGTCCCCGTAGTCATACACGTACTCCGCCGAGTAGTGCACGACGACCACGTCGTCGAAAACCCGGAATGCCTTCGGCTGCAGCTGGTAGCTGAGCTTCCAGCCGTGGTCGCGGATATCGCGCACCCAGGTCCCGATCCCCGACTTGTCGGATGGCGTCTTGGAATGGCAGGGCCAGCCGACGAAATCGTCGTGCCAGAGCCCGACGTACGATTCGATGTCGCCCGCCTGGACGTAATGCCAGTACGCTTCCTCGAGCGCCCAGACTTGTCGTTCGGCCTCGGAAAGTTCGGTGGCGCGTGCGTCGCCCACGATACCCAGCGCGACACACAGCAGGACGATTAGCCTGGACATCGTGATCCCCGGCGACTGCGAAACGGCGGCGCATACGATAGCATCGGTCATCACGCCAGGCGTCATGCCATGAGGACCGCGCCGATGCCGCAATCAGTCCGTACCGGGGTCGTCGTGATCGCGATGGCATTGTTCGCAGCGGCGGCCGGCGCCGCGCCGCGCTTCGAACTGCGGTTTCCGGCACAAGCCAGCGCCGAGCCGCTGACCGGCCGGCTGCTGCTGGTGTTCGCCCCGGCCGGGGAGCAGGAGCCGCGCCTGATGGTCGCCTGGGACCAGGACGCCGTCCCCTTCTTTGGCGTCGACGTTTCGCAATGGCAGCCGGGCGCCAAGGTCGTCATCGACGGCAAGGCATTCGGCTTCCCGATCCGCTCGCTCGACGACCTGCCGCCCGGCGACTACCGCGTGCAGGCCGTGCTCAACCGTTACGAGACGTTCGTGCGCAGCGACGGCCATCGCCTCGATTTGCCGCCGGACCAGGGGGAAGGCCAGGTCTGGAGCCGCAAGCCCGGCAACTTGTATTCGGCGCCCCAGTTCGTCCGGATCGACACGAAGCGTCGCGGTCGCGTCGCAATCGTGCTCGATCAGATGATCCCGCCGGTCGAGCCGTTCGAGAACAAGCAGACGCAGTTCGTCCGCTACCTGCGGATCCGCAGCGAGCGGCTGTCGGCCTTCTGGGGCCGCGACATCTTCCTCGGCGCCTGGGTGCGTCTGCCATGGGGCTTTGACGAGCACCCCGAGGCGCGCTATCCGCTGGTCATCGCCCACGGCCATTTCCCGGCTGAGCCCTCCGGTTTCCGCGAGACGCCGCCGGACCCGGACCTCAAGCCCGATTACAGCAAGCGCTTCCGGCTCGAGGGCTACAACCGGATCCAGCAGCAGCAAGCCTGGCAGTCGCACCAGGACTGGATCACGCCGGGCTTTCCGCGCGTGCTGCTGGTCGAGATCCAGCACCCGACGCCGTTCTACGACGATTCCTACGCGGTCAATTCGGCGAACAACGGCCCGTACGGCGATGCGATCCAGTACGAGCTGATCCCGGAGATCGAGCGGCGTTTCCGCGGGCTGGGCACCGGCTGGTCGCGCTTCGTGTACGGCGGATCGACCGGCGGCTGGGAAGCGATGGCCGTGCAGATGTTCTATCCGGACGACTACAACGGCGCCTGGATCGCTTGCCCGGACCCGATCGATTTCCGGCACTTCGAGCTGGTCAACATCTACGAGGACCGCAACGCCTACTTCCTGCCGAATCCATACAAGCGCACCGAGCGCCCGGCGCATCGCGACTGGCTCGGGCAGGTGAACGCGACGGTCCGCGAGCAGAACCAGTACGAGTACGCGCTCGGGACGAAGGGCCGTTCGGGCGACCAGTGGGATGCCTGGGAATCGGTCTATTCGCCCGTCGGCCCGGACGGGTATCCGCGGCGCATCTGGGACCGCCTGACCGGCGAGATCGACCCGGTGACCGCCGCCTGGTGGCGCGACCATTACGACCTCGGCCACATCCTGCGTCGCGACTGGGCGACGCTCGGGCCGAAACTGCGCGGCAAGCTGCGTATCTATACCGGCGACATGGACAACTACTATTTGAACAATGCCGTCTACGAAGTCGAGGCATTCCTGAAAACGGCGGAACCGGCGGCCGAGTCGGTGGTCGAGTATGGCGATCGCGCCGAGCACTGCTGGAACGGCGACCACACGCGGCCGAACGCGATCTCGAGACTGCGCTACCCGCAGATGGTCCTGCCCTGGGTGGTGGAGCGCATCCTCGACACGGCGCCGCCGGACGCGGACGTGGACAGCTGGAGGTACTGACATGCAGCGCATTGCAGCGCCCGCACTGCTGATGGCCGCGGCACTGGCCGCGGGCTGTGCGACCAATCCGGTGACCGGCAAGTCGGAACTGATGCTGGTCGGGGAGAGCACCGAGCTGCAGATCGGGGCGAAGAACTTCGCGCCGATGCGCCAGGCGGAGGGCGGGGACTACGTCATGGATCCGGGCCTGACGGCCTACGTGCAGCAAGTCGGCCAGCGGCTCGCGGCGGTCAGCGACCGGCGCCTGCCGTACGAGTTCGCCGTGCTCAACAATTCGATCCCGAATGCCTGGGCATTGCCCGGCGGCAAGATCGGCGTGAACCGCGGCCTGTTGATGCAGCTGAATTCCGAATCGGAACTCGCGGCCGTGCTGGGCCACGAGATCGTGCATGCGGCGGCGCGGCACTCCGCGCAGCAGATGAGCCGCGGCATGCTGCTGCAGGGCGGGATGATCGCGGCGCAGGTGGCGGCGAGCGACAGCGACTATGGCGGCCTCTACGTCGCTGGCGCCGGCATCGGCGCGCAGCTGCTGATGCAGCGCTACGGCCGCGAAGCCGAGCTCGAGTCGGACAGCTACGGCATCGACTACATGAAACGCGCCGGCTACGACGCCCAGGGCGCGGTCAGCCTGCAGGAAACCTTCGTGCGGATGAACGACCGCAAGGACAGCGGCTGGCTGGCCGGCCTGTTTGCCAGCCATCCGCCGTCGCAGGAGCGGCTCGAGGCCAACCGGCGCAAGGTGGCGGCCCTGCCGAAAGGCGGCGAACTGGGCGCCGATCGTTACGCCGCAGCGATGGCGCAGACGATGCGCGCGAAACCGGCCTATGACGCCTATGACGAGGGCCGCAAGGCGCTGGCCGGCAAGAAGCCCGACGTAGCGCTGGCGAAAGCGGAACAGGCAATCCGCCTGCTGCCCGGCGAGGCGCATTTCCATGCCCTGAAAGGCGACGCCTACCTGCTGCAGAAGAACAACCGGGCGGCAACCCAGGCCTATACGGACGCGATCGCACGCCATGACGGCTTCTTCTACTACCACCTGCAGCGCGGCCTGATCGCCGAGCGCGAGCGCCGCGACGACAGCGCGCGCGTCGATCTGGAGACCAGCGTCCGGCTGCTGCCGACCGGGCCGGCGTACAACGCGCTCGGCAACATCGCCGCGCGCGCCGAGCAGCGCGAGCAGGCAAAGCAGTATTACGCGGCTGCGGCCGGCGCCCCGGGAGAGGTCGGCGCGATGGCGGCGCGTTCGCTGCTCAGGCTCGACCTGCCGGACAACCCGCAAAAATACCTGCGCCAGCAGGCGGTGCTCGACCAGAACGGCATGCTGGTGGTCGTCATCGGCAACCCGACCGCGGCGCCGGTCACCGGTATCGCGCTCCACGTCCAGTACCCGGACGCTGCCGGGCGCCTGCGTGACCTGAGACGCGGCCTCAACGGCACGCTGGCGGCCGGCGAGCAGTGGCAACTCGCGCTCGGGCTCGGCCCGTTCCAGAACACCAACCAGATCCGCCTGGCGATCACGTCGGCGCGGGTCAGCGACAAGGATTGACGGAAATGGCCGACGACGCCGCGCTCATCAACGACCCGATTGCCATCCTGGTCGTCCTGCTGATCGTGCTCGCCGCGATCTTCCGGTTCAGCGAGACCACGGCCGGCAAGCGCCTGTTCGGGATCGTGCCGAGCCTGGTGTTCTGCTATTTCCTGCCGACCACGCTGACGACGCTCGGCGTGCTGCCGGCGGAGTCGCCGCTGTACGACTGGATCAAGGCCTACCTGTTGCCCGCGAGCCTGATGCTGCTGATCCTCGCGCTCGACGTGCCCGGCATCGTCCGCCTCGGGCCCAAGGCCGTGATCATGATGCTGGCCGGCACCGCGGGTGTCGTGATCGGCGCGCCGCTGGCGCTGTGGCTGTTCTCGTCGATGGTTCCCGCCGATACCTGGCAGGGCATGACGGCGCTGTCGGGCAGCTGGATCGGCGGCGGCGCCAACATGGTCGCGCTCGCCGAGATCGCCGGCACGTCCGGCTCGATGTTCGGGATGATGGTGATCGTCGACGTGACGGTTGCCAACATCTGGATGGGCGTGCTGCTGTACCTGGCCGGCCAGCAGCCGCGCATCGACCGCTGGACCGGCGCCGACACGTCGGCGATCGAGGACCTCAAGCGGCGCGTGGCGGAGTTCGCCGCGAAGACGACCCGGGTCGCGACGTTCACCGACCTGCTGCTGATCGTCACGCTCGGCTTCGGCGGCATGTGGCTTGCGACCCTTGCCGGGCGCTGGGTTGCGCCGGCCAGCGGGATCTTCGACGCGACCATCTGGAAATTCATCATCGTGACGGCGCTGGCGGCGGCGCTGTCATTCACGCCGGTCCGGCGCCTCGAAGGCGCGGGCGCCTCGCGCATCGGCACGGTGATGCTGTACCTGCTGATCGCCAGCATCGGCGCGCACGCCGACTTCACGCAGATGAAGGAAGCGCCGGTGCTGGTGGCGGTCGGCGCGGTGTGGATGCTGTGCCACGTCACGATTCTGCTCTCGGTCGCCTGGCTCATCCGCGCGCCGATCTTCTTCGTTGCGGTCGGTTCGCAGGCAAACATCGGCGGCGCGGCGAGCGCGCCGATCGTCGCGTCGGCCTTCCATCCGGGCCTGGCGCCGGTCGGCGTCCTGCTCGCGATACTGGGCTACGTGCTCGGCACCTATGGCGGCCTGGTAGCGATGTCGCTGCTGCGGGCGGTGGCCGGCGCCTGAGGCCTGCCGGTCCAGTCAGCAGTCGAGCAGGCGGCGCAGCCGCCGGCTTGCGAGCAGCGACTGCTGGAATCGCCGTTCGCTGGCGGCAGCCTTGGCGACGATCAGTCGCAGCAGCGCGCTGCGATCGGCGCGGGACCAGCGGCCGCGCGCCGTCCACGCCAGCACCAGGCCGGCCCAGCGCTCGAGCGCCGCACGCGAAGCCGCATCAAGACGGGCCGGCCGCGCGCCGGCGAGGCGCCGCATTGCAGCGCCGGCCGCCGCCGAGCGGCGTTCGCCTGGCGCGGGCTGCCGGAAGCGGCGCAATGCGCGCGCGGCGCCGGCCAGCGCCGACCCGGTATCCGGCAGGTGCGCTCGCCGCCCGTCGTCGAGCGAAAACAGCATGTGGGAACGCGCCAGTGCGCGCAGCGTGCGCTTCGAACTGCGATAGCGCGCATCGGCCGCGCGCCGCTTCAGTTCGCGCGCCGCCAGCCGCCGCGTCGCGGCCGACCGCGGGCGGAATCCCAGCCGGCTGTAGAACCACCAGGCGCCGGACTCGATGCCTTCCTCGTTGCCCTGGCCGAGCTGGTAAGGCTCGATGCTGAAATCGGTACAACCGAGCCACTGGTGCGTGACGGCGACGAATCGCCCGAGCACCCAGGCCGCCTCGCCGCCCCGGAAAGCCGCGAAGGTGTTGAACGACAGCGCCGCATGCCGGCCCAGGATCTCGGCCTGCACGTAGCCGATCGGGACGCCGTTTTTCAAGGTCAGCGCGGTATAGGTGACCGGCAGCGTGGCGCGCCGCGGCGGCGTCATGCCCATCATCGCGAAGGCGAGCCCTTCGCCGTCGTCGATCCGGTGCACGTCGCGCGGGTTGGCGAACTGGAAGCCGGCGACGTCGCGTTCGCGCGTGATCATCGACACGCGCGCGAGGCGGATGGCGGCAACGGCGGCAGCGCCGCGCAGCGCGACGATCCGCCGCGGCTTGCGTCGCGATTCGGCGCGCAGGTCGGGATAGCCGGCGCGCAGCTCCGCGCGCTGATGGTGCACCGGGCCGCGGTCGAGCCGCGCCGTCGTGCGTTCAGGCGTGCCGCGCCCGGCGCGCAGGACGTAGGAGAGATCCAGGCGGTCGCCAAAGGCCTCGCGGGTGAATTCATCGCCGGGCATCGCGGCAATCACTCCGTTGACGTAGTCCGCATCCGTCATGCCGTCCGGCACCAGCCGGTCGAGCAGGGAGTAGTCCCGGTTCGGACGGCCCGCGACCCACTCCGCCTGTGCCGGCTCGAGCAGCGACGGCAACACGGCGAGCAGGTCGCGTTCGGCCAGCGTGTCGGTGCGGTCCAGCACCAGCGCCCCGGGCCAGTGCTCGCTGATCCACTGTGCGGTCGGAAAGAAGAAGCGGTAGGGCGTGTCCGTGCCGGCGATGCCGCTGCCGGCGAGCGCCGCGCGGTGGCGGCGCAGGTCCGTGCGCCGGCCGAATGCCAGCAGCATGCGACGCGCGCGTGCACGCACCTGCCGGTCGTCAGGATAGGCATCGAGCCAGCACAGCAATTCGTGCAGCCGCATCACGGCGCGCGGCGTCGCGAGCCGCGCGCGTGCAAGCGGGCCGAGCAGTTCGAGCTTGCGCACGGCGAGGCCGGGACCGTGGCGCCGGGCGAGGCGCTCGAGCGATGCCAGCAGCGCTGACGCATCCCGTCTTCTCACGGCTCGATCCTAGCAGGCCGGCTGCGCTACAGTGGCAGCCGATGCGCGCCTGCATTCCCGCCTGTGCCCTGATGCTGATCGCAGCCGCCGGCGCCACGCCGGCGCAGGCCGCGGACGCCATGGACGCCGAGGCGGCCGGACGCTTTGCGCGGCTGGCGCTGGCCTGTGTGCACCTCGAGTACCCGAACAAGATCGCCCACGTGCTCGCGGGCGATGCCGACGTGCGTCCGCCGCGCGAGCTGACGCCCGTTTTCTTCGGCTGCTACGACTGGCATTCGGCCGTCCACGGCCATTGGCTGCTGGCGCGGCTTGCGCGACTGTACCCGGACGCGGGCTTTGCGGCGCAAGCGCGCGCCGCGCTCGAGGCGAGCCTGACGGCGCCAAAAATCGCGGCCGAAGTTGCCTACCTGCAGGGAGCGGGGCGGATCACGTTCGAGCGACCATACGGGCTGGCCTGGCTGCTGCAGCTCGCGGCCGAACTGCGGGACTGGCCGGATCCCGACGCGCAGCGCTGGGCCGCCACCCTGGCGCCGCTGGAGCGCGAGGCCGCGGACCGTATCCGCTCCTGGCTGCCGAAGCTGCATTACCCGATCCGCATCGGCGAGCATGCGCAGACGGCGTTCGCATTCGGCCTGATCCGCGACTGGTCGCTGGTGGCGGGCGATACGGGCATGCGCGAGCTGATCGACGAGCGCAGTCGCAACTACTACCTGGGCGACGTGGACTGCCCGCTGGCCTACGAGCCGTCCGGCCAGGATTTCCTGTCGCCCTGCCTGGCGGAAGCGGACCTGATGCGGCGGGTTCTGCAGCCCGCCGCATTCGGCGAGTGGCTCGGCAGGTTCCTGCCGCGGCTGACGGGCGCGTCTGCCGGCGACTGGCTGGCGCCGGGCGTCGTGACCGACCGCGCCGATCCGAAGCTGGCGCATATCGACGGGCTCAACCTGAGCCGGGCCTGGATGCTGCGGGGAATGGCTGCCGGCCTGCCGGATGGCGATGCGCGGCGCGTGCCGCTCGAGGGTGCGGCGCGGCTACATGCCGAGGCCGCGCTGCCCGCCGTGACCGGCGAGCACTACGAGGGCGGGCACTGGCTCGGGAGTTTTGCGGTGTACCTGCTGGGCGGCTCCGGCCGCTGAGCCGGAGCCGCCTGGCAGCGCGTGATTACTTGAACTCGATCTTGCGGAAGTTCTGCTCGCCGAAGAACGTGCGGAACTCCTCGTAGCCTGCGACCAGTGAGTCCTGCTTGGCCTCTTCCAGCTTCTTGCGCAACTCGGCCTGGAACTGCTTGAACTGCGCCTCGTTCGGGTCGCTGTAGGCGCCGCTCGGGAACTTCATCACCAGGATGGTATTGAAGTCGCGGTTGGCGGCGGAGTCGCTCACGTAGATCGCGCAGTCGAGCAGGGTGCCCATCTTCTTGCCGATCTCGCAGCCGGTCTGCCAGGTCTGCTCGAGGCCCGCGAGATAGTCGTCGATTCGATTCGGGTTCACCTTGACCATCGTGACGTTCCACACTTCTTTCGAATAGGTGTAGTCCGTGTAGACTTCGTATGCCTGGGCATTGAAGGCAAATGCCATGGCTGCAGCCGCCGCTGCAATTGAAAGACGCTTCATCTTGATTCCCCTTTACCGGACGGCCGGTGGCTGTCCGGCTGTTGTTGGACCCGCGCCGTCACCATGACGGAGCCGCAGGCATCGAATCACATTAAACTCGCCGGCCGCCGCTGTCAAAGCGCAGAAGCGCGTTGCACACGGATCAGTCGCCGTCCGGCGGCGACTGGAGGAAATCCACGGCGACGCGGAGGAGCGTGCGCAGGCCCACCGCGAGGCCGGCCTCGTCCACGAAGAACAGGTCCGAGTGATTGTCGGGGGCGGTCGCTGCATCCTGCGACGGCGGCGTGACGCCCACCCAGTAGTAAAAGCTCGGCACGCGCTGTGCGATATGGGCGAAATCCTCGGCCACCGTCAGCAGGCCGCTGGTTCTTACCGCCTCCGGTCCCAGCACGGCGCGCAGCGATTCCATCGCGCGCTCCGTCAGCGCCGGGTCGTTCTCGAGCACCGGGTTCGGCGCCGGCATCATCTCGAGTTCCGCCGTCGCGCCCGCGGCTTCCGCCGTCCGCGTCACCGTGCGGCGCATGCGCTCGATGATGTCCTCGCGCATTCCCGGGCTGAAGGTGCGGATCGTGCCCAGCATCTCGACTTTCTCGGCAATGATGTTGTGGCGCACGCCGCCGTTGATCGCACCGACGGAAACGACCGCCGGCAGCGCGGTGATGTCCACCTGCCGGCTGACGATGGTCTGCAGCGCATTGATGATCTGCGCCGCGGCGACGATTGCGTCGACGCCCTGCCACGGCCGCGAGCCGTGGCTCTGGCGGCCGGTGACGGCAATGCGGAAGAAATCGGAGCCTGCCATCAGCGGGCCGGGACGCGCCGCGACCTGGCCGGTATTGAGGCTCGAGCCGACGTGCAGGCCGAATGCGGCGTCGGGCCTGGCAATGTCGAGCAGGCCTTCTTCGATCATCAGCGGCGCACCGCCGCGTTCGCCTTCGGGCACGCCCTCCTCAGCCGGCTGGAAAACGAACAGGATGGTCCCGGACAGGCGCGCGCGCAGGCCGGTCAGCACTTCTGCCGCGGCCATCAGGATCGCGGTGTGGGCATCGTGACCGCAGGCGTGCATGACGCCGACCGTGCGGCCGCGGAACTCGCCGGTGGCGGTGGACCGGAACGGCACGTCGGTGCGCTCCGTGACCGGCAGCGCATCCATGTCGGCGCGCAGCAGGATGGTCGGGCCGGGCAGGGCGCCGCGCAGCACCGCCACCACGCCGGTATGCGCCATGCCGGCGCGGACTTCGAGTCCGAGACCCCGCAGGTGAGCGGCGACGGCGGCCGCCGTGCGGAACTCGCGATTGGCGAGTTCGGGGTGGCGATGAATGTCGCGCCGCCACTCGATCATGCGCGGCTCGATGGCCACGGCCGCGGCATCGAGTTCTGCCGGCGCGATCTCGGCGCGCGCGGCGCCAGCGATGGCGAGGCACAGGACGGCAATGCGGCAGGCGTTGTTCATCTTATCTCCGGAACGAATCGTCATGACGGACTCTGGCGCCGCGGCCAGCGCAGGCGCACGCGGTAGAACAGCAGCCAGAAGCCGGTCGCCGACAGCGCCAGGGCGATGGCGGAGGCGCCGATCAGCAGGCCGTGGTTGAAGTCCACGCGCTCGCGGTAATCCATGATGTGCAGCATCCAGAAGAAATCGTACAGGCGCCACACGTCGTTGCGCCGCGCCACGACCTGGCCGTTGCTGGCGGAAACGTAGATCGCGGTGTCGCGCGCGTCGTCGAACCGGACCTGCCAGACGGGCAGCGGGCCGCGATACTCGCTGATGCGGTCGTTCATCAGCGTTACAGCGCGGATGCGCCCGTCGCCGGTGAAGTCGCGCGCCGCGGCTTCGCGTGCCATGGACTCATCGACCGCGGCAACGATGCGGCCGTCGCGCGCCTCGATCAGCAGCGGCGCCGACTCCGGCCGCTGGATCTCGAAGTACAGCCGATCCGCGATCCGCAGCGTGCGGACGGATGTCGCCGCCGGTTCCGCAGCCAGCGCCGCACGCAGGTCGAAACCGATCTCGGCGGCGCCGATCGCCTGCGGCGCCGCCGGCGCGGCCTGGGTTTCACCGCGCACGAGCTCGATCGGAAATGCGCTCATCACCAGGCCGCCCGCCACCCACAGCAACACCTGGATGCCGATGACGACGCCGACCCATTTGTGGATGCTGGTCAGGAGGTTCGGTAAGCGCACGCGCAGGCCCTCGTGGCGATTTGCCGGCGGGCAGTCTAGCGCACCGCGCCCGGCCGGCCGCCGCGCCGGCCAGGTTGAGGCGGGCGCTGCCGCTGGGGTATCATGCGCGCCGGTCGGGGGCGTGGCGCGAGCCACCGCGGCCCGGGCAGCGAGGCCCGGTCGTGGTCCCCCGGAACCAGAAGGTCGATCGCCAGGCCCCCTCGCGGGGCCTTTTTGTTGTGATCGATCGGGACGCCGGAAATGGGCCTCGCGCCCATTTTTTTGTCCCCGGAGGCGATGGAGGCCGGATGCGGGAGAGGTTGCTCGGCCTGCTGGAGCCGGTAGTGGCGGGCCTCGACTACGAGCTGGTCGAGGTCGAGGTGGGTTCTGCCGGGCGCAGCACGCTGGTGCGCGTCTACATCGACCGCACCGACGGCGCCGGCGTGGGACTGGACGATTGCGAGCGGGTGAGCAGGGCGATCGGGGCGGTGATGGATGCCGAGGATCCGGTCGGCCACGCCTACCAGCTCGAGGTGTCCTCGCCCGGATTCGACCGGCCGTTGCGGACCGCGGCGCACTTCGCGCGCTTTGCCGGCAGCGAGGCGCGGATCGAGCTCGCGGCGCCGATCGAGGGCCGGCGGCGGTTTCGCGGCCGGCTCGGGGCAGTGACGGACGGGCAGGTGACGATCGAAGTGGACCGGCGGGAGTGGCAGCTGCCGCTGGCGGGTATCAGCAAGGCGCGTTTGGTGGGTTGAGCATGAACAAGCAGATCCTGGAAGTCGTCGAGGCCGTCTCCAACGAGAAGGGCGTCGCGCGCGAAATCATCTTCGAGGCGCTCGAGGCCGCCCTGGCGTCGGCGACGCGCCGCAAGCACGGCGACGACATCGACGTGCGTGTCGAGATCGACCGCAAGACCGGCGAGTACAAGACGTTCCGGCGCTGGAAAGTATTCGCCGACGACTCGACCGAGCTGGAATTCCCCGAGCGCGAGCTGCGCATGGACGACGCAAAGGACGTCAATGCAGACGCCGAGATCGGCGGCTTCGTCGAGGTGCCGATGGAGTCCGTGGCCTTCGGCCGCATCGCCGCGCAGACCGCCAAGCAGGTCATCGTGCAGAAGGTGCGCGAGGCCGAGCGCGCCCAGGTGGTGGACGAATACAAGGACCGCGTCAGCTCGCTGGTCTCCGGCATCGTCAAGCGCGTGGACCGCCACGGCGTCTACGTGGACCTCGGCGGCAACGCCGAGGGCTTCGTGCCGCGCGAGCACATGATCCCGCGCGAGATGGTGCGCCCGCAGGACCGCCTGAAGGCGCTGCTGCGCGAGGTCCGTTCCGAGGCGCGCGGGCCGCAGCTGTTCCTGTCGCGGACCTCGCCCGATTTCCTGATCGAGCTGTTCAAGCTCGAGGTCCCGGAAGTGGGCCAGGGCCTGATCCAGATCCTGGGCGCCGCCCGCGACCCGGGCGCGCGGGCCAAGATCGCGGTCAAGAGCCTCGACCCGCGCATCGACCCGGTCGGCGCCTGCGTCGGCATGCGCGGCTCGCGCGTGCAGGCGGTCTCGAACGAGATCGCGGGCGAGCGCGTGGACATCATCCCGTGGGTGGAGAACCCGGCCCAGTTCGTCATCAATGCAATGCAGCCCGCCGAGGTGACCTCGATCGTGATGGACGAGGACGCGCACTCGATGGACATCGCCGTGACCGAGGACCGGCTGTCGCAGGCGATCGGCCGCGGCGGCCAGAACGTGCGGCTCGCGAGCGAGCTGACCGGCTGGCGCCTCAATGTCATGTCCGAGCAGCAGGCGGTCGAGCGCAGCGAGGAGGAGGCCGGCCAGCTGCGCGAGATGTTCAAGAAGCTGCTCGACGTGGACGACGACGTTTCGAACGTGCTGGTCCAGGAGGGCTTCTCGACGATCGAGGAAGTCGCCTACGTGCCGGCCAGCGAGCTGCTCGGCATCGAGGAATTCGACGAGGAAATGGTCGAGGAACTGCGCAACCGCGCGCGCGACGTGCTGCTGACCCAGGCGATCGCGAGCGAGGAGAAGATCGACGAGTCCGGACCCGCCGACGACCTGCTGGCGGTCGAGGGCATGGACAAGGAACTGGCCTACGAGCTCGCCTCGCGCGGCATCCGCACGCGCGACGAGCTGGCGGACCAGTCGCTCGACGAGCTCGAGTCGGTCCCGGGGCTCGATCCCGAGCGCGCCGGGCAGCTGATCATGGCCGCGCGAGCCCACCTGTTCGAAAACGCGGGCCAGGCCTGAGGTAACGACCATGTCCGACGTCACGGTCGAACAGTTCGCTGAAGTCCTGAAGGTCCCGGTCGACCGGCTGCTGGCGCAGCTCGAGGAGGCCGGCATCAAGGCGCTGGGCCCCAAGGACCGGATCAGCGAGGAAGCGAAGCACGAGCTGCTGACGCACCTGCGCAAGGCGCACGGCAAGGCCGAGGACGGCGGCGCGCCGCGCAAGATCACGCTGCGCCGCAAGGCCCAGAGCGAGATCAAGGTGGCGGCGCCGATGGGCAAGGCGCGGACCGTCAGCGTCGAGGTCCGCCGCCAGCGCACCTACATCAAGCGCGATGTGCTCGAGGAGCAGGCGCGCGTGGCGCAGGAAGAGCTCGACCGGCAGCGCGAGGCGGAGGATGCCGAGCGCCGTGCGGCCGAGGAACGCGCCCGCCGCGACGTCGAGCAGATGGAGGCGCAGCGGCGCGAGCGCGAGGAATCCGAGCGCCGGTCGGCCGAGGAAGTCACGCGGCGCCAGGCCGAAGAGCAGAGCCGGCGCGAGGCCGAGCAGAAAGCGCGCGAGACCGCCGAGAAGGAACGGCGCCAGCGCGAGGAAAAGGCCCGCAAGTCGGCCGAGGACGACAAGAGCACGCGCTACGGGCGCCAGGAACTGCACATCGCGGGCGGCCTGTCGGCACGCCACAAGAAGGGCCGCGCCAGGCCCGAGTCGCGCCGCCGCGCGGCCTCGGTCGGCGGCGACCGCAAGCACGGCTTCGAGCTGCCGACCCAGCCGATCCAGCACGAAGTCGCGGTCGGCGAGACCATCACCGTCGCCGAGCTGGCGCAGAAGATGGCGGTCAAGGCGAGCGAAGTCATGAAGACGATGCTCAACATGGGCGTGATCGCGACGATCAACCAGCCGGTCGACCAGGACACCGCGGTGCTGGTGATCGAGGAGATGGGCCACGTCGCCAAGGTACTGAAGGCCGACCAGGTCGAGGAGGCATTGCAGGCCGGGATGCATGCATCCGAGGAGACGCTGCCGCGGCCGCCGGTGGTCACGATCATGGGCCACGTCGACCACGGCAAGACCTCGCTGCTCGACTACATCCGCCGCACCAAGGTGGCGGCCGGCGAGGCGGGCGGCATCACCCAGCACATCGGCGCCTATCACGTCGAGACGCCGAAGGGCGTGATCACGTTCCTCGACACGCCGGGCCATGCCGCGTTCACCGCCATGCGGGCGCGCGGCGCACAGGTGACCGACATCGTCGTGCTGGTGGTCGCGGCGGACGACGGCGTCATGCCGCAGACGAAGGAGGCGATCCAGCACGCCAAGGCCGCGAACGTCCCGATCGTGGTTGCGGTCAACAAGATGGACAAGCACGACGCGGACCCGGAAAAGGTGCGCAACGAGCTGTCCCAGGAAAGCGTGATCGCCGAGGAATGGGGCGGCGAGAACATCTTCGTGCCGGTGTCGGCGAAGACCGGCGACGGCATCGACAAGCTGCTGGAGTCGATCCTGCTGCAGGCCGAGGTGCTCGAGCTGACGGCCGTGCACGATGCGCCGGCGGTCGGCGTCGTGCTCGAGGCCAGCGTCGAGCGCGGCCGCGGCGCGGTTGCGACCGTGCTGGTCAAGCGCGGCACGCTCAAGGTCGGCGATTCGGTCGTGGCCGGAGAGCAGTTCGGCCGCGTGCGGGCGCTGTTCGACGAGGTCGGCAAGGAAATCGAATCGGCGGGGCCGTCGATACCCGCGCAGATGCTCGGCCTGTCGAGCCCGCCGAACGCCGGCGACGAGCTGCTGGCGGTCGACAGCGAGCGCAAGGCGCGTGAAGTCGCGCTCTATCGCCAGGGCAAGTTCCGCGACGTCCGCCTGGCACGCCAGGCCGGCCAGAAGTCCGAGGACGTGTTCCAGCAGATGGGCGAGGACGCCAAGGGCACCGTCAACCTGCTGATCAAGGCCGACGTGCAGGGCTCGGCCGAGGCGCTGCGCGAGGCGCTGATGAAGCTGTCCACCGACGAGGTGTCGGTGAAGGTGATCTCGAGCGGCGTCGGCGGCCTGACCGAGTCGGACGTCATGCTGGCGGCGGCCTCCAAGGCGCGGATCATCGCTTTCAACATCCGCGCCGACGCGGCGGCGCGCGACGCGATGCGCGACCAGAACATCGAGGTGCGCTACTACAGCGTGATCTACGAGGCGCTGGACGACATCCGCGCGGCGCTGACCGGCATGCTGGCGCCGGAGGTCAAGGAGCAGATCGTCGGGCTCGCGGAAGTGCGCGAGGTGTTCCGCTCGAGCAAGTTCGGCACCGTCGCCGGCTGCCTGGTGGTGGACGGCTACGTGCGGCGCAACAACCCGATCCGCGTGCTGCGCGACAACGTCGTCATCTTCGAGGGCGAGCTGGAATCGCTCAAGCGCTTCAAGGACGACGCCTCGGAAGTGCGCGCCGGCACCGAGTGCGGCATCGGCGTCAAGGGCTACAACGACGTCAAGGTGGGCGACCAGATCGAGTGCTTCGAGCGCGTCGAGGTCGCGCGCCAGCTCTGAGGCCGGGGTGGCCCTATGCCGCGCGAATTTCCCAGGGCGCGACGGGTCGAGGAGCAGCTGAAGCGGCTGCTCGCCGAACTGGTGCGCCGCGAGGTCAAGGATCCGCGCGTCGGGCTGATCACGATCACCGCGGCCGAGGTTTCGCGCGACCTGACCCACGCCAGGATCTACTTCACGCCGTTCGCCGGCGTCGGCGATGCCGTGGCGGCCCAGGACGCGCTGCAGCACGCCGCCGGCTATCTGCGACACCAGGTCCGCAACCTGATGCGGTTGCGCGTGGCGCCGGAGCTGGAGTTCCTGGTCGATGACTCGATCGAGCGCGGCGCCCGGCTGTCGGCGCTGATCAACGATGCCGTCGCGAGCGATCGCCGCCGGCACCCCGACGCCGAGCCGGACGACGAATGAACGGCGTGCCGCCGCCGCGGCAGCCGCCCGCCGGGCGCTGGCACGATGTGGACGGCATCCTGCTGCTCGACAAGCCCGAGGGCCTGACGTCGAACGCGGCCCTGCAGCGTGTCCGGCGCGCATTCCGCGCGCGCAAGGCCGGCCACACCGGCAGCCTCGATCCGCTGGCCAGCGGCCTGCTGCCGGTCTGCCTGGGGCAGGCGACCAAGGCGAGCGGCATGCTGCTCGATGCCGACAAGACCTACCGCGTGACCATCGCGCTCGGCGCGCGCACGGCCACCGGGGACCGCGAAGGCGAGGTCGTCGAGCGGGCGCCGGTCCCGGACCTCGACGATGCGGCCGTGCGGCGCATTGCCGCGGGCTTCCTGGGGGAGTCGCAGCAGGTGCCGCCGATGTATTCGGCGCTCAAGCATCGCGGCGAACGGCTCTACCGGCTCGCGCGGCAGGGGGTCGAGGTCGAGCGCAAGCCGCGCCGGATCGTGATCCATCGGTTCGACCTGGTTGCGACCGCTCCCGGAACCCTCGATTTCGAGGTCGCCTGCAGCAAGGGCACTTATGTCCGCACGCTCGCCGAGGACCTGGCGCGCGCCTGCGGCACGGTGGGCCACGTGCAGAGCCTGCGGCGGCTGGCACTCGGTCCGTTCACGGCGCCGGCCATGCACAGCCTCGAGGCGGTCGAGCGTGCAGCGGGCGAGCCCGGCGAACTGCAGGCCATGCTGCTGCCGGCCGACGCCGCCTTGCCCGCATTGCCGCCCGTTCAGCTCGGGGTCGCGGAGCAGGCCTGCATCCTGCAGGGCCAGCCGGTGTTTGCGGCGGGACCGGAAGCGGCTCTGGTCCGGATGTACGGGGCGGATGGGCTCTTTCTGGGGGTCGGGCGCATGAGCGCCGAGGGACGCCGCCTCGCGCCGGAGCGGATCATGGTCAGGCTGGCGGAGTAAGGCCCGCAACGCGCTTGAGGCGACCCCGGTGCGCGGGTACAATGCCCGGCTTTCTAAAGGGTTACAGGGTCAAGTGAACGAGATGCCACTCACGAACGATCGCAAGGCGGAAGTCGTCGGAAAATTCCGGCGCGCCCCGACGGACACGGGATCGCCTGAAGTGCAGATTGCCTTGCTGTCCGAGCGGATCAACGGGCTGACCGAGCACTTCACCACCCACAAGAGCGACCACGCCTCCCGGCGTGGACTGCTGAAGATGGTGGCACAACGTCGGCGGCTCCTGGACTACCTCAAGGCCAACGCCCCCGAACGGTACACCAAGGTCGTCAGCGAACTTGGCCTGCGCCGCTGAGGCGCCGCGGGCGCCAGGCGCCCGTTTTCCGTACCAGACATTCAAAAGGGGACCCGCTTGAGCGTTTCCAAGCAGACATTCAACTACGGCGCGCATCCGGTCACGATCGAGACCGGCCGCCTGGCACGGCAATCCGACGGCTCGGTCGTCGTCACGATGGGCGACACGGTGGTGCTCGTCACCGCCGTCGGCAAGCGTGAAGCGATGGCCGGCAGGGACTTCTTCCCGCTGACCGTCAACTACGTCGAAAAGACCTACGCCGCCGGCAAGATCCCCGGCGGTTTTTTCAAGCGCGAAGGGCGCCCCTCCGAGAAGGAAGTGCTGACCTCCCGCCTGATCGACCGGCCGATCCGGCCCCTGTTCCCGGAAGGCTTCTACAACGAAGTGCAGGTCGTGGCGACCGTCCTGTCGCTCGACCCCGAAATCGACTCCGACATTCCGTCGCTGCTCGGCGCCTCCGCCGCGCTGGCGCTCTCCGGCATTCCGTTCTCGGCCCCGATCGGCGCCGCCCGGGTCGGCTACCAGAATGGCCGTTACCTGCTGAACCCGACCGCAACCCAGGTGAAGACCGAGTCTGACCTCGATCTCGTCGTCGCCGGCACGGCCGATGCGGTGCTGATGGTCGAATCGGAAGCCAAGGGGCTGTCCGAGGAAGTGATGTTGGGCGCAGTCCTGTTCGGCCACGAGCAGATGCAGGTTGCGATCTCTGCCATCAACGCGCTCGCGGCACAGGCCGGCAAGCCGCGCTGGGACTGGAAGGCGCCGGAGGACAACCTGGCGCTGCAGCAGGCCGTCGCCGCGCAGGCGAAGGCCGCGCTGACGGAAGCCTATGGCATCGTCGTCAAGCAGGCGCGCGTCAACCGCCTGGCCGAGATCCGCCAGGCCGCGCAGGCGGCCCTGTCCGGCGGCGAGAGCCCGCAGTTCACCAAGGACCAGGTTTCCACCGAGCTGCACAACCTGGAGTACCGCCTGGTCCGGGACATGATCCTCGACGGCAAGCCCCGCATCGACGGCCGCGACCTGAAGACGGTTCGCCCGATCACGATCGAGGTCGGCGCGCTGCCGCGGACCCACGGCTCGGCGATCTTCACGCGCGGCGAGACCCAGGCGCTGGTCACGACCACGCTCGGCACCGGCCGCGACGCGCAGATCATCGACGCGCTGGCCGGCGAGCGGCGCGAGCCGTTCATGCTGCACTACAATTTCCCGCCGTTCTCGGTGGGCGAGACCGGCTTCATGGGTTCGCCGAAGCGCCGCGAGATCGGCCACGGCAACCTGGCCCGGCGCGGCATCAATGCCGTGATGCCGAACCTCGAGGAATTCCCCTACGTGCTGCGCGTGGTGTCGGAAGTGCTCGAGTCCAACGGCTCGAGCTCGATGGCGACGGTCTGCGGCACCAGCCTGGCGCTGATGGACGCCGGCGTGCCGCTCAAGGCGCCGGTCGCGGGCGTGGCGATGGGCCTGGTCAAGGAAGGCGAGCGTTTCGCAGTGCTGACCGACATCCTGGGCGACGAGGACCACCTCGGCGACATGGACTTCAAGGTCGCGGGCACCAGGGACGGCGTCACGGCGCTGCAGATGGACATCAAGATCAACGGCATCACCGCCGAGATCATGAAAGCCGCGCTCGAGCAGGCCAAGGCCGGCCGGCTGCACATCCTGGGCGAGATGAACAAGGTGCTCGACAAGGCGCGCCCGGAGATGTCCGAGTGGGCGCCGACGATCGTCACGATCAAGATCGACCCGGAGAAGATCCGCGACGTGATCGGCAAGGGCGGCGCGGTGATCCGCCAGATCACCGAGGAAACCGGCACGACCATCGACATCGAGAACGACGGCACCGTCAAGATCGCCTCGGTCGATGCTGCGTCCGGCCGCGAGGCGCTGCGCCGCATCGAGATGATCACGGCGGACGTCGAAGTCGGCCGCGTCTACGAGGGCAAGGTCGTGCGCCTGATGGATTTCGGGGCATTCGTCGCGATCCTGCCGGGCCGGGACGGCCTCGTGCACATCTCGCAGATCTCCGAAGAGCGCGTCGAACGCGTCAGCGACAAGCTGAAGGAAGGCGACGTCGTCAAGGTCAAGGTGCTGGAGGTCGACCGCCAGGGCCGCGTGCGGCTCTCGATGCGCGGAGTCGCCTAGAGGGACTGTCCCCTTTTTCGCGCAGCGAAAAAGGTGGACTGTCCCTTCTTACTCCGGCGCCGCCTCCAAGCGCCGCTCCCGCACGCCCACCAGCCTCTCCGGGCGCCAGTTCGGCAGCGCCCAGGCCCAGATCTCGGCGACGGAAGCCCGTGCCAGCGAGGCGGGCGGCGCCTGTCCGAGCCATTCCAGGACGTTCCAGAGTTGCCGCGAGGCCAGTTGCGGTTCCAGCGGCACGGCGTGCCGCGACTTGGCCAGTTTCTGGCCGTCCGCCTCGACCAGGAGCGGCAGGTGGGCGTAGCGCGGCGTGCGGCAGCCCAGCGCGCGTTGCAGGAGGATCTGTCGCGGCGTGCTCGACAGCAGGTCGCAGCCGCGCACGACCTCGGTGACGCCCTGCCACTCGTCATCGACCACGACCGCGAGGTGATAGGCCGCGTGTCCGTCACGGCGCCGGATGACGAAATCGCCTGCATCGCGCCGGCAGTCCTGCCGGACCGGACCCTGCAGCTCGTCCTCGAAGGCGACCGGCTGCTGCTCATCCGGGATGCGGAATCGCAGCGCATGCGGCCCATTGCCGGCGACAGGCGCGCCGCGACAATTGCCCGGGTAGACCATCTCCGCGCCGGGTTCGAGGGCCTGGGCCGCCAGCGTCGAGCGGCTGCAGCGGCAGGGGTAGCTGTACCCGGAGTCGCGCAAACTCGCGAGCGCCTGTTCGTAAGCGTCGGTTCTATCGGACTGGAAACTGACTGTTCCATCCCACTCGAAACCAAACATTTCGAGCGTCGCCTGAAACTGGTCGGCGAGACCCGGGATGCAGCGTTCGCGATCGAGGTCCTCGATACGCAGCAGCCATCGGCCGCCGCGGCTGCGCGCGCTCAGGTAGCTGCCGGCCGCAGCCAGCAACGAGCCGAGATGAAGCGCTCCGGAAGGGGTGGGGGCGAAGCGGCCGCAGGGGCCGCGCAGCGGGCCGTCAGCGGTACCAGTCGTCGCGGTCGCCGTACTGCTTTTCGCGTCGCTCACGGCGCTCCTGGGCCTCGATGCACAGCGTCGCGACCGGCCGCGCCTCGAGGCGTTTGACCCCGATCGGCTCGCCCGTCTCGATGCAGTAACCGTAGCTGCCGTCCTCGATGCGGCTCAGCGCTTCCTCGATCTTGCGGATCAGCTTGCGCTCGCGGTCACGGGTGCGCAGTTCAAGGGCGAACTCGGACTCGAGGGTCGCACGGTCGTTCGGGTCGGGCGGATTCGCAGCCTCGTCCTTCATGTGGGTCATCGTCCGGTCGACCTCTTCCATGAGATCGCGCTTCCAGCTGCTGAGGATCCCGCGGAAGTGCTCGAGCTGGTCGCGACCCATGTACTGCTCGCCCTTGCGCTCGCGATACGGCCGCACATTGCGGGGACCGAGCAGCAGGTTGTGGGCGGAGCCGGCGTCGTCGTCGTCGTCGCCAGGCGCCGGCCGGCGCCCGAGCCGCGACAGGTGCGAGCCGGCGCCCGGGCGGGCTTCTGCAGCCTGCGCAATGGCGGTCGGGAAGCGCGGTTTCACCGCAGCAGGCTCGCGCGCCGCGCTGACGGACTTCGCCGGCTTGGGCGGCTTCGCGGCCTGGGGCGTGGCAGCTGCTCGCGCCGGCGCGCGGGTCTTCGCCTTGGCGGTTTTCGCGGGCTTGGCTGCCTTGGCGCGGGCGCCACTGACCCGGGGCTTGCGGGCCGCGGGTTTCGCGGCCTTGCGGGCGGCGGGCGCCTTGCGCGCGGCGGCCTTCGCAGCGGGTTTCCGGGTCTTCGACGTCTTCTTGCCTGGCATCAAGTTCTCCGCGACCGGTGCAATCGAGCGCCGGATTATAGCCCCCGTTTCCCTGCGGTCCAGTACCGCTGGCGTCGCCCGCCGGGCACGCGCCGGCGCTAAGGCAGGGAAACCGGCGGCGGCGGAGTCCAGCCGTCCTGGCGGTGTTCGGCGACGACGGTCGTGTAGATGCCGCCGCGGACGTTGAACTGGGCGGCGAGGCGCAGGAAGCGCGGCTGCAGGGTCGCAACCAGCAGGTCGGCGATCTCGTTGGTCACCGCTTCGTGGAAGGCGCCGCGGTCGCGGAACGACCAGATGTAGAGTTTCAGCGACTTCAGCTCGACGCACAGGCGATGCGGCACGTACTCCAGATCGAGCGTCGCAAAATCCGGCTGGCCGGTGCGCGGGCACAGGCAGGTAAATTCCGGCAACCGCATCCGGATCGTGTAATCGCGGCCCGGCTGCGGGTTCGGGAACGTTTCGATCGCGCCGGCTGGCGCCTGGGGGCTCATGCGGGGTTTCCCCGGTCGTCGTCAATCGCGGGCGGTTAATCTACACTAGCCGGAATGCGCCTCGCCAGGATCAAACTCGCCGGCTTCAAGTCTTTTGTCGATCCGACCACCGTTGCGTTTCCAGCCAACCTGACCGGCGTCGTCGGCCCGAACGGCTGCGGCAAATCGAACATCATCGACGCCGTGCGCTGGGTCATGGGCGAGATTTCCGCCAAGCACCTGCGCGGCGACTCGATGACCGACGTGATCTTCAACGGCTCGCGCACCCGCAAGCCGATCGGCAGCGGTTCCGTCGAGCTCGTGTTCGACAACAGCGACGGCAAAATCGCCGGGCCCTATGCCGGGTATGCCGAAATTGCGCTGAAGCGCGTCGTGTCCCGCGACGGCAATTCGACCTACTACATCAACGGCTCGAAGTGCCGGCGCAAGGACATCACCCACCTGTTCCTCGGCACCGGGCTCGGCTCGCGCAGCTACGCGATCATCGAGCAGGGCATGATTTCGCGGCTGATCGAGGCCCGGCCGGACGACATGCGCGCCTTCGTCGAGGAGGCAGCCGGCATCTCGCGCTACAAGGACCGCCGGCGCGAGACCGAGAACCGGATTTCGCATACGCGCGAAAATCTCGAGCGCCTGAACGACCTGCGCGAGGAAGTGGACAAGCAGATCCGCCACCTCCAGCGCCAGGCCGGCATCGCGCGGCGCTACCAGGAAAACCGCGCGCGGCAGCGCCAGTTGCAGGCGGAACTGTTCGCCCTGCGCATCCGCGACCTCGATGGCGACCTCGCAGCCCGACAGGCGCTGGCCAGCCAGCGCGAAACGGAAACCCAGGCCGCGATCGCCGAGTTGCGCGCGGCCGAGGCTGCCGTCGAGCGCGCGCGGGCCGGGCACGCGGAGCGCTCGGACGAACTGGCCGCGGTCCAGGGCCGCTATTACCAGGCGGGTGCCGACGCCACGCGCACCGAGCAGTCGCTGCAGCACGCGCGTGAGCTGCGCCAGCGGCAGCGTGCCGACCTCGAGCGCGTCATCGCCGAACACGCAGAGTCGTCCGAGCTCGTCGGCCGCGACCAGGCGCAGCTGCAGGAACTGTCCGACGCGCTAGCCCGCGCCGAGCCCGAGCTTGCGGCCGCCCGGGCTGCGGAATCCGCTGCCCGCGCCGCATTGGCGGAAGCCGAGGCGGGAATGGCCGATTGGCAGCAGCGCTGGGAGACGTTCAGCCGCGAGTCGGCGGGCGCGTCCCAGCAGTCGCAGGTCGAGCGGGCGCGCATCGAACAGATCGATGCCGGGCTCGCCAGGCTGAAGGCGCAGCGCGAGCGGCTCGCCAGCGAGCGTTCGCAGCTGCAGGCGAATGTCTCCGGCGCGCGGCCAGAAGAGTTCGCGGCGGCGGAACAGCAGGCGCGCGAGCGTGGTGCCGAGGCGCAGCGCGAGCTCGACGCAACGCTGGAGTCGCTGCAGGCGCTGCGTGACGAGGAGCGCAGGCTTTCCGCTGAGCTCGATACGGCGAAGTCGGCGCTGCAATCGACCCACGGCGAACTGCTGGCCGTCGAGGCCGTGCAGAAGGCGGCGCTCGGCCAGTCGCAGAGCGGCGTCGTGGAATGGCTCACGCGCCAGCAGCTCGAACGCCGGCCGCGGCTCGCGCAGCAGCTGGAGGTCGCGAGCGGCTGGGAGCGTGCGGTCGAAACGGCGCTCGGGGCCTATCTCGAAGCCGTGTCCGTCGATCGCATCGATGCGGTCGCCGCCGCAACCGACGAACTCGACAGCGGCCATCTGCTGGTCACCGAGTCTGGCGGCGCCGGCGGTGCCGTCGCCGCGCCGGATGCCTTGTCGGCGAGGGTATCGGGACCGTCCGTCATCGCGGAACTGCTGGGCGGGGTGATCGCGGTAGAAACGCTCGCCGACGCCATCGCCCGCCGGCGCTCGTTGCAGCCGGGCCAGTCGGTCATCACCCGCGGCGGCATCTGGATGGGCCGCAACTGGCTGCGGCTCGCGCGCAGCGAAGCGGGACACTCGGGCGTCATCGCCCGCGAGCAGGAATTGCGGCGGCTGCAGTCTGCGCTCGCCGGCGAACAGGCCCGCGTCTCCGGCCTCGGCGACGCGCTTGCCGGGAGCCGGGAGCGGCTGGCCGCGCTCGATGCGCGGCGCGACGAATTGCATGCAACCGTCAACCGCCTGCACCTGGACCTGGTCAACGTCCGCGGCGCCCACGAGGCAATCCGCTCGCGCACGCAGCAGTTCGGTGAGCGCATTGCACAGCTGTCGGCCGAATTGACCGGGATCGACGACGACATTGCGCGCGACGAACGCGAGATCGAGGCATCGCGCGCCCGGCTCGAGGCATCGGCGGCCAGCCTCAAGGCGCTGCTGGCGCAACAGCCCGGGCTGGAGCGCGAGCGCGAAGGCCTGCGGGCACGGCTGGCCGCAGCGCGCGACCGGAACGCGATCGACGTTGACGGTGCACAGCAGGTGGCGATCCGGGTCGAGTCGCAGCGCTCGACGCTGGCGTCGCTGCGGACCAGCCTCGGGCGTGCGAGCGAACAGTCGCGCCAGCTCGAGCTCCGCAGGGCCGAACTGGAACGGCAACTCGCGGACGGCGAGGAGCCCTTCGCCGCGCTCGAGTCGCAGCTGCAGCAGTTCCTGGAGCAGCGCCTGGCGGTGGAACGCGAGCTCACCGACGCGCGGCGCGCGGTCGAGGACGCGGACGCACGGGTTCGCGAGCTGGACATCGGCCGGCAGAAAGCCGAGGCGGTCGTCGAATCGGCCCGTGCGGCCCTCGCCGAGATCAGCCTCGGCATGCAGGAGGCGCGCGTCCGGCGCGAATCGCTGCTCGAACAGTTCGGCGCGACCCAGTTCGACTTCGCACAGGTGACCGCGTCGCTCGCGCCCGATGCGACCGTCGCCGCCTGGGACCAGCAGCTCGCCGAGGTCGGCGAGAAGATCGAGCGGCTCGGAGCGGTCAACCTGGCATCCATCGACGAGCTGACCGAGCAATCGGAGCGCAAGGAGTACCTCGACCGGCAGTTTGCCGACCTCACCGATGCGCTCAATACCCTTGACCAGGCGATCCGCAAGATTGACCGTGAGACGCGCGCGCGCTTCCAGGACACTTTCGACCGGATCAACAGCGGCCTGAAGGAGAAGTTCCCGCGGCTGTTCGGCGGCGGAGCGGCCTATCTCGAGCTGGTGGGCGACGACCTGCTGACGGCCGGCGTCGCGGTGATGGCGCGCCCGCCTGGCAAGCGCAACAGCACGATCAGCCAGCTGTCGGGCGGCGAGAAGGCGCTGACCGCCGTGGCGCTCGTGTTCTCGATCTTCGAACTCAATCCCGCGCCGTTCTGCCTGCTCGACGAGGTCGACGCGCCGCTCGACGACAACAACGTCGGCCGCTTCTGCGACATCGTCAGGGACATGTCGGAGCGGGTGCAATTCGTGTTCATCACCCACAACAAGAGCACGATGGAACTCGCCAGCCACCTGATCGGCGTGACGATGGGCGAGCCTGGTGTCTCGCGACTGGTTGCCGTGGACGTCGACGAGGCGGTCCGGATGGCGGCAGTCGGCTGACCCAGGAAGCGCGGCAGTGTCGCAACTGCGATGGATCCTGCTCGGCGCCGGCATTGCCCTGATCCTGGGCCTCTGGTGGTGGGAAACCCGCAAGGCGAGGGCCCGCGACGCCGCGGAGGCCGGCCCGGCCCGCTCGCGCGAGCGCGCCGAACCGCAGCTCGAGCGAGGCGGCGACGACAAGCAGCTTCCAGCCGCCGCCGAGACCGTTTCCTACGCCCCGACCATCGAGCGTTCACGCGTCCCGCGGCGGCCGCCGGTCATCGAGATTCCGGATGACGCCGAAGTGGACGTCTCGGCCTACGTCAACCGCGACCGGCGCCGGGTTGCCGAGCCCGAACCGGTTGCGGTACCGCAGCCGCCGCCTGCGACGAGGACGAAGCCGGCCGCCATCGAAGAAGTGGAGCCCGAACCGGTCGTGGAAGAGGAAGTACAGGACGATTACCACCGTGCACCGTGGGTGCGGACCCATCCACTGGAGCGTCCCGAGAAGGCCCCCAAGCTGGAAGAGGAGCCTGTCGAGGCCGTGCCATCCGATCCGATTGCCCGCCACACGGCGGAAGCCGCCAAGCAGCGCATCGTGGCGCTGCGGCTGGTGGCGCCGGAAACCGGCTGGCCAGGTCAGCACTTGCGCACCGCGCTGGAGGCCGAGGGCCTGCGTTTCGGGCGTTATTCGATCTTTCACCGCGAGCGGGAGGACGGCAAGACACTTTTCTATGTGGCGAGCCTGATGGAGCCGGGATCATTCGAGCTCGCCCGGATGGACAGCCAGGAATTCCCCGGCATCTCGGTGTTCGGCATCGTTCCCGGCCCGATCGAAGCGCCCGAGACATTCGATCTCGTGCTGGCGGTTGCCCGGCGGCTCGCGGAGAAGCTCGGTGGCCAGCTGCAGGATGAACAGGGCAGCACGCTGACGGCGCAACGGATCCTGAACCTGAGAGAGGAACTGGTGCACTTCGAGCACCGGCACAAGCGACTGCGCCGCAGCTGATGAAGAAGGCACCGGCAAAGCTGCGGCAACGCGTCGAACGGTTGCGCGCGGAGATCGAGCGCCACAACTACCGCTACCACGTGCTCGACGACCCGGAAGTGCCGGACGCCGAGTACGACCGGATGATGGCGAAGCTGCGCACGCTCGAGCAGGAGCATCCCGAACTCGTCGTGCCGGAGTCGCCGACCCAGCGGGTGGGCGGCGCGCCGGTCGCCGGCTTTGCGGCCGTGCGTCACCAGCTGCCGATGCTGTCGCTGGACAATGCCTTCGCGCGCGAAGACGTCGTCGCCTTCGACCGGCGCGTGCGCGAACGGCTCGAGACCGAGAAAGACGTCGACTACGCCTGCGAGCCGAAACTCGATGGCTTGGCGGTCAGCCTGACGTATCGCGATGGCGCGCTGGCGATCGCCGCGACCCGCGGCGACGGCGCGGTCGGCGAAGACGTGACGCACAACATCCGGACCATACCGAGCGTCCCGCTGCGCCTTGCCGGCAAGGCCTGGCCCAGGCTGCTGGAAGTGCGCGGCGAAGTGTTCATGTCGATCGAGGGATTCCGCGCGATGAACAGCCGGGCGCTTGAGCGCGGCGAGAAGGCATTCGTGAACCCGCGCAATGCCGCGGCCGGCAGCCTGCGGCAGCTCGACCCGCGCCTGACCGCCTCGCGGCCGCTCGAGATCTTCTTTTACGGCGCCGGGACCGTCGAAGGAGCGACGCTGCCGGACCGGCACAGCGCGATACTCGCCCAATTGCGCGACTGGGGCCTGCGCACGTCGCCGGAATCGCGCGTCGTGAGCGGCGTCGACAGCCTGCTGAAGTACTACGAGGAGATCGGGCGCCGCCGCGCCAAGCTGCGCTACCAGATAGACGGAGTCGTGTACAAGGTCGACCTGATCGCCTGGCAGCGCGAGCTTGGATTCGTCGCACGCGCGCCGCGCTGGGCGATTGCGCACAAGTTCCCGGCGGAGGAGGAGATGACGCGCGTGCGCGCCATCGAATGGCAGGTCGGCCGTACCGGCGCGCTGACGCCGGTCGCCAGGCTCGAGCCGGTGTTCGTCGGCGGCGCGACGGTCAGCAACGCGACGCTGCACAACATCGACGAACTGCATCGCAAGGACGTGCGCGTCGGCGACACCGTGATCCTGCGGCGGGCGGGCGACGTGATCCCGGAAGTGGTGCGCGTCATCCTGGAAAAGCGGCCACCCCGGACGTCCGTGGTCCGTCTGCCGGACAAATGCCCCGTCTGCGGCTCAGATGTCGAGCGGGAGGAGGGCGAGGCGGTCGCCCGCTGCACGGGCGCGCTCGTCTGCCGCGCGCAGCTCAAGGAGTCGCTGCGGCATTTCGCCTCGCGTCGCGCGCTCGATATCGAGGGCCTCGGCAGCAAGCTGGTCGACCAGCTCGTGGACGACGGCAAGGTGAGTAACGCGGCCGACCTTTACCGACTGACCGCCGCCCAGCTGGCGGAGCTGGAGCGCATGGGCGACAAGTCGGCATCAAAGCTGATCGAATCGCTGGACCGCAGCAAGCGGACGACGTTGGCGCGTTTCCTCTATGCGCTCGGCATCCGCGATGTCGGCGAAGCGACCGCCGATGCGCTGGCCGGACATTTCAGGACGCTGAAAGCGTTGCGCGCCGCCACCGTCGAGGAAATCGAGGAAGTACCGGACATCGGGCCCATTACTGCGGCACACGTGCACGCCTACCTGGCGGAGAAGCGCAATGCCGCCGTGATCGATGCGCTGGTCAAGCTCGGCGTGGAGTGGCCGGAGACGCCGGCCGCCGCGCCTCGCGACAGCCAGCTCGGCGGCAAGACCTTCGTCCTGACCGGGCGGCTGGCATCCCTGACGCGAGACGAAGCGGGGGACCTCGTGCGCGAGCGGGGAGGCAAGGTCGCCGGCAGCGTGTCGAAGAAGACGGACTACGTCGTTGCCGGCGAGGAAGCCGGCTCCAAGCTGCGCAAGGCGACCGAGCTCGGGATCCAGATACTGGACGAGGACGATTTCCTCCGGCTGGTCGGCCGCAAGCGCTGATCAGTCGCGCGGCCTGGTTTCCGGCGTGTCATCCGGATCAGGCTTTTCATCCACGAACATCTGCATCATCAGGCCGGCGCGGACAGCTGCCGGCGAGGCGGGCTGCTCGTGTTCGCGCAGCCAGCCTTCAATATCAGCCAGCAGCGCCGACGCTCGTTGCCGCACCAGGCGGCGGAAGAGCGGGACGGCATCCGGATCCAGCGACGTCGCCAGCACCGCGTCTTCGAACAGGCGCGCGTCGGCGGGAGCTTCCAGGTTGTGCTCCAGGGTTGCGAGCAAGTCGCGCGCTGTCGTGCCCAGTTGCCGTATCGCCTCCGGCTCGCCGCCTCCCGTTGCATAACGGCGCGCCACCGCCTGCAGCAAGCCCTCCGGAGTCCTCCGGATCGCGCCGCCCTCAAGCAGCTCATCGAGAACAATTGACGGATAGATATCGCCGCTGAAGGCACGGACCAGGGTTGCGAACGAGGGGGCGGGTCCGTCATCCGGCAGGAGCAGGGGTCGGCCCTCGCGATCGGTATATTCCGGGCTCTCGAACCAGCCCGACAGCACCCTCGCCAGGCGATTGCGCCGCGTGTCCCTGTCGGCGGCCTGATCGGCATCGCCGGCATCTATCGAGTTAACAATATCGCTGACGGCGTGGCGGTGCAGGCCAGTAATTGCCGAAACACGCGAGAAACTCGCCGATTTCTCCTGCTCCCTGAGGATATCGCGGGCACCCTGAACAAAGGCAATATTGGCGATACGGGAGAACTCGTAAGTCGACAGACCGTGGCGCAGCATGATCCGTGCGAGGGGACGCAGGAGGCGGAGGCAAGCAGCTTGAACTGCCGATTTCGTTGCCACGCACGACTTGGAGAATTTGGAACGACCGTGTTGATTCATTTCACACGTGTTTTATCTAGATTTGCCTGTACTTGACCTGTCACTTGTGCACAGGAGCTTTGAAATTACAGTCTTCGCGATGTTGCCATCGTTGCCGCTGTTTTGCTTCGATGATTCGGAAACCCTCTTGCATTGGTGAGATTCTCTATGTCGGCACAATCTCTTGATCTGCGAAATTCAACGCGAAATCGTCATGAACTTCTTGATGACGTGATCC
>CAYXUJ010000024.1:0-6126 GCA_964468395.1 uncultured Steroidobacteraceae bacterium
GCGGCGGCGTGCTGGGCGCGATGGAGACGATGTACCAGCGCGGCAAGATCCAGGAAGAGTCGCTCTACTACGAGCACAAGAAGCACGACGGCAGCCTGCCGATCGTCGGCGTCAATACCTTCCTGCCGGAGCACGGCAGCCACGATGAGATCGCCAACGCCGAGCTGATCCGCTCGACCGAGGAGGAGAAGCAGTCCCAGGTCGAGGCGGTGCGCGCCTACAACGACGTGCACGCCCGCGCCCAGGACGCGGCCCTGCGCAGGCTGCAGGAGACCGCATCGGGCGCCGGCAACGTCTTCGGCGAGCTGATGGAAACCGTGAAGTCCGCCTCGCTCGGCCGCATCTCGCGCGCGCTGTACGCGGTCGGCGGCCAGTACCGCCGCAACATGTGACGAAATAAATGGGACAGACACTTTTACCGCAGTGCGGTAAAAGTGTCTGTCCCATTTAAAGCAGCGGTTCTCCGAGGGCGGCGGCGATGCGCTGGCGCGCCTCGTCGCGCAGCCAGGCGGCGGCGTCGCCGGCGCCGGTCTGCGCTGCGAGCGGCGCCAGCACTTCGACCTCGATGCGCCCCCAGCGCGGCACCACGGTGCCGGCCCCCAGCACGCGCCGGGTGCCGCGGATCACGACCGGCGCGACCGGCACGCCGGCGCGGGCCGCGGCGGCGAACGCCCCGCTGTGGAAGCGCCCGAGGCCGGTCGCCGCGGTGAACGTACCCTCGGGGAAGAACGCCACGGCCTGGCCCTGTTCGACCGCCCGCAGGATGCGGCGCGCGTCGCTGCCGCCTTCGTGCCGGTTGCGGCGCTCGACGAAATGGTGGCCCAGGCGGCGCAGCAGCAGGCCGGCGAGCGGCAGCCGCGACGCCTCCTTCTTGATCACGAAACCGAACCTGGGCGGCAGGCAGCCGAACAGCAGCGGCCCGTCCACGTAGCTCGCGTGGTTGGCGACGATGATGCAGGCGCCGGCCGGCAGGCGCTCGAGGCCGAGGCTGCGGACCGGCAGTCCGCAGAGCAGGAAATAGGCCTGGCAGACGAGCCGCGCCAGCGCGCGCCGCTGCGGCAGCGTCGGCAGCGCCAGGATCGGCAGCGCCGCGACCAGCAGCAGCGGGACCAGCAGCAGCCACGCCCACAGCCCCCAGGCCAGGCGCAGCGGATTCCAGCTCATCGCGCGCCACTGCCGGGCGGCGGCGAGTACTGTGAACTGGTTCCGGTTATGTTAATGGTCATGGGTGTCTGTGAGACGGGTCACGTTCGATCCCGCCGGAGGCGAACCATACTGCGCCTGCATTCTGTCGCACCAGCCCGCCGCGCGTGAAATCGTGGCGGCGGCGCCGTCCGCGACAGCAAGCAGGGCAGAACCATGAGCGCAGCCATGAAATCCTCGACCTCGGTGCGCGCAGCGACACTCGCGGCCGCGAATGCGTCGGACGACGCGGTCGAGCCGATGATCGTGCGCTTCCTGGACGCCGTGTGGATGGAGCGGGGGCTGTCGCCGAACACGCTGGCCGCCTACCGCGCCGACCTGACGGCGCTGTCGCGCTGGCTCAAGCAGCGCGGCACGACGCTCGCGAAAACCACCCGCAACGACCTGCTCGGCTTCATCGCCTGGCGCGTCGAGACCGGCGCGCGGCCGCGCTCGACCGCGCGCCAGCTCTCCAGCTTCCGCCGTTTCTTCCGCTACCTGGTGCGCGAGGGCGTGGTCAAGGAGGACCCGACCGCGCAGATCGCGATGCCGAAGATCGGCCGCAGCCTGCCGCGTTCGCTGACCGAGGCGCAGGTCGATGCGCTGCTGGCGGCGCCGCAGACCAGCGACCCGCTCGGCCACCGCGACCGGACCATGCTGGAGGTGCTCTATGCCACCGGCCTGCGCGTGTCCGAGCTCGTGAGCCTGCGGGCCGGGCAGGTCAACCTGAACCAGGGCGTGCTGCGCATCGTCGGCAAGGGCAACCGCGAGCGGCTCATCCCGCTCGGCGAGGAGGCGGTGCGCTGGCTGACCGAATTCATGCGCGGCGCGCGCGGCGAGATCCTGCTCGACCGCCAGACCGACCACCTGTTCCCGACCCGGCGCGGCGACCGCATGACGCGCCAGGCCTTCTGGCACATCATCAAGCGCTACGCGAAGAAGGGCGGCGTCGAGAAGGAACTGTCGCCGCACACGCTGCGCCACGCGTTCGCGACCCACCTGCTGAACCACGGCGCCGACCTGCGCGTGGTGCAGATGCTGCTCGGGCACAGCGACCTGTCGACGACCCAGATCTACACGCACGTCGCGCGCGAGCGCATGAAAGAGCTGCACGCGCAGCACCACCCCCGCGGCTGATAGACTGGGCGCCCGAACCGCGGCCGCGCGCCGCGGTCCAAGATATCCCGCCTGGAGCGCCGCGAGGCCCGCGTGAACCACTCGATGCGACGCACCCTGATCCCGGCTGCCGCGATGCTGGCGCTTGCCGCATCGGCCGCGCCGCCGCCGCCCGCGGCGAAAGCCGACGTGCGCGCGGAGATCGCGCGCCGGCTCGACGTCAAGGTGGAGGACGTCAAGCCGTCCCCGATCGAGGGCCTGTACGAGATCCGCTCCGGCGCCGAGGTCGGCTACGTCTCGGTCGACGGGCGTTTCTACGTCGACGGCGACGTGTTCGACATGACCTCGAAGGAGAACCTGACCGAGCGGCGGCGGCAGGAAGGGCGCGTCGCCCTGCTCGCGCAGATTTCCGACGGCGACACGATCGTGTTCGCGCCTGCCGGCCCGGTCCGCCATACGCTGACCGTCTTCACCGACATCGACTGCACCTATTGCCGGCGCCTGCACCAGGAAATCGGCGAGCTGAACCGCCTCGGCATCCGCGTCCGCTACCTGTTCTATCCGCGCACCGGCCCGGACACCGAGTCCTGGCGCAAGGCGGAAGCGGTCTGGTGCAGCGCCGACCGGCGCGATGCGCTGACCCGCGCCAAGCGCGGCGAGGCAGTCAAGGCGAAGGACTGCGAAACGCCGATCGCGGCGCAGTACGCTCTCGGGCGGGAACTCGGCATCCAGGGCACGCCCGGCATCGTCACCGACCGCGGCGAGTACCTGGCAGGCTACCTGCCGGCCGCGAGCATGGCCGAATACCTGGCGATGTCGGCGGCCGAGGCGCGCTGAGCCTCAGCGCTCGAGCAGCGGCAGCTTGTCCGGCACGCCCTTCCATTCGTCGGCGTCCGCCGGCGGCTCGCCGCGCTGGGTGATCACCGGCCACTGCTTCGCGAGCTCGGCATTGAGCGCCAGGAACTGCTCCTGGCCGGCCGGGACCTCCTCCTCGGAAAAGATGGCGTCCACCGGGCACTCCGGCTCGCACAGCGTGCAGTCGATGCATTCCTCCGGATCGATGACCAGGAAGTTCGGCCCCTCGTGAAAGCAGTCCACCGGACAGACTTCCACGCAGTCCATGTACTTGCACTTGATGCAGGTTTCGGTCACGACGAAGGTCATCTGGCGGATCCCGGCGCAGGGCGCGATTTTCGAGCCGCGAATTGTGCCACAGGCGGCGTCCGCCGGCGCTCAGGCGATGGTCTCGAAGTGCAGCCGGCTCCGGCCGCTGGCGCGGTCCTCGAGCCAGCGGCGCAGCGTGAACGCGACGCTGGCGAACGCGATCTCCGGCCACGGCAGGTCGCGCTCCTCGCACAGCTTCACCTCGAGGCTTTCGACGCCGACGCCGAATGACGGCGCCGCCAGGCGGGCGCGGAACATCACGTGCACCTGGCGCGCGTGCAGCACGTGCACGATCGCGCAGGGGTCGCCGACCTCCACCTGCGCCAGTGCCTCCTCGTGGCATTCGCGGGCCGCGGCCTGCTGCAGGGTTTCGTCGTTCTCCATGAACCCGGCGGGGATGGTCCAGTAGCCGCGGCGCGGCTCGATGGCGCGGCGGCACAGCAGGATCCGGCCCTCGTGTTCCGGCACGCAACCGGCCACCAGCTTCGGGTTCTCGTAGTGGATCGCGCCGCAGGCCGTGCAGACGAAGCGGGGCAGGTGGTCACCGTCGGGGATGCGCCGCGCGACCGGCGCGGCGCAATGGGGACAGAAGTTCATCGCCGCGATTGTCGTCGCGCGGCCCCCGCCTGCCAAGCGCGGGCGTGCGCAGGCCGCGCGGGCCGGCCGTATACTCACGCCTCGCGGCCGGGGTGGTGGAATTGGTAGACACAGCAGACTCAAAATCTGCCGACCGCAAGGTCATGCGAGTTCGATTCTCGCCCTCGGCACCAGGAAATCGTCGCCGCCCGTGCGACCTTTCGGCCGCCCCGGGCATCTAAGCGCCCGATGGCCCGAATTGCGGAAATCGACATCCCGGCCCCGGTCGTGGCCGCGGCCCAGGGCGGCGAGCTGGCGGCGCTGGCCGCCGTTTACGAGGCAACCGCCGGCCCCATCTACACCTTGCTGCGCCGGCTGGTGCGGCGGCCTGCCATCGCCGAGGAACTGCTGCAGGAAACCTTCGTCGACGTACTCGAGCACATCGGCGCGTTCGAGGGCCGTTGCCCGCTGCCGGCCTGGATCCGCTCGATCGCGGTCAACCGCGCCCTGATGTACCTGCGCTCGCCCTGGCACCGCAGCCTCGAATGGCTGGACAAGGATCCCGCCGGCGCCGACCGGCTGCCGGCGGCTAACCGCGAAGCGCCGGACGGCGGCGATGCGGCGCTCGAGCGGGCGCTGATGACGCTGCCCGCCCTGACCCGTGCCGTCGTCTGGCTGCATGACGTCGAGGGCTATACGCATGCCGAGATCGGCCAGGCACTCGGGCGCACGCCCAGCTTCTCCAAGTCCCAGCTGTCCCGCGCCCACGCGCGCCTGCGCGACCTGCTGACTGCGCCGGCAGCGATCCCGGAGGGAACGCCATGCACGCCGGCCTGAGCGGTTGGAATGCCCGGCTCGCGGCGCTGGACGGTTTCGAGCCGCCGGCCGGCGGATTTGCCGCGGTGCTGGCCGCGCGCCGCCAGCGCGAGGTGCGCGCCACGCTGCGCTGGCCCGCGGCGCTCGCCGCGGGCGCGCTGACGGTCGCGCTGGGCCTCGGCTGGTGGCTGCAGTCGGCGCAGCAGGACCTCGCGGCCGCCTCGCGGCCGGCGCCGCGCGCACTTGCAAGCGATTGGATCCTGGCCGAGAACGAACGCCTGGAATGGCTGCTGGCGACGCTCCCGGAGCGCCATGCGATGAGCGGCAGCACCGCGTTCACGCTGGCGGAACTCGAGGACCGGCTGGCGCTGCTGGACGACCGCCTGAGCCGCGTGACCCTCGAGCCCAACGCGCCCGAGCGCGCCGAGCGCCTGTGGCAGGAACGCGTGGACCTCATGCACTCGCTGGTCCGGGTCCGTTATGCGGACGCGGTCGGCACCTACTGATCATGGAGACGGCAATGCACAAACTGATTCTGGCGCTGACGGCATCCGCGGTCCTGGGCCCCGTCGCCCCGGCCCTGGCGCAGTCCGGCGACCCCCAGGAACTCGAGCAGCGCCTGGCCGATGCCCAGCGGCGCCTCGAGGACGCGGCGCGCGAGGTGGCCGAACTGAGCGGCGAGATGGCCGGGCCCGACGTGACCCGCGAGTTCGAGGTGTTCCTCGGCGGCCCGCGGCGCGCGATGCTCGGGGTCAATCTCGGCGGCGCCGAGCCGAATGGCGGCGGCGTGCGCGTCGCGGGCGTCAGCCCGGGCGGTCCCGCAGCCGAGGCCGGCGTCAAGGCCGGCGACGTCATCGTGGCGATCGACAAGTCGAAGGTCGCGACCGGGCGCGAGCTGGTCAAGGCCATGGAATCCGTCGAGCCGGGCCAGAAGGTCGCCCTCGAGGTCCGGCGGGATGGCAAGCCGGTCAAGCTGACCGTCGAGGCACGCGAACTCGACCGCGTTTTCTACGCCGGGCCCGCCGGCCCGATGCCGGGACTGCCGGCCATGCGCGGCCTGCCGCCCATGCCGCCGATGCACGGCGGTGGCCACGTCAGCGAGGCGCACTGGCTGCTGGACGAGTGGGGCGATGCGGAGCTGGTGACGCTGACGCCCGGGCTCGGCCGTTACTTCGGCGCCGACAAGGGCGTGCTGGTGGCGCGCGCCCCGGATGATTCGGCCCTCGGCCTGCAGGACGGCGACGTCATCGTCGCGATCGGCGGGCGCGAGCC
>CAYXUJ010000024.1:6226-12749 GCA_964468395.1 uncultured Steroidobacteraceae bacterium
CGGCCCTCGGCCTGCAGGACGGCGACGTCATCGTCGCGATCGGCGGGCGCGAGCCCCAGAACGGGCGGCACGCCATGCGCATCCTGCGCTCCTACCAGCCGGGCGAGACCGTCGAACTGCGCATCCTGCGCGATCGCCGCGCGCAGACGCTGAAAGGCGAGGTGCCGGAGCGCGCGCGGCATGAATTCCGCCTGCGCCACGTCGAGCCGCCGCCCGCGCCGGCGGCGCCGGCGGCGCCGGCGGAGGGCGCTGCCCGCAGCTGAGCGCCGCAGGCCCTGTGCTAGTCTGCGCGGCCCATGCGCCGCGCGGACTTTTCCTATGTGCTGCCTCCGGAGCTGATCGCGCAGCGCCCGCTGCCCGAACGCAGCGCGAGCCGGCTGCTGGCGCTCGACGGCGCGAGCGGCGCGCTGTCCGACCTGCGCTTCACCGACCTGCCGGCGCTGCTGCGCGCCGGCGACGTGCTCGTGCTGAACGACACCCGCGTGCTGCCGGCGCGCGTGCTGGGGCGCAAGGCGAGCGGCGGCGCCTGCGAGCTGCTGCTGGAACGCATTCTTGGCCCGCGGCGGATCCTGGCGCAGGCGCGCGCCAGCAAGGGACTTCGGCCCGGCACCACCATCGAGCTGCCGGGCGGGGCGCGGGCGCAGGCGATCGCACGCCGCGACGACCTGCACGAGATCGAGCTCGACTGCGACGCGCTCGCCTATTTTGAGTCCCACGGCAGCGTGCCCCTGCCGCCGTACGTGGCGCGGCCGGCCGATGACGCCGACCGCGAGCGCTACCAGACCGTGTTCGCCGACCAGCCGGGGGCGGTAGCGGCGCCGACCGCCGGCCTGCATTTCGACCGCCGCATGCTGGAGGCGCTCGAGCGCGCGGGCGTGGCAATCGCGCGCCTCACCCTGCATGTCGGCGCCGGGACATTCCAGCCGCTGCGCAGCGAGGAACTGGCTGCGCACCGGATGCATGCCGAACGCTACTGCGTGCCGCCGGCGGCGGTCGCGGCGATCCATGCCGCGCGGGCGCAGGGTGGCCGCGTGGTCGCGGTCGGCACGACGGTGGTGCGGGCACTCGAGGCCGCCAGCGCGGGCGGCGCGCTCGCGGCCGGCGACGGCGAGACGGACATCTTCATCGTCCCCGGCCATCGCTTCCGCGCGGTGGACGCGCTGGTGACGAATTTCCACCTGCCCGAGTCGACGCTGCTGATGCTGGTCGCCGCGTTCGCCGGGCGGGAGCGCGTGCTCGCCGCGTATCATCACGCGATCGCCGGGCGCTACCGGTTCTTCAGCTACGGGGATGCGATGTTCGTCACGCCCGATCCCGCGGTGCTCGCGCCGCGCGGGGCCGCGCCGTGAAGTTCGGGCTGCTGGCGCAGGAAGGCGCCGCCCGCCGCGGCCGCCTCGAGTTCGCCCGCGGCGCCGTCGAGACGCCGGCCTTCATGCCGGTCGGCACCTACGGCACTGTGAAGGGCGTGACGCCCGAGGAACTCGCCGCCTGCGGCGCCGAGATCGTCCTCGCCAACACCTTCCACCTGATGCTGCGGCCGGGGGCGGACGTGGTGCGCGCGCACGGCGGCCTGCACGGGATGATGCACTGGCAGCGGCCGATCCTGACCGACTCCGGCGGCTACCAGGTATTCAGCCTGGCGACCATGCGCAAGCTGAGCGAGCAGGGCGTCCGCTTCCGCTCGCCGGTCGATGGCGCCGAGGTTTTCCTCGATGCCGAGCGCTCGATGGCGGTGCAGCGCGCGCTCGGCTCCGACATCGCCATGGTCTTCGACGAGTGCACGCCGTACCCGGCCTCCGAGTCCGTGGCGCGGGCGTCGATGGAGCTGTCGCTGCGCTGGGCGGAGCGCAGCCGGCGCGCATGGGACGCCGGGCAGGGCGCCGGGACGCTGTTCGGCATCGTCCAGGGCGGCATGCACGAGGCGCTGCGGCTGGCGTCGCTGGAAGGCCTGGAGCGCATCGGCTTCGAGGGACTCGCGATCGGCGGGCTGTCGGTCGGCGAGCCGCCGGCCGAGCGCCTGCGCGTGCTGCGGGCCCTGGCGCCGGCCATGCCGGCCGGCAAGCCGCGCTACCTGATGGGCGTCGGGCGGCCGGAGGACCTGGTCGAGTCGGTGGCCTGCGGCATCGACCTGTTCGACTGCGTGATGCCGACGCGGCACGCGCGCAACGGCCACCTGTTCGTGCCCTGGGGCGTCATCAACATCCGCAACGCGCGCTATGCGGACGACACCGGGCCGGTGGACCCCGACTGCGCCTGCTACACCTGCCGGCACTACAGCCGGGCCTACCTGCGCCACCTCGACCGCTGCGGCGAGATGCTGGGCCCGCGCCTGGCGACGCTGCACAACCTGCACTATTACCTCGGGCTGATGGGGCAGATGCGCGCGGCGATCGCGGCCGGCGCGTTCGGCGCCTTCCGCGCCGGCTTCGAGGCGTCGCGCCGGCAGCCCGCCGGCACTGTGGCATAATCACGCGCCCGAACCGGGCCGGCGGCGCCGGCCCCCGCAGAGGAAGCACATGGACTTTTTCATCACGCCCGCCTGGGCGCAGGCCGCCGCCGGCGGCACCGCAAGCACGCTGACCACGATCCTGCCGCTGGTGCTGATCTTCGTGGTCTTCTATTTCCTGCTGATCCGCCCGCAGACCAAGCGCGCCAAGGAGCACCGGGAGATGGTCGGCAAGCTCGCCACCGGCGACGAGGTCGTGACCAATGGCGGCATCCTGGGCCGCATCAGCGAGGTCGGCGAGCATTTCGTGACGCTCGAGGTCGCCGCCAACGTGGCGATCCGGGTGCAGAAATTCCAGGTCGCGCAGTTGATGCCGAAAGGCACGCTGAAGTCGCACTGACCTGACGGCGGTCCCGCAATAATGCTCAGGTTCCCGGTCTGGAAGAGCGTGACCGTCCTCGTCGTCATGCTCGTGGCGGCGCTGCTGGCGCTGCCGAACGTGTTCGGCGAGTCGCCGGCGCTGCAGCTGTCGCGCCGCGACCGCGCCGAGTTCACGCCGCAATCGATCCCCGAGTTCGAGCGCCTGCTGTCGGAGTCCGGCCTGCCGTACGAGCTGGTCAAGGTGGACGACGACGGGCGGCTGTGGATCCGCTTCGCCGACGTGGACCAGCAGCTCGCGGCCCGCGACCTGATCGCGCAGCGCTACGAGGGCCAGTTCGCGACCGCCACGACCTTCGCCTCGCGCGCGCCGGACTGGCTCGGCGCCCTGGGCCTGGAGCCGATGAGCCTGGGCCTCGACCTGCGCGGCGGCATCTACCTGGTCTACGAGGTGGACGTCGAGGGCGCGGTGGACCAGCTGCTGCAGGTCATGGAGCGCGACCTGCGCAAGGCGCTGCGCGACGAGCGCGTGGCCTACCTGGAGGTCGCCGCGCGCGGCAACCAGGTGATCGTGCAGCTGCGCGACGCGGGGACGCGCGACGCCGCGGTCACCGCCATCGAGAAATTCGACCCGACGCTCACGCCGCAGGACGGCGGGATGCCGGGCGAGCTGGTCGTCGAGCTGAGCGAGGACCAGGTGCGGCAGCGCCAGGACTTCGCGATCCAGCAGAACATCACCGCGCTCAACAACCGCGTCAACGCGCTCGGCGTCGCCGAGCCGATCGTCCAGCGCCAGGGCCTCAACCGGATCGCGGTGCAGCTGCCCGGCATCCAGGACGCATCCGAGGTCGTGCGCGTGCTCGGCAAGATCGCGACGCTCGAGTTCCGGCTGGTCGACACCGCCAACAGCCCGCTCGAGGCCGAGCGCAGCGGCCGCGCGCCGCTGGGCACGCGCCTGTACCAGCAGCGCGACGGGACGCCGGTGCTGCTGAAGCGCGAGATCATTGCCACCGGCGACCAGCTGATCGACGCCTCGTTCGCGCCGTCGCAGGGCGAGCCCGCGGTCAGCGTCAAGCTCGACAGCCGCGGCGGCGAGGAGATGCTGCGCACGACGCGCGAGAACCTCAAGCGGCCGATGGCTGTCGTGTTCATCGAGAAGGAGCGCGAGCTGGTCGAGCGCGACGGGCGCAAGGTGCTGCTGGACCGCTCCAAGGAGGAGGTCATCAGCGTCGCGACCATCCAGGGCGTGTTCTCCAACCAGTTCCAGATCACCGGCCTCAGCGCCATGGAGGCCACCGAGCTCGCCAAGCTGCTGCGCGCCGGCGCGCTGGCGGCGCCGCTGTACATCGTCGAGCAGCGCCTGGTCGGTCCCGGCCTCGGCCGCGAGAACATCGAGCGCGGCTTCAAGGCGCTGATGCTCGGCATGGCCGGGCTGTTCGTGTTCATGGCCGTCTACTACCGGGTGTTCGGCCTGGTCGCGAATGCCGTGCTGCTGGCCAACGTGGTGCTGCTGACGGCGCTGCTGTCGCTGTTCAAGGCGGCGCTGACGCTGCCGGGCATCGCCGGCATCGTGCTGACGGTCGGCATGGCGGTCGACGCCAACGTGCTGATCTTCGAGCGCATCCGCGAGGAGGTGCGCAACGGCAGTTCGCCGCTGGCGGCGGTCAACGCCGGCTTCGAGCGCGCGTTCTCGGCGATCATCGACTCCAACATCACGACCCTGATCGCCGGCGTCATGCTGTTCGCGTTCGGCACCGGCCCGATCAAGGGCTTCGCCGTCGTGCTGAACCTCGGCATCCTGACCTCGATGTTCACCGCCCTGGTCGGCAGCCGCGCCCTGCTGAACCAGATCTACGGCGGGCGGCGGCGCGTCGAGCGCCTGGCGATCTGAGGGGCGGCCATGGAATTCTTCAAGCGCACGCCGCAGATCCGGTTCCTCGACAAGCGCCGCTACTGGTACGCGGTGTCGATCCTGGTCATCGTCGGATCGATCGTTGCGGTCAGCCTGCGCGGCCTGAACTTCGGCATCGACTTCACCGGCGGCGTCGTGATCGAGGCGCATTTCCCGGGCGCGCCCGATCTCGAGCGGCTGCGCGCGTCGCTCGGCGACGCCGGCCTCGACGACGCGCTGGTGCAGCGCTTCGGCACGACGCAGGACGTCCTGGTGCGCCTGCCGCCGGCCAGCGGCGAGGCGGCGCGCGAGGTCACCGAGCAGGTGCGCGCGGCGCTGGCGACGGTCGAGCCGGGCGTGGAGATCCGGCGCACCGAGTCGGTCGGGCCCCAGGCCGGCCGCGAGCTCGCCGAGAAGGGCGCGACGGCGCTGTTGATGGCGCTGCTGTTCATCGGCATCTACGTGGTCATGCGCTTCCAGTGGAAGTTCTCTATCGGCGCGATCGTCGCCGTGCTGCACGACCCGTTCGTGGTGATCGGCGTGTTCGCGGTGACCGGCCTGACCTTCGACCTGTCGGTCATGGCGGCGATCCTGGCGGTGATCGGCTATTCGCTGAACGACACGGTCGTCGTGTTCGACCGCGTGCGCGAGCGGCTGGTGCAGATGCGCAAGGCCGAGCCGCGGGTCGTGATGGATACCGCGATCAACGAGACGCTGTCCCGGACGCTGCTGAGCTCGGGCACGACCATGATCGTGGTGTCGGCGCTGGTGCTGTTCGGCGGCGAGGCGCTGCGGCCGTTCGGCGTCGCGCTGATGATCGGCATCGTGGTCGGCACGTTTTCGTCGATCTACGTGGCCGGCGCGCTGGCGCTCGACCTCGGCCTGTCGCAACGCGACCTGATGCCGCCGGACAAGCGCGGCGAGGTCGATGCGCTGCCCTGAGCGGGCGGCGCGGGAGCCGGCATGATCGAATTCCTCGCGGACCCGGCAGTCTGGATCTCGTTCCTGACGCTGACGCTGCTCGAGATCGTCCTCGGCATCGACAACATCATCTTCCTGTCGATCCTGGTGTCGAAGCTGCCGCCCGAGCTGCAGCATCGCGGCCGGATCCTGGGCCTTGCGTTCGCGATGATCACGCGCATCGGCCTGCTGTTCTCGATCACCTGGCTGATCCGCCTCACCGCGCCGCTGTTCACGATCCTCGGCGAGGAGATCTCCGGCCGCGACCTGATCCTGTTCGCCGGCGGCCTGTTCCTGCTGATGAAGAGCGTGAGCGAGATCCACGGCGCGCTCGAGGGCGCCGAGGACGCGCATGCCGGCAAGGTCAAGCTGCGCACCAAGGTCATGGCCGTCGTCATCCAGATCGGCCTCGTCGACATCGTCTTCTCGCTCGACTCGGTGCTGACTGCGGTGGGCCTGGCCGAGCACGTCGAGGTCATGGTCGCCGCGATCATCATCGCGGTGCTGGTGATGATGTTCCTGGCGCGGCCGATCCACGAGTTCATCGAGCGCCACCCGACGATCAAGATCCTGGCGCTGTCGTTCCTGATCCTGATCGGCGTCGCGCTGATCGGCGAGTCCTTCGACTTCGAGATCCCGAAGGGCTACCTGTACTTCGCGATGGCTTTCTCGGTGGGCGTCGAGATGATCAACATCCGGATGCGGCGCCGCGGCAAGGCGCCGGTCGACCTGCGCGGCCCGACGCTGCCGCCCGAGGACCGGCCGGAGCGCTGATGAAGGGCCGCGCGGGCCCCGCCGGGCGGGCTGGCTCGCTCGCTCCGCCGGAACTTTAGTCGCTCGCTCGCCAC
>CAYXUJ010000024.1:12849-29829 GCA_964468395.1 uncultured Steroidobacteraceae bacterium
CGCCGGGCGGGCTGGCTCGCTCGCTCCGCCGGAACTTTAGTCGCTCGCTCGCCACCCGCCCGTCACGGCCCGCGCGCCAGCCCGACCGGCGTGGTCGGTCGCCCGTCGCGAGGCGGGGACGGCCGGGGGCCCGAGCGAGCGAATGTCCGTTCTGCTGAGCGAGCGAGGGAGCCCCGGCCGGACCAGGACTCGCGACGGCCAGGGTGACCGCTACTTGTTGAGCTTGCTGTGGCGCCGGCTGTAGCCGAAGTAGATGGCGAAGCCGATCGCGATCCAGGCCCCCATCCAGTGCCAGTTGGCCTGGAACGACTGCCAGAACAGGTACAGGCAGGTCGCCGCACCGAGGAAACCGACCAGCGGCGCCGCCGGCACGCGGAAACCGCGCGGCAGGTCCGGACGCGTGCGGCGCAGTACCGGGATGCCGATGCAGACGGTCGCGAACGCCAGCAGCGTGCCCATCGACACCAGCTCGCCGAGGGTGCCGATCGGCAGCAGGCCCGCCAGGATCACGGCGGAGATGCCGACCACGACCGTGCCGACATGCGGCGTGCGGAAGACCGGGTGCACGCGGCCGAACATCGGCGGGATCATGCCGTCCTTCGACATCGAATAGAAAATGCGCGGCTGGCCGACCATCATCACCAGGATCACGGACGACAGGCCGGCGATGGCGCCGATCTCGACCAGGGTCTTGAGCCACAGCAGGCTCGGGTAGGTCTCGAGCGCCGTCGCCACCGGTTTCGGCGTGCCCAGCAGCGTGTACGGCATGATGCCGGTCATCACCGCCGACATGGCAATGTAGATCAGCGTGCAGATCGCGAGCGAGCCGAGGATGCCGATCGGCATGTCGCGCTGCGGGTTCTTGGTTTCCTGCGCGGCGGTCGAGACGGCGTCGAAGCCGATGTAGGCGAAGAACACGATCGACGCCGCGCGCAGCACGCCGTCCCAGCCGAAGCGCTCGGGGCCCTGGGATTCCGGGATGAACGGCGTCCAGTTCGCGGTGTCGATGAACTGCAGGCTGAAGCCCATGAACAGGAAGATGACGACCAGCTTGATCACGACGATGATCGAGTTGACGAATGCCGACTGCGTGATGCCGCGGTAGCACAGCGCGGCGATCGCGGTTGCGATCGCGACCGCGGGCAGGTTGACGATCGCGCCGGTGGGCACCAGGCGCCCGTCGGTGACGGCGAACGGCGCGGACGTCAGCGCCGCCGGCAGCGACAGCGAGACGCCGAGTCCGTCGTCTATCGATGCCAGCAGGCCGGTGAAGTATCCCGACCAGCCGACCGAGACCGTCGCTGCGGCGAAGGTGTACTCGAGCACCAGGTTCCAGCCGATGAACCAGGCGACCAGCTCGCCGAGCGTGGCGTAGGCATAGGAGTAGGCGCTGCCGGACACCGGCAGCATCGAGGCGAACTCGGCGTAGCACAGGCCGGCGAGGCCGCAGGCGACGCCCGCGATCACGAACGAGAGCACGACCGCGGGGCCCGCATGATTGGCGGCGGCGTGGCCGGTGAGCACGAAAATGCCGGCGCCGATCACCGCGCCGATGCCGAGCAGCACGAGGTGGCGGGCCGTGAGAACGCGCTTGAGTGTCGCCTCGCCCTGGAGGCTGCCTTCGACCGGCTCGCCCGCATCCACGTGCGGGTTGGCCGTGACCGGCTTCGTGCGGAACAGACTCATGCGGAAATCCCCCCTGCGAAACCGTCCGGGACTCTAACCCAGGCCTGTGGCGATTGCGAGCGCGCGCCGGGACTTACCGGCGCAGCTCGTCGTCCAGGTGCGGCGCGAACGTCTCGACCAGCGCGGCAAAGACGCGCGGGCTGCCGGCGGCCAGGTTGCCGCCGTCGCGGTACTCGGTGCCGGCCAGCGTGCCGACCCGGCCGCCGGCTTCGGTGATCAGCAGGTTGCCCGCCGCCGTGTCCCACGGCGCGAGCCCGATCTCCCAGAATCCGTCGAGCCGGCCGGCGGCGACGTAGGCGAGGTCGAGCGATGCCGCGCCGGGCCGGCGCACGCCGGCGGCGTGCTGCATCACCTGCTCCAGCATGGCGAGATACGGCCTGATCCAGCGGCCGTTCTCGCGGTACGGGAATCCGGTGCCGATCAGCGCGCCGTCGAGGCCCGGCCGCTGCGTCACCCGCAGGCGGCGCCCGTCGAGCTGCGCGCCCTCGCCGCGCGCGGCCGTGAACAGCTCGCCGCGCAGCGGGTCGAGCACGACGCCGATCTCGGTGCGGTCGCGGTGGCGGCAGGCGACGGAGACCGCGAACTGCGGGAACCCGTGCAGGAAATTGGTGGTCCCGTCCAGCGGGTCGATGACCCAGGTGTAGTCGTTGCCTTCGTGGCGCCCGCTTTCCTCGGCGAGGAAGCCATGGTCCGGGTAGGACTTGCGGATCGCCGCGATCAACGCCTGCTCGGCCGCGCGGTCGACCTCGCTGACGAAATCGTTGCGGCTCTTCTCGCTGACGGTGACGCCGCCGGCGCGATCGAGGTTACGCACGATCACTTCGCCCGCGCGGCGCGCGGCGCCGACCGCAATGTTGACCAGGGGATGCATCCGCCGAGAATATCAGTAATCATCCGCAGACCGCGATGACAGCCAGCATCCGCATCGTGCTCGTGGACACCAGCCATCCGGGCAACATCGGCGCGAGCGCGCGCGCCATGAAGAACATGGGCCTCGAGTCGCTGGCGCTGGTGCGGCCGCAGGCGTTTCCCGACCCGGAAGCGGTCGCGCGCGCGGCGGGCGCGGCGGACCTGCTGGCCGCGGCGCGCGTCTTCGACGACGTCGATGCCGCGATCGCCGATTGCGGGCTGGTGCTCGGCACCACCGCCCGGGTGCGCAGCGCCAACTGGCGCATGCTCGATGCGCGGCAGGCGGCGGCCGAGCTCGTCGCCGCGGGCGGCACGCGCCCGGCGGCGGTGCTGTTCGGCGGCGAGCGCAACGGCCTCGCCAACGAGGCCCTCGCGCGCTGCCACGCCCTGGTCCGGATCCCGGTCGCCGACGGCTACGGGTCGCTGAACCTGGCGCAGGCCGTGCAGATCGTCTGTTACGAAATCCGCATGGCGGCGTCGGCGCCGGCGCCGCCGTCGTCGCCCGCGAGTGCCGGCGACGTCGCCGCGCTGCACGCGCATCTCGACGCCGTTCTCGGCCGGGTCGGCTTCATGCACGAGGGCAATGCCGCGCAGCTCGGGCCGCGGCTGCAGCGCCTGCTGGCGCGCGCCGTGCCGGACGACAGCGAGGTGCGGATCCTGCGCGGCGTGCTGGCGGCGATCGAGCGCCGGCTGCGGCCGGACGGGTAGGGCGATGGCGGCAATCTATCTCGATCACGCGGCGAGCGCGCCGCTCGATCCGCGGGTGGCGGCGGTGATGGGCGAATGCCTTGCCGATCCGGCGCTGCAGGCGAATCCGTCCTCGCAGCACGGGTCGGGGCGGCGGGCGGCGGCGCGCATCGAGCAGGCGCGCGCGCAGGTGGCGGCGCTGATCGGCGCGACGCCCGACTCGATCGTGTTCACCTCCGGCGCGACCGAGAGCGTCAATCTCGCCATCCAGGGCGCCGCGCGCGCGGCGGGCGACGGGCGCCGCCACGTCGTCACTTCGCGGATCGAGCATCGCGCGGGGCTGGACGCCTGCCGCCGGCTCGAGCGCGACGGCTTCGACGTGACCTGGCTCGGGCCGGATGCGGGCGGCATCATCGGCGTCGACCGCGTCGCCGGCGCCCTGCGGCCGACGACCTCGCTCGTGTCGCTGATGCATGCCAACAACGAGATCGGCGTGCTGAACGACGTCGATGCCGTGGCGGCGCTGTGCCGCGAGCGCGAGATCGTGCTGCACGTGGATGCAGTCCAGAGCGCCGGCAAGCTGCCGATCGACGTGGCCGCGTCCGGCGTCGCGCTGCTGAGCTTCTGCGCGCACAAGCTGGGAGGTCCCAAGGGCATCGGCGCGCTCTACGTGCGGCGCCGCCCGCGGCCGGCGCTGCAGCCGCTGCTGCTCGGCGGCGGGCACGAGGGCGGGCTGCGCTCCGGCACGCTCGCGACCCACCAGATCGCCGGGTTCGGCGCGGCCTGCGAGATCGCGCGCCAGGCGCTTGCGACCGAGCCGGCGCGGATCCGCGGCCTGCGCGAGCGGCTGTGGCAGGCGCTGCAGCCGGCCGCGCCGCTGTGGCGCAACGGCGCGGCCGAGCCGAGCGTGCCAGGCATCCTGAACGTCGGCTTTGCCGGGATCGAGGGCGAGAGCCTGCTGCTCGAGCTCGACGGACGGCTGGAGGTGGCGAGCGGCGCCGCCTGCCATTCGGCTGCGGCGGAGCCGTCGGCCGTGCTGCGGGCGATCGGCCGGTCGGACCTGGCGATACAGGCGTCGCTGCGCCTGAGCCTCGGCCGCAGCACGACGGCCGCGGAAGTCGATCGCGCCGCCGCCATCCTGGTCGCCGGCGTGCGGCGCCTGCGCGCCGCGCTGCCGGCCGGCGCGCTGGAGCGCATCGCATGAGCGGCGACCCGTCGTACCCGGAGCGCGTGCTGCAGCTGTTCCGCAGCCTGCCCGGGGCGGGGCCGCTCGCCGCCGGGCCGGGGTCGCGGATCAGCGGCGAGGCGCTGGCGCTCGAGCGCGGCGCCTGGGTGCGGCTCGAGGCAAGGATCGACGACGGCCGCATCGCCGCCTGCGCGTTCACCGCCTGGGGTTGCCCGCACGTGCTCGCGGCAGCCGCCTGGCTCTGTGAGGCGCTTCGCGGCCTTGCAATCGCCGATGCCGCCGCCATCACAGCCAGGCGGATGGCAGACGAGCTGGCGGCGCCGGCCGAGAAAATGGGGCGCCTGCTGGTCGTCGAGGATGCGCTGCGCAGCCTGCTGGCGGCGGCGCCTGCGTTACAATCGGGCACGACATGGCGATCACACTGACGACTGCGGCGGCCGAGCGGGTGCGGCATTTCCTGGCGGAGCGCGGCCATGGCATCGGCCTGCGCCTCGCGGTCCGCAAGACCGGCTGCTCGGGCTTTGCCTACGTGGTGAATTACGCCGATGCGGTCGAGGACGGCGATCGCGTGTTCGACAGCCAGGGCGTGCGCGTGCTGGTCGACTCCGGCAGCCTGGAACTGATCGACGGCACCGAGGTCGATTTCGTCCGCCACGGCCTCAACGAGGCCTTCCGCTTCCGCAATCCCAACGTGCGCGGCGAATGCGGCTGCGGCGAGAGCTTCAGCGTCTGATTTTTCCTTAGTTGACGGGCACTTCCGCGCAGGCGGCGATTGCCGGGGGTGGGCCCCGGGCGCTAGAATGTGCGGTCCGGATCGACTCCCCCGCAACGTGAGGAACCCATGACGGTCGAGCGCACCCTGTCCATCGTCAAGCCCGACGGCGTGGCCCGCAACCTGATCGGCGACGTCTACGCCCGCTTCGAGCGCGCGGGGCTGCGCATCGTCGGCGCGCGCATGCTGCACCTGACCCGCAGCCAGGCCGAGGGTTTCTACGCCGTGCACCGCGGGCGGCCGTTCTTCCGCGACCTGTGCGCCTACATGACCTCCGGGCCGGTGATGGTGCAGGTGCTCGAGGGCGAGGCGGCGGTGCAGCGTCACCGCGACATCATGGGTGCGACCGACCCGAAGAAGGCTGCGCCCGGCACGATCCGCGCCGACCTTGCGACCAGCATCGAGGAAAACGTCGTGCACGGCTCCGACAGCGCCGAGAACGCCGCCCGCGAGATCGCCTATTTCTTCGCGGAGACCGCGCTGTGCGCGCGCACCCGTTGATCGTCGCGAGCCCATGAACGCCACGGCCGGCGCGCGCACCAACCTGCTGGGACTGTCCCGGCCCGAACTCGAGGCATTCGTCGGCGCGCTCGGCGCCAAGCCGTTTCGCGCGCGCCAGCTGCTCAAGTGGATCTATCGCCGCGGCGAGGCGGACTTCGCGCGCATGACCGACCTGGCGAAGGATTTCCGCGCGGCGCTCGCGGGCGTGGCGATGGTGGCCGTGCCCGAGATCGTCAGCGAACGGACCGCGTCGGACGGGACCCGCAAGTGGCTGCTGCGCATGCCCGGGGCGAATGCCGCCGAGCAGGTGATCGAGACCGTCTTCATCCCCGAGCCGGGCCGCGGCACGCTGTGCATCTCGAGCCAGATCGGCTGCGCGCTCGACTGCTCTTTCTGCGCGACCGGCCGCCAGGGCTTCAACCGCAACCTGACGGCAGCCGAGATCATCGGCCAGGTGTGGCTGGCCAACCGCGAGCTCGGGCGCGAACCCGACGGCGAGCGCATCATCAGCAACGTCGTGCTGATGGGCATGGGCGAGCCGCTGGCCAATTACCGCAACGTGCTGCCGGCGATGCGCCTGATGATGGACGACCTGGGCTACGACCTGTCGCGCCGCCGCGTCACCCTGTCGACCTCCGGGCTGGTGCCGCAGATCTACCGCCTGGCCGAGGACTGCAATGTCGCGCTGGCGGTGTCGCTGCACGCGCCGAACGACGCGCTGCGCGACACGCTGGTGCCGATCAACCGCCGGCATCCGATCGCCGAGCTGCTGGCGGCGTGCTGGCACTACCTCGAGCGCCAGAACGGGCGCAGCGTGACTTTCGAATACACGATGCTGGACGGCGTCAACGACTCGCCGCTGCACGCGCGGGAACTCGCGGCGCTGCTGCGTGGTCATGATGCCAAGGTGAACCTGATTCCGTTCAACACGTTCCCGGGCACGCAGTACCGCCGGTCGCCGGCCGAGGCGATCCGCCGGTTCCGCGACCTGCTGGTGCAGGGAGGCGTCATGGCAACGATCCGACGGACCCGCGGCGACGACATCGACGCCGCCTGCGGGCAATTGCGCGGCCAGGTGCTGGACCGCACGCAGGTGCGCCTCGGCAGCCGGCGGATGCGGCTGGCGGTGCAGGCATGAGCGCGCGTTGCGCGGCAGCCGCGCTCGCCACGCTGCTCGCACTGCCGGCAGCGGCACAGGTAGAGGGCCCGGACCCGCTGCTCGAGGCCGGGCGCATCAATGCGCGCCTGGCCATGGAGTACCTGAAGCGCGATCAGCTGCAGGTCGCGCGCGAGAAGGTCGACAAGGCCCTGCAGCAGAACCCCAAGGACGTGAACGTACAGCTGTCCGCCGGGGTGGTGTACGAGCGCCTGCACGATCCCGACCGCGCCGAAAAGCACTTCCGGCAGGCGCTGCGCGCCGACCCGGAGAGTCCCGAGGCCCAGAACGCCTTCGGTGCTTTCCTCTGCCGCAACGGCCACCACGACAAGGGCGAGGAGATGTTCGTGAAGGCGGCGCGCAACCAGCTGTATCGCACGCCGGTCGTCGCCTATACCAATGCCGGCGTCTGTGCGCGCAGCGAAGGCAACCTCGAGCGCGCGGAGCAGTTCCTGCGGCAGGCGCTCGACACGCGCATGGAGTACCCGGAGACCTACGCGCAGCTTGCCGGCGTGCTGCACGACCGCGGCAACTACCTGCAGGCGCGCGCTTTCGTCGAGCGCTTCTTCGCGGTTGCCCCGGCCACCGCCGACATGCTGCTGCTCGGCTACAAGATCGAGGTCGCGCTGAACGACCATGCCACGGCGGCCGGCTTCAGCGAGCGGCTGCGCCGCGAGTTCGCCGGGTCCGAGCAGGTGCGCGCGCTGGACGAGATGGAGCGCCGGAACCGCGGATGAATGCCGGGACCAGCGGCGCCTCGGCGGGCGCGCGCCTGCGCGCGGCCCGCGAGGCCCGCGGGCTTTCGATCGAGGAGGTTGCCGAGCGCCTGCGGCTCAATGCCGCCCTGGTGCTCGCCATGGAAGAGGATCGGCTCGGGCTGCTCGGCGCGCCGGTGTTTGCGCGCGGCCACCTGCGCAATTACGCGGTGCTGATCGGCGCCCCGGAGAAGGAGATCATGGCTGCATACGAACTGGACGAGGTGCCGGGCCCGAGCTTCCTGCCGGCGCTCGACCTGCAGCCGCGGGCGCGGAGCCGCGCCCGCTGGGCCTGGCCGCTGGCGGCGGTGGCGCTCGCAGTCGTCGCCGTGGCCGTATTCTGGTGGTGGACGGCGCAGCCCTGACCCATGGACAGGACCCTCCAGGCCGTCCGCGGCATGAACGACCTGCTCGCGGACCAGTTGCCGTACTGGCGGCTGGTCGAGGACGCGGCACGCCAGCTGTTCGCGGACTACGGCTATCGCGAGATGCGCGTGCCGCTGGTCGAGCATGCCGAACTGTTCCAGCGCTCGATCGGCGAGCACACCGACATCGTCGAGAAGGAGATGTACTCCTTCGAGGACCGCGGCGGCGACCTGCTGAGCCTCCGGCCCGAGGCGACCGCCGGGCTGGTGCGCGCGGCCATCGAGCACGGGCTGCTGCACAACCAGAAGCAGCGGCTGTGGACCGCCGGGCCGATGTTCCGGCACGAGCGTCCGCAGCAGGGCCGCTACCGGCAGTTCCACCAGATCGATTGCGAGGCCTTCGGCTTCGCCGGGCCGGACATCGACGTCGAGATGATCCAGCTCTCGGCCCGGCTCTGGCGCCGGCTCGGGCTGGGCGACCTGCGCCTGGCCGTGAACTCGCTCGGCACGCCGGAGTCGCGGGCGGGTTACCGCGCCAGGCTGGTGGACTACTTCCGCGCCAACCGCGCGCGCCTCGACGCCGACAGCCAGCGGCGGCTGGACTCGAATCCGCTGCGCATCCTCGATTCCAAGAACCCGGCCATGCGCGAGCTGATCCGCGGCGCGCCGCTGCTGACCGACCACCTGGACGAGGAGTCGCGCCGCCATTTCGAGCGCTTCTGCGAGCTGCTGGGCGCCAGCGGCATCGCTTTCGAGGCGGATCCGCGCCTGGTGCGCGGCCTGGATTACTACACGCGCACGGTCTTCGAATGGACCACGACGGCGCTCGGCGCGCAGGATGCCGTCTGCTCAGGCGGACGCTATGATGGCCTGGTCGCGCAGCTGGGCGGCGAGCCCACGCCGGCGATCGGCTGGGCGCTCGGCATCGAACGCATCGTCAGCCTGCTGCAGGCCGCCGGTATTGCGGCGCCGGACGCGGCCCCAGCCGTCTACCTCGTGCTCGCGGGCGAGCGTGCGGAACGGGCCGGCATCGCGCTGGCGGAACGGCTGCGCGACGCGCTGCCCGGCGCGGGCGTGCTGGTGAACATGGACGGCGGCAGCTTCAAGTCGCAGCTGAAGCGCGCCGACCGCAGCGGCGCACAGCTGGCGCTGATCATCGGCGATGACGAATCGCAGCGCGGCGTGGCGGCGATCAAGCGGCTGCGGGCCGAGGCGGAGCAGTCGGAGTGCGGCTGGGACGAACTGCCGGCGCGCGTCGCCGCGCTGCTGAGCGGCGGCTGAATCACGGGGAAGGGTCAATGGTCGACGAATATCTTTCCGAGCGCGAGCAGGCGGACCAGCTCCGGCACTGGCTGCGCGCGAACTGGATCTGGCTGGCTGCGGGCGTGGCGTTCACGCTCGGCGGCTACTACGGCTGGCAGTGGTGGCAGTCGCGCGAGGCGGCGCGTTCGCTGGCGGCCGAGCAGCGCTTCACGGCGATGCTGGACGCGCTGGCCAGGAACGAGCGGGAGGAGGGCCAGCGCCTGGGCGGCGAGATCACCGGCGAGTTTGCCGGCACGCCCTATGCGGACCAGGCGACCCTGGTGCTCGCGCGGCTCGATGTCGAGGCGGGCGACCTGGCCGCGGCCGAGACCCGCCTGGCGGCCGTCGCCCAGGATGCCGACGACCCCGACCTCGCACTGGTGGCGCGGCTGCGACTGGCGCGGGTGCAGCTTGCACAGGGACGCTTCGACGCGGCGCTGGCATCGCTCGACGATGCCCGCCTTCCGGCCATCGATGCGCGCATCGAGGAATTGCGCGGCGATGCGCTGCTCGCGCGCGGCGACCGCGCCGCGGCGCTCGAGGCCTGGAGGCGCGCGCAGGACGCCGCCGGCCGCGACGCTGCGGGCGAAGGCCTGGTCGATGCCGAACTGCTGGCCTTGAAGATCGACGAACTGGCTGCGGCGACGGCGGCCGCGGGGGAATGAGTCCATGCGCGTAAACCGCATCGTCTGCCTGCTGGCCGCGGCGCTGCTCTGCTGGGGCTGCAGCAAGGAGAAGGAGGTCGCTCCCCCGGCCGAACTGGTGGACTTCGACCCGGTGATCAAGGTGGACCGCGCCTGGAGCGTATCGACCCGCGGTGGCGACGACGTGCTGCGCCTCGGCCTGAGGCCGGCGGTCGAGGGCGACCGCGTGTACGTCGCGGGTCACGGTGGCGACGTCCAGGCGCTCGAGCTTGCGAGCGGCCGCAGCATCTGGCGCACGTCGACCGACCTGCCGCTGAGCGGCGGGCCGGCCGCGGGCGACGGGCTGGTGGCGGTCGGCACCTCGGACGGCGACCTGGTCGTGCTGGATGCGGCGACCGGCGCCCAGCGCTGGCGGGTCGCGACCGGCGGCGAGGTCCTGTCGGCGCCGGCCATCGGCGGCGGCCTGGTCATCGTGCGCACCGTGGACGGCCGCCTGCGCGCCCTGCGGGCCGCGGACGGCAAGGAAGCCTGGAACTACGAGCAGCAGGTGCCGCGGCTGACGCTGCGCGGCAACGGCGGGCCGGTCATCAGCGGCGACATGGCGCTGTGCGGTTTCGACAACGGCCGGGTCGTCGCCCTGTCGCTGGCGGACGGCGAGATGCTGTGGTCGGCGACGGTGACGCCGACCCATGGCCGCACCGAGATCGAGCGCCTGGTGGACATCGACTCGCCGGTGCGGGTGTCCGGCGACGACCTGTTCGTCGTCGGCTACCAGGGCCGCATCGCGATGCTGGCGCGCGAGTCCGGCCAGATCTGGTGGGGCCGCGACCTGTCGAGCCACCGCGGCATGGCGGCCGACGACGAGCTGCTGTACGTGACGACCGCCGACAGCACCGTGGTCGCGCTGCGGCGGCGCGACGGCACCGAAGTGTGGCGCCAGGACCAGCTGCTGCGGCGCGCCGTGAGCGCGCCGGCGCTCGCCGCCGGCGTGCTGGTCGCGGGCGATTTCGACGGCTACATCCACTGGCTCGATGCGGCCAGCGGCCGCATGCTGGCCCGCTCGAAAGCGAGCGGCGGGCGCATCAGCAACACGCCGGTCGCGGCCGGCGGCCTGGTGCTGCTGCAGACCGACTCTGGCCAGGTCGAGGCCTGGCGCGCCGGCGCGCCCAGCCGCGGCTGAGCGGCGACGGATACGCATGCCATGCTGCCGGTCATCGCCCTCGTCGGCCGGCCGAACGTCGGCAAGTCCACGCTGTTCAATGCCCTGACCGGCACCCGCGATGCGCTGGTCGCGGATATCCCTGGCCTCACGCGCGACCGCAAGTACGGTTACGGGCGTTCCGAGCCGCATCGCTTCATCGTGATCGACACCGGCGGCCTGGTGGAGTCGCCGCGCGGCGTCCTGCAGCTGATGGCGCAGCAGACCCAGCGGGCGATCGACGAGGCCGACCACGTCGTATTCCTGGTCGACGGCCAGGGCGGCCTCGAAGCCTCGGACCGCTTCGTCGCCGACGTCCTGCGCCGGAGCGGCAAGCCGGTCACCGTCGCCGTCAACAAGTGCGAGGGACGCGAGCCGGCGATCGCCGTGGCGGAATTCCACGGCTTCGGATTCGGCGAGCCGCAGGCCTTGTCGGCGGCGCACCGCCAGGGCATCGACGACCTGATCGACCAGGTGTTCGCCGGGCGCGCGCCGGCGGAGCCGGCCGCGGACGAGGAGGCCGCGCGGGCGATCCGCGTGTGCGTGGTCGGGCGTCCGAATGTCGGCAAGTCCACCCTGGTCAACCGCCTGCTCGGCGAGGAGCGGCTGATCACCTTCGACGAGCCCGGCACGACGCGCGACGCCGTGCAGGTGCCCTTCAGCCGCGACGGGCAGGACTACGTGCTGATCGACACGGCCGGCGTCCGGCGCCGCGCGCGGGTCGAGCACAAGCTCGAGAAATGGAGCGTGATCAAGACCCTGCAGGCCATCGACACGGCCCACGTCGTGATCGGCGTGCTGGACGCGCACGAGACGGTCGCGGAGCAGGACGCGACGCTGCTCGGCATCGTCGCCGACCGCGGACGGGCGCTGGTGATCGCGGTCAACAAGTGGGACCACGTGACGCCTGCAAAGCGCGACGAGATCCGCGCGCAGCTGGCCGCGCGCCTGCGTTTCCTCGACTTCGCGCCCCTGCATTTCATCTCGGCCCTGCACGGCAGCGGCGTCGGCGAGCTGATGGGCTCGGTGCGCGCCGCCCATGCGGCGGCGATGCGCGATATGCCGACGCCGGAGCTGACCCGGGTGCTGGAGGCGGCGATGAAGCAGCACCAGCCGCCGCTGGTGCGCGGGCGCCGCATCCGTCTGCGCTACGCGCACCAGGGCGGGCGCAATCCGCCGGTCATCGTCATTCACGGCGCCCAGGCCGAGCGCACGCCGGAGGATTACCGCCGCTACCTGGGCAACTGCTTCCGCGAGGCCTTCAGGCTGCAGGGCACGCCGGTGCGCGTGGATTTCCGCAGCGAGGAAAACCCGTTCGCCGGCCGCCGCGACAAGCTGACGCCGCGCCAGCGGCGCACCCGCGCGCGCCGGACCCGCAAGCCGCGGCGCTGAGTCAGTCGCCGCCGCGGATGACGCGCGCGCGGATCCGGCCGCGCGACAGGCGGGCGTCGATCTCGATGCCCGCGGGCGCCTGCGCCGCGTCGGTCACGACCGTGCCGCCCTGTGCCAGGGTCACGATCGCGTAGCCGCGCGCCAGCGTCGCGAGCGGGCTGACCGCGTGCAGGCCGCGGGCGGCCGCCTCGAGCCGGCCGCCGGCGAGCGCGGCGCAGTGCCTCAGGGCGGGCGCCAGCCGCGCGCCGGCGTGGGCGAAGCGCTGCGCCAGTGCGGCGACCCGCACTGCGGGCGAGCGGGAATCGAGTTCGGCGCGTTGCCGGGCGAGACGCTCGCCGCGCGCGGCGACGGCGCGCCGGATGGCAGCGTTCGCGCGCAGCTGCCAGTCGTCGAGCCGCTGGGCGTGCTGTGCGAGGGCCTGCGCCGGGTGCAGGCTGTCCAGGCGGCCGGCGGCGCGGGCGACGGCGTCGTGGCGCAGCCGCCATGAGCGCAATGCAGCGCCGGCCAGGCGGCGGGCGCTCACCTCCAGCGCGGCCAGCCAGGCGGCGGCGTCGGGCACGGCGAGTTCGGCGGCGGCCGACGGGGTCGGTGCGCGCAGGTCAGCGACGAAGTCGGCGATCGTGAAATCCACCTCGTGACCGACGCCGCAGATGACGGGCAGCTGCAGCTGCGCGAGCGTGCGGGCCAGCGACTCGTCATTGAAGGCCCACAGGTCTTCCAGCGAGCCGCCGCCGCGGACCAGCAGCAGCACGTCCACCTCGGCGCGCCGGTCGGCGAGCGCGAGCATGGACGCGATCTCGCGCGCCGCGCCGGCGCCCTGGACCGGGACCGGGTAGACGAGCACCGGCACGGCTGGGCAGCGGCGCCGCAGGACCTGCAGCACGTCCCGCAGCGCGGCGCCGCTGGTCGAGGTCACGACGCCGATGCGTCGCGGGAACCGGGGCGGCGCGCGCTTGCGTGCCGCGTCGAACAGGCCCTCGCCGGCGAGGCGCAGCTTGAGCGCCTCGAAGCGCCGGCGCAGCTCGCCTTCGCCGGCTTCCTCGAGGTGGTCGGCGACCAGCTGAAAGTCGCCGCGCGCCTCGTACAGGCCGACGCGGGCGCGCAGCAGGACCTGCATGCCGTCCCGCGGCGCGGCGCGCACCATCTGGTTGCGTTGGCGGAACATCGCGCAGCGCACCTGCGCATCCGCGTCCTTGAGCGTGAAGTACCAGTGCCCGGAGGCCGGCCGCGAGAAATTGGACAGCTCGCCGGTGATCCACAGCGACGGGAACCCCGCTTCCAGCAGGCCGCGGGCCTCCCGGTTCAGGCGGCCGACGGTATAGATGTCGCGCTGGCCGGCGGCTGGCGGCAGGTCATCCAGGGTGTTGGCGGGCATGCCGCCATGCTATGCGAGACGCGGCCGGCAATCTCCCCTGTCAACTGGCGCGCCAGCGACGTACAATGCGCCGCTTCATTCGGACAGCCCCGGGGAATCCCGTCGATGCGCATCGTCCAGGAAGCACTCACCTTCGACGACGTCCTGCTCGTCCCGGCCTATTCGGAGGTCCTGCCGCGCGAGGTGGACCTGTCGACCCGCCTGACCCGCGGCATCCGCCTGAACCTGCCGTTCGTGTCCGCCGCGATGGACACCGTGACCGAGGCGAGGCTCGCGATCGCGCTGGCCCAGGAGGGCGGCATTGGCATCGTGCACCGGAACATGACGGCCGCGGCCCAGGCGCGCGAGGTGGCGCGCGTCAAGAAGCACGAGAGCGGAGTCATCAAGGACCCGATCACGATCCGCCCCGACGCCACGATCCGCGACGTCATCGCACTGACGAGGGCCAAGGGCATCTCCGGGCTGCCGGTGACGTCTGCGGACAACCTCGTGGTCGGGATCGTCACCCACCGCGACATCCGCTTCGAGGAGCAGCTCGACCTGCCCGTGTCGCGGGTGATGACGCCCAAGGACCAGCTCGTGACGGTGCGCGAGAACACGTCGCGCGAGGAAGTCCTGCAATTGCTGCATCGCCATCGCATCGAGAAAGTGCTGGTGGTGGACGACGGCGGGCGCCTGACGGGCATGATCACGGTGCGCGACATCCAGAAGTCGCGCGATTTTCCGCGCGCCTGCAAGGACGAGCACGGGCGGCTCAGGGTCGGCGCCGCCGTCGGCACGGCGCCGGATACGCTGGACCGCGTTGCGCAGCTCGCCGCGGCGGGGGTCGACGTCGTGATCGTGGACTCGGCGCACGGACATTCGCGCGGCGTGCTCACGACCATCTCGCGCATCAAGCAGGCGCACCCCCAGCTGCAGGTGGTCGGCGGCAACATCGTGACTGCCGAAGCGGCGAAGGCGCTCGCGGATGCCGGAGTTGACGGCGTCAAGGTCGGCATCGGCCCGGGCTCGATCTGCACCACCCGTGTCGTGGCGGGCGTCGGCGTGCCGCAGGTGACGGCCGTCGCAACGGTCGCCGCGGCGCTCGCGGACACGGGCCTGCCGCTCATTTCCGACGGCGGCATCCGCTACTCGGGCGACGTCGCCAAGGCGATCGCAGCCGGCGCCCACTCGATCATGATCGGCGGGCTGTTCGCCGGCACGGAGGAGTCGCCGGGCGAGGTCGAGCTCTATCAGGGCGCGTCCTACAAGTCCTATCGCGGCATGGGTTCCCTCGGCGCGATGTCCCAGCGCCACGGTTCCAGCGACCGCTATTTCCAGGACACGGTCGAGGAGCTGGAGAAACTCGTGCCGGAAGGCGTGGAGGGCCGGGTGCCGTACAAGGGCAGCCTGGTCACGATCGTGCACCAGCTCGCCGGCGGCGTGCGGGCAGCGATGGGCTACACGGGCAGCGCGGACATCGAAACGATGCGCACCCGGCCGGTGTTCGTGCGCATCACCGGTGCCGGCGTGCGCGAGAGCCATGTCCACGACGTGAGCATCACCAAAGAAGCGCCGAACTACCGGATCCGCTGATGGCAGCGCATCCGCAGGCCGCCGCGGCCGACATCCATGCCCACCGGATCCTGATCCTCGACTTCGGCGCCCAGTACACGCAGCTGATTGCGCGTCGCGTGCGCGAGATCGGCGTGTACTGCGAGATCCTGCCCTGGGACGCCGGCGACGAGGCCGTGCGCCAGTTCGGCGCCCGCGGGATCATCCTCTCGGGCGGCCCGGAGTCGGTGACCGACGCGAGCCCGCCGCGGGCGCCGGATGCGGTCTTCAGTCTCGGCGTCCCCGTGCTCGGCATCTGCTACGGCATGCAGACCATGGCGGCCCAGCTCGGCGGGCGCGTGGCGCCGTCCACGCACCGCGAGTTCGGCTATGCGCGCGTGCGGCGCACCCAGCCGTCCCGGCTGCTGGACGGCATCGCCGATGAGGGCGCGGGCGATCCGGCCCAGCTCGACGTCTGGATGAGCCACGGTGACCGCGTCGAGGCCCTGCCGCCGGGCTTCACGGCGATTGCGGCCACGGGCAGCGCGCCGCTCGCGGCCATGGCCAACGAGTCCGCCGGTTACTACGGCGTGCAATTCCATCCCGAGGTCACGCACACCCGCTCCGGCGCCGCGATCCTCGAGCGCTTCGTGCGCGAAATCTGCGGCTGCGACGCATTGTGGGACGCCGGCAACATCGTCGCCGATGCCGTACCGCGCATCCGCGAGCAGGTAGGCAGGGACGGGGTGCTGCTCGGGCTGTCGGGCGGCGTCGACTCGTCGGTTGTCGCGGCGTTGCTGCACCGCGCGATCGGGCCACAGCTCACGTGCGTGTTCGTGGACCACGGCCTGCTGCGCCTCGGCGAAGGCGACCAGGTCATGGCAACTTTCGCCGAGCACCTCGGGATCCGCGTGATCCGGGTGGACGCCGCGGAACGTTTCTTTGCGGCGCTGGAAGGCGAGGAAGACCCCGAGCGCAAGCGCAAGACCATCGGCCGGCTTTTCATCGAGGTCTTCGAGGAGGAATCGAGGAAACTCGAGGGGATCCGCTGGCTGGCGCAGGGCACGATCTACCCCGACGTGATCGAGTCGGCGGGCGCCAAGACCGGCAAGGCGCACGTGATCAAGTCGCACCACAACGTCGGCGGGCTGCCGGAGCGCATGCACCTCAGGCTCCTCGAGCCGTTGCGCGAGCTGTTCAAGGACGAGGTGCGCCGCATCGGGCTTGAGCTCGGCCTGCCGCGCGAGATGGTGTTCCGCCACCCGTTTCCGGGCCCCGGGCTCGGCGTGCGCATCCTCGGCCGCGTCAACCGCGAAGCGGCCGACCTGCTGCGCCGCGCGGACGCGATCTTCATCGAGGAGCTGCGGGCGCATGACCTCTACGACCGCGTCGCGCAGGCCATGGCCGTGTTCCTGCCGGTGCGCTCGGTCGCGGTCATGGGCGACGGCCGGCGCTACGAGTGGGTGATCGCGCTCAGGGCGGTCGAGACCGTGGATTTCATGACCGCGCACTGGGCGCG
>CAYXUJ010000025.1:0-2747 GCA_964468395.1 uncultured Steroidobacteraceae bacterium
GCTGTTCCGCGAGCTGCAGCAGCTGCAGCGCCGCCACGCCGTGATCGGCGAGGTGCGCGGCGGCCACGGCCTGTTCGCGGTCGTCGAGCTGGTCGCCGACCGCGCCACGCGCGCGCCGCTCGCGCCCTGGCCGCAGCAGGGCGAGGCGCTGCGCGCGCTGCTCGCCGCCGCGCGCGACGAGGGCGTGTCCTTCGGCTCGCGCGGCAACCTGCTGATCCTGGCGCCGCCGCTCGTGATCGACGAATCCGACCTGGCGTCGGCACTCGGCCTGCTGGACCGGCTGCTGGCCCGTTTCTTCCCTGCTGCCGTGATGGAGCGCGCCTCATGAGTTTCCGCCTGACCTACGCATCCATGTACAACCCGCCCGAGGAGATGCACACGCGCTTCGAGGCCGCCCTCGCGAAAGTGCGCAAGGGCCTCGGCGCGACGCATGCGCTGTTCATTGACGGCAAGGACGTGCCGGCGAAGGAGGCCGAGGGCCGCGCGAGCCCGATCGACCGCGAGCTCGCGCTCGGCCGCTTCCCGCTGGCCGGGCCCGGCGAGGTCGATGCCGCGATCGCGGCCGCGCACCGCGCCTTCCCGGGCTGGCGCAAGACCCCGCTCGCCGAGCGCGTGCGGCTGATGCGCCGCGCCGCCGACATCATGGAGGGGCGCGTCTACGAGATCGCCGCCGCGCTGGTGCTCGAGGTCGGCAAGAACCGGATGGAGGCGCTCGGCGAGGCGCAGGAGACGGTGGACTTCTTCCGCTGCTACGCCGAGGACTTCGAGCGCCATGGCGGCTTCGAGAACGAGCTGCCGAACGACCCGCTGACCGGGTTCGTGTCGCGCAATCGCAGCGTCATGCGGCCCTACGGCGCCTGGGCGGTGATCGCGCCGTTCAATTTCCCGAACGCGCTCGCGGGCGGGCCGACGGCGGCGGCCCTCGTCACCGGCAATACCGTGGTGCTCAAGTGCTCCTCCGACACGCCCTGGGCGGGGCACTTGCTGGCCGAGTGCCTGCGCGACGCGGGCTTCCCGCCGGGCGTGTTCAACTACATCTCCGGCTCCGGCGCCGCCGCCGGCGAGCAGCTGGTGCGCGACGCGCGCACCGCCGGCATGACCTTCACCGGCTCGGTCAAGGTCGGCCGCTCGATCATGGCGGCGATGAATGCGGGCGCCTTTCCGCGGCCCTGCATCACGGAGATGGGCGGCAAGAATCCCTGCATCGTCACCGAGAACGCCGACCTCGAGCGCGCGGCCAGCGGCCTGGTGCGCTCCGCCTACGGCATGGGCGGGCAGAAGTGCTCGGCGGTGTCGCGACTCTACGTCCACGAGCGGGTCGCCGACGACCTGTTCGCGCGCATCGAGAAGCAGCTGGACGCGGTGCGCATCGGCGACCCGGCGCTGCGCGAGAACTGGCTCGGGCCGGTGGTCAATGCGCGCGCCTACGACTCCTATGCGCGCTACGTCGCCGAGCTGCGGGCCGGCGGGGCGACGCTGCGCCGCGGCGGCCAGCAGCGGCGCGACGGCGCCTTCGCCCGCGGCTATTACGTGGAGCCGGTGCTGGCCGAGGCGCCGGGCGAGCATCCGCTGTGGAAGCACGAGATGTTCCTGCCGATCCTGATGGCGCAGCGCTACCGCGACCGCAACGAGGCCATGCGCCTCGCCAACGACACGGAGATGGGCCTGACCGCCGGCTTCTACGGCGCGGCCGACGAAGTGCCGTGGTTCCAGGAGAACATCGAGGCCGGCGTCACCTATGCCAACCGGCCGCAGGGCGCGACCACCGGCGCCTGGCCCGGCTACCAGCCGTTCGGCGGCTGGAAGGGTTCGGGCTCCTCCGGCAAGGCGATCGCCTCCTTCTATTACCTGCCGCTGTACCTGCGCGAACAGTCCCGCACCGTGGTGGACTGAGGCGGGCGGATGGCGCAGCAGCTGCCGCTCGCGGAGGCGATCGCGACCCACGTGCCGGACGGCGCCTGCGTCGCACTCGAGGGCTTCACGCACCTGATCCCGTTCGCCGCCGGCCATGAGCTGATCCGCCAGGGCCGGCGCGGGCTGCACCTCGTGCGCATGACGCCGGACCTGGTCTACGACCAGCTGATCGGCGCCGGCTGCGCGCGCAAGCTCACCTTCTCCTGGGGCGGCAACCCGGGCGTCGGCTCCCTGCACCGGCTGCGCGACGCGGTCGAGCAGGGCTGGCCCGCGCCGCTCGAGCTCGACGAGCAGACGCACGCCGGCATGGCGGCGGCCTACCGCGCCGGCGCGGCGCGGCTGCCGTTCGGGATGCTGCGCGGCTACATCGGCACCGACCTGCCGAAGCACAACGCGCGCATCAGGAGCGTGCGCTGCCCCTACACCGGCGAGGACATCGCCACGGTGCCGGCGATCAACCCCGACGTCACGATCCTGCACGCGCAGCGCGCGGACCGCGCCGGCAACGTCGCGATCGACGGCATCGTCGGCGCCGCGCGCGAGGCCGGGCTCGCGGCGAAGAAGCTGCTGGTGACCGTCGAGCAGGTCGTCGAGGCATTTCCGCCGGCGATGAACAACGTGGTGCTGCCGGCGTTCACGGTCACCGCGGTGTCGCATTGCCCGGGCGGCGCCTGGCCGTCCTACGCGCACGGGCACTACGCGCGCGACAACGATTTCTACCTGCGGTGGGACGCGATCGCGCGCGATCGCGCGCTGTTCGCGGCCTGGATCGAGCGCCACGTCCGCGGCACCCGCGATCACCGCGAGTTCCTCGCCAGCCTGCGCGAGGCTGC
>CAYXUJ010000025.1:2847-29031 GCA_964468395.1 uncultured Steroidobacteraceae bacterium
ACGTCCGCGGCACCCGCGATCACCGCGAGTTCCTCGCCAGCCTGCGCGAGGCTGCGTGATGCGGCGGCTGCTTTGCGCGCGGGCCTGGCCGGGCGGGGTTCCCGCACTCGCTCCCGGCGGCGACCGCAAGTCGCTCGTGCGCGACCCCGCCCGGCCGACGCCCGCGGGAGGCGTCGCGGCATGTCGCGCGCGCGCGAGCCGGCGGGACACCCGAGCGAGCGAATGCGGTCGCCGCACTGAGCGAGCGAGGGGAGTCCCGGCGGCGAAGCGCGCACGCGTGTTGCGGCGGCCGCAGCCCACGCGCGCGCGAGCCGGCGGGACACCCGAGGGAGCGAATGCGGCCGCCGCACTGAGCGAGCGAGGGGAGTCCCGCAGGCGAAGCGCGCGCGATCTGCTGCGCCGGGGCGCGCCCGCATGAGCGCCTACACGCGCGACGAGATGATGACCGTGGCGGCCGCGCGCTTGCTGCGCGACGGGCAGGTGTGCTTCGTCGGCATCGGCCTGCCGAGCGCCGCCTGCAATCTCGCGCGCCTGACCCACGCGCCCGGGCTCGTGCTGATCTACGAGTCCGGCACCATCGGCACGCGCCCGACCGTGCTGCCGCTGTCGATCGGCGACGGCGAGCTCGCCGAGACCGCCGCCTGCGTCGTGCCGCTGCCCGACATCTTCAGCGATTACCTGCAGGCCGGGCGCATCGACATCGGCTTCCTCGGCGCGGCGCAGATCGACCGCTTCGGCAACCTGAACAGCACGGTGATCGGCCCGTATGAAAAGCCCCGCACGCGGCTGCCGGGCGCTGGCGGCGCGACCGAGATCGCGGCGCACGCCCGCCAGGTCTTCATCGTCATGAAGGCGACCAAGCGCAGCTTCGTGGCGCAGCTCGACTTCCAGACCAGCGGCGGCCTGTTCCCGGGCCGCGCGGCGAGCGGCGCGCGGGGCGGCGGGCCGGCCGTGGTCGTGACCGACGTCGGCGTGCTGAAGCCGCAGCCGGAGACGGGCGAACTGGCGCTCGTGGCCGTGTATCCCGGCATCCCGGCGGCCGAGGCGGTCGCTGCGATAGGCTGGCCGCTGGCGCTCGCGCCCCGAATCGATACCATTGCCGCTCCCACGGCGCAGGAACTCGAAGTGCTGCGCGCGCTCGAGGCCCGCACCGAGGCCGCGCACCGCACACCCGTGAGGCTGCCCCCATGACCCTGGCGAAACGCGCTGGAGACGACATGAAGAACCCGCACATCAGGACTGAGCTGCCCGGGCCGAAAGCGCGGGCGATGATCGAGCGCGACGCGAAGGTCGCTTCGCCCTCCTATCCGCGCGACTACCCGTTCGTGATATCGCACGGCAGGGGCACGGAGGCCTGGGACGTGGACGGCAACCGCTTCCTCGATTTCGCGGCGGGCATCGCCGTCTGCGCGACCGGCCACGCCCATCCGCGCGTGGTCAAGGCCGTGCAGGACTCGGCGGCGAAATTCCTGCACATCTCCAGCGACTACTGGCACGAGGAAATGACCTCGCTCGCCGAGAAGCTCTCGGCGCTGGCGCCGATGAGCGAGCCGGGCATGGTGTTCTTCTGCCAGTCCGGCACCGAGTCGGTCGAAGGCGCGCTGAAGCTCGCGCGCTACGTGACGAAGCGCGGGCGCATCCTCGCCTTCCTCGGCAGCTTCCACGGCCGCACGATGGGCTCGCTGTCGCTGACCTCCAGCAAGTACACGCAGCAGGCGGGCTTCTTCCCGACCATGCCGGGCGTCACGCACGTGCCCTACCCGAACACGTATCGCCCGCTGTTCGCGGGCAGCGACCAGGGCAAGGCGGTGCTCGACTACATCCGCATGCTGTTCGAGCGCAACCTGCCGCCAGGCGAGATTGCCGCGATCGTCATCGAGCCGCTGCAGGGCGAAGGCGGCTACCTCGTGCCGCCGCCGGGATTCCTGGCGGGACTGCGGCAGATTTGCGACGAGCACGGCATCCTGCTGGTGTTCGACGAGGTGCAGTCCGGCATCGGCCGCACCGGCAAAATGTTCTGCGCCGAGCACGATGGCGTGAAGCCCGACATCATGACGCTCGCCAAGGGCCTGGGCTCGGGCCTGCCGATCGGCGCCGTGGTCGCGCGCCGGAGCCTGATGCAGCAGTGGAAGAAGGGCGCGCACGGCAACACCTTCGGCGGCAACCCGGTCTCCTGCGCCGCCGCCAACGCCACCGTCGACCTGGTGCGCGAGCAGTACGCCGCGAACGCGGCGAAAGTGGGCGCGCATTTCATGAAGCGCCTGCACGCGCTGGCGGGCGAGTATCCCTGCATCGGCGAGGTGCGCGGCCGCGGGCTCATGATCGGCGTCGAGATGATCGAGAAGGACGGCTCGCCGGCCCGCACGATGGTGGATCGCCTGCTGCACCGTGCCTATCACCATGGCTTGCTGCTGCTGTCCTGCGGCGTCTCGACGCTGCGCTTCATGCCCCCGCTCTGCGTGACCGAGGCGGAGGTGGACGAGGCGATGACGTACCTGCGGCAGTCGCTGGACGAGGCGCTGGCGGGCGCCGCGTGAGCCGCGCCGGGCGCGCCCTGCTGGCGCTCGCGTCGCTGTTCGCCGCGACGGCGGCGGGCGCTGGCCGCGAGGCGGTGCTCTCGCAGGTCGCGCTGCCGCACGGTTACTACTGGCGCGAGCTGTACCTGCCGCAGCTGACCACCGGCCCCTCGTCCGCCGCTTTCCTGCCGGGGGGCGATGAGCTCGTCTACAGCATGGCGGGCTCGTTGTGGCGGCAGGCCGTCGACAGCGACGCGGCGATCGAGCTCACGCATGCCGAAGCCGCCTACGACTACCAGCCGGACGTCGCACCGGACGGCGGCAGCGTCGTGTTCACGCGCTATGACGGCCGGGCGATGGAATTGTGGCGCCTTGACCTCGCGACTGGCGCAGCCAGCGCGCTCACGGCAAACGGCGGCATCAACGTCGAGCCGCGCCTCTCGCCCGACGGCCGGCGGATCGTGTTCGTCTCGACCGCGGAGACCGGGCATTTCAACCTGTGGATCGCGGACCTCGCCGACTCGGGCCTGGCGAACGCGCGCTTCCTGGTGCCGCCGCGCGAGAGCGCGATCGACCGTTACTACTATTCGTCGCACGACCACGCGATCAACCCGTCCTGGTCGCCGGACGGCGCGCGCGTGTGGTTCGTGTCGAATGCGGAAATCCCCTGGGGCGCGGGCCGGATCTGCTCCATCGCCGTGGAAGGCGGCGCGATCGCCTGCCTCGACCGCCATCAGGTCGAGACCTCCTGGGCCGCCCGGCCCGAGGTCGGCCCCGACGGTCGGCGCATCCTGTTCTCCAACTACCACGGCGGCCAGTGGCACCAGCTGTGGCTCACGACCACGGACGACGCGGCGCCGCTGCCCCTGACCTACGGCGAATTCGACCGCCGCCATGCGCGCTGGTCGCCGGACGGCAAGCGCATCGCCTACATCAGCAACGAGGCGGGCAACACCGCGCTCTGGGTGCAGGAGTACTTCGGCGGCGCGCGCCGGCTGGTCGCGGCGCGCGAACGGAAAACGCAGCGCCCGACTGCGGCGGTGACGCTCACGATCACGGACGGCGCGGGCCAGCCAGTGTCGGCGCGCGTGTCGGTCCTCGGCAGCGACCGGCGCTGGCATGCGCCAGCGGATGCCTGGATGCACGGCGACGAGGCCTACGACCGCGCGCAGTTCCCGGGCGAGGTGCATTACTTCCACTGCTTCTCGCCCTGCCGGCTCGAGCTGCCGGCGGGCCGGGCGACGATCCGCGCGCAGGCGGGCTTCCGCCGCCTGCACGGCGAGCGCGCCCAGGAATTCGCCGCCGGCACCGAGACCGAGCTGGCAATGCGCCTGGAGGACCACAACCTGCCGGCCGCATTCGGCCGGCACGTGAGCGCCGACCTGCACGTGCACATGAATTACGGCGGGCACTACCGCAATACGCCCGGCCGGCTGTACTGGCAGGCCGACGCCGAGGACCTCGACGTGGTCCACAACCTGATCGTCAACAAGGAGGAGCGGATTCCGGACGTCGGCTACTTCCGCGGCGATGCCGATCCCGTGAGCGGCAAGCGCGTGATCTTCCACGCCCAGGAATTCCACACGAGCTTCTGGGGCCACCTCGGCCTGCTGCACCTCGACGATCACCTGCTGCTGCCCGACTACACGAGCTACCGGCACACGGCCTACGAGAGCCCCTGGCCGCACAACGGCGCCATCGCCGACCTGGCGCGCGCGCAGGGCGCGCTGGTCGGCTACGTGCACATCGCCGACTTCCCGATCGATCCGCCCAAGGAGAAGACGCTCTCCTACGAGCTGCCTGCCGGCGTCGCGCACGGCAAGGTGGATTACCTCGAGGTGATGGGATTTTCCGATCACCACGTCACCGCCGGCATCTGGTACCGGTTGCTGAACCTCGGCTTCCGCCTGCCGGCCGGCGCGGGCACCGATGCGATGGCCAACTACGCCTCGCTGCGCGGGCCGCTCGGCCTGGTGCGCGTCTTCCTCGAGACCGGCGGCGAGCGCGATGCCGGGGCGCTGCGGCGCGCGCTGAAATCCGGCCGCAGTTTCGTCAGCAATTCCGCGCTGCTCGGCCTCGAGATCGGCGGCCTGAAGCCGGGCGACGCCATCGCGCGCGCTGGCCGTTATCCGCTGAAGGTCGCGATGCGCTCGCCGGTGGCGATGGATCACCTCGAGCTGGTGCAGAACGGCAAGGTGATCCGGAATTTCAAGCTGGGGAACGACCGCCGGCGCTTCGACTTCGACGGCACGATCGAACTGAAAGAGCCGGGCTGGGTGCTGCTGCGCGCCTGGAACGACGCGGCGCACCCGGACGTGCTCGACCTCTATCCCTACGCGACCACCAGCCCGATCTACGTCGACCTGACCGCCGCGCCGCGGGCGCCGGACGATGCCGCGTATTTCGTCGCCTGGATGGATCGCGTCATCGAGGCGGCCGAGGCGCGCGGCGGCTGGAACGACGCCGAAGAGCGCGTGGCAACGCTCGAATACCTGCAAGCCGCGCGCGAGAAGTTCCGCGCGCTCGCGGCTCCATGAATGTCGGCAGCGAACTCCGCGAGGTGGCGTCGCTCGTCGCCAGGAATGCGCTGCCCGAGGCGAAAGCGCGCTGCGAAGCCATCCTGCAGCGCGAACCCCGCTCGGTCGAGGCGCTGCGCTCGCTGGCGTTGATCGAGGACCGCCTCGGTGCGCGCGACCGCGCGCTGGGCGCCATCGACCGCGCCCTCGGGCTCGATCCGGAGAATCCCGTCAACCTCAACATCCGCGGCGTCCTGCTCGTCGCGGCCGGCCGGCTGCCGGAGGCGCTGGCGGCATTCGAGCGCGCCTGCGACCGGCAACCCGGTTTCCTGCCGGCCATCCTGAACCGCGCCAATGCCCTGCTGGATCTCGGCCGCGCCGGCGAAGCGCTCGATTGCCTCGGCGCGGCGGCAAAGGCCGCCCCCGATGACGCCGGCGTCGCCGTGCTGCGCGGGCGCGCGCTGCTGGTGCTGGGCCAGCCGGCGGAGGCGATCGAGGAACTGACCCGCGCGACGCTTCTCCGCCCGCTCTCGCCCGAGGCGCAGCTGGCGCGGGCCGAGGCGCTGCGCGTCGGCGGCCGCGCCGGCGAGGCGCTCGCCGCGTTCGACGCCGTGCTCGCGCTCGATCCCGCGAATCCGCTCGCGCTGCAGAATTCCGCGACGCTGCTGCACCAGCTCGGCGAGCTCGACCAGGCCGTGGCCCGTTACGAGCGGCTCATTGCCTTGCTGCGGCCGGTTCCCGCATTCGCCGCCGAGCTCGATTACGCGCTCGGCATGGTGGCGTCCTGCCGGCGCACGATGTGCGCCTGGGCCGGCCTGCCGGAGCTCGAGGCCGAGCTCGTCGCCCGGGTCCGCCGCGGCAACGCCGCAATCAAGCCCTACCTGTCGCTGATGATCACCGACGATCCCGAAGTGCTCGCGCTGTGCGCCAGGCGATTCTGGGCGCGGCAGTTCGGCGAGCCGGCGCCGGCCGTCATCGCGCCGCGCGCGCCGCACGACCGGCTGCGCATCGGCTACCTGTCCGCCGACTTCCGCAATCACCCGACCTCCTGGCTGATCGCCGGACTGATCGAGCACCATGACCGCGACCGCTTCGAGATCCGCGCCTATTGCTCGGGCCCGGACGACGGCTCGCCGCTCGCGCGGCGGATGCGGCAGGCCTTCGATCATTTCACGGACATCGCGGCCCTGCCTGACGACGACGCGGCGCGCCTGATTGCCTACGACGAGATCGACATCCTCGTGGACCTCAACGGCCTGACCGACGGCGGGCGGGGCGGCGTGCTCGCGCGCCGGCCGGCGCCGGTCGTGGCGCACTTCCTCGCCTATCCCGGGCCGCTCGGCACGAAGTCCGTCGACTACATCATCGCCGACGCGGTCGCCATCCCCGCGGCGTCCAGCGCGCACTTCGACAGCGCCATCGTCCGCCTGCCCGGGACCTACCAGGTCAACGACAGCCAGCGCGAGCGGCCGGCGACGATGCCGGCGCGGGAAGCGCTCGGCCTGCCGGCGACCGGCTTCGTCTTCTGCGGCTTCTGCCAGCCGATCAAGCTGTCCGCCGCGGTCTTCGATTCGTGGATGCGCATCCTCGCGCGCGTGCCGGACAGCGTCCTCTGGCTGCTCGAGGACAACCGCTTCCTGCGCGCGAACCTGGAGCGCGAGGCCGGCGCCCGCGGCATCGACCCCGCGCGCCTCGTGTTCGCGCCGCGGGTCGACCAGCAGGCGCACATCGCGCGCCACCAGGCGGCCGACCTGCTGCTCGACACCTGGCCCTGCGGCGCGCACACCTCGACCAGCGACGCGCTGTGGGTCGGCGTGCCGGTGATCACGCGGCCCGGCGCCAGCTTCGCCTCGCGGGTCGCGGCCAGCCTGCTGCACGCCGCCGGCATCGAGGAACTGATCGTCGCCGACGCCGGGGCCTATGAGGACCTCGCGGTCGAACTGGCGGGGTCGCCCGCACACATGGAAGCGCTGCGGCGCCGCATCGCCGCGGACGACGTGCGGCGGGCGCTGTTCGACACGGAGCGGTTCCGCGAGCGCCTCGAGCGCGCCTACCTCGAGATGTGGCGCCGGCACCAGGACGGCCGGCGCGCGGAAGACATCGACGTCGGCGCCGCGTAGCCGCCGGCACGCGGCTACTCCGGCTTTTCGTAGCGCCCGTATTCCTTCAGCAACCGCACCAGCTCGTCGTGCGGAAGCGCGATCGCATAGCGCCCGCGCTCGCCGGTCATGTCGCGCGCGGCAACCAGGGAATTGACGATCGCTTCCTCGGTCGCCTGCACCGTGGCCTCGAACAGTGCATCGAGCCGGCCATTTTCCAGGAACTCCGCGCTGGCGAAGGCCGCGCCGCCCATCGCCGCGCCGTTGGCGGTCGAAAACGCGATGAAGATGTCGCCGGAACCGTCGCCGGCGTAGGAGCCCATGCGCGCGAGGCCCATGCCGGCGCGGCGCGCCACGCGCTTCAGCTGGTGCGGCAGGAGCGGCGCGTCGGTGGCGACGACGATGATGATCGAGCCCGTCTCGCGCGGCTGGTCCTGGTACGCGCGCTGCTGGCGCAGGTGCTGGCCGACCGGCACGCCGGCGACCTTGAGCGTCTCGCGCAGCCCGTAGTTCGCCTGCACCAGCACGCCGACCGTCTGCGCGCGCCCGCCGACGTCGACGCGGCGCGAGGCCGTGCCGATGCCGCACTTGAACTCGTGGCAGATCATGCCGGTGCCGCCGCCGACGCTGCCCTCCGCGACCGGGCCGCCCTTCGCCGCATCCAGCGCGCCGCTCGCGTCGGCGGCGGTCACGTGGAATCCGTTGATGTCGTTCAGGTGGCCGTCCCAGGTCTCGGCGACCACCGGCAGCGACCACCAGTAGCCATACACGTCGGGATCGCCCTGGCGGATGCGCCACCCGATCACCGCGTCGCGCACGATTCCGACGCTGTGCGTGTTGGTCAGCATCACCGGGCCGTCGAGCAGGCCGGAGTCTTCCAGCCAGGTCGTGCCGGTCATCTCGCCATTGCCGTTCAGCGAGAACCAGCCGCCGAACACCGGCGTGCGGATGCCCTCGCGGCCGCGCGGCAGGATGGCGGTGACGCCGGTCCGCACCTTATGGCCGTCGGCAAGGTCCTCGATCAGCGTGACGTGGCCGACCGCCACCCCGGCGACGTCGGTGATCGCGTTCAGCGGCCCCGGGCGGCCCTCGAACGGCACGCCGAGGTCGCGGGCGCGCGTTTGTGCGACCGCCGTCGCTGTTGCAAGCGCCATGAACAATGTCAGGATGCATCGGATGACGGGGTGTCCGGAACTCACGGAATCGCCTTCACGGGCCCTGGCGCCCGGCAGCCACAATGGGGCGACATGCTAGCGCAGGACGCGCCGCGCGGCAGGCACTATCATGTCGCCCGACACGGGAGACCTTCGCGGATGAATCCAGCGCGCCTTGTTCTCGCGGCGTTACTCGCCGCCGCCGCCCTGTTGCCTGCCGCGGCACCCGCAGACACGCTGGTCGTCAGGGCAGGCCGCGTCCTCGACGTCGAGCGGGGCCGTTACCTCGCCGACCAGGCGATCCGCATCGAGGACGGGCGCATCGCCTCGATCTCGCCGTGGACTCCCGGCACGCGCGGCGGCATCCATTTCGTGGACTGGTCGGCGTATACGGTGCTGCCCGGGCTGATCGACCTGCACACGCACCTGGTCGGCGACATCAGTTCGGCGGACGTCGCGGCGCCGTTGTCGAGCTCCGCGGCCCGTGACGCGCTGCTCGGCGCGACCCACGCCCGCGCGACGCTCGCCGCCGGGTTCACGACCGTGCGCGACGTCGGCACCTATCGCGCGCTGGTGGACGTCGCGCTGCGCAACTCCATCAATGCGGGCCAGGTCGCGGGGCCGCGCATGTACGTCTCCGGCGCCTATGTCACGGTCACCAACGGCGGCGGCGAGGTCACCGGCCTGCCGGAAGGCGTGGTGGTCCCGGACGAGATGCGCCGCGGCGTCGCCGACGACGAGGCCGCCGTGCGCCGCCGCGTGCGCGAACTGCTGGCCGGCGGCGCGGATTTCATCAAGGTGATCGCCACCGGCGCGGTCTTCACCTCCGGCACCGCGCCATCCACGCCCGAGTACACCGAGGCCGAAATCCGCGCTGCCGTGGAAGAGGCTGCCAAGGCCGGTACTTTCGTCGCCGCGCACGCGCACGGCGCCGAGGGCATCAAGAACGCCGTGCGCGCCGGCGTGCGCACGATCGAGCACGGCTCCTACCTCGACGACGAGGGCATCGCGCTGATGGTCCGCCACGGCACCTGGCTGGTCGCCGACATCTACAACGGCGACTACACCGAGGAAGTCGGCGCCCGCGACGGCTGGTCCGAGGAGATCCTGCGCAAGAACCGCGAGACCACCGACATCCAGCGCGAGGCGTTCCGCAAGGCGGTCCGGGCCGGCGTGCGCATCGGCTACGGCACCGACTCCGGCATCTATCCGCACGGCGACAACGCGCGCCAGTTCGCCTACATGGTGAAGTACGGCATGACGCCGCTCGGCGCGATCCGCGCCGCGACCATCGATGCCGCCGCCTCGCTCGGGCGCGCGCAGGAGCTCGGCTCGATCGCGACCGGCAAGTTCGCCGACATGATTGCCGTCGAGGGCGATCCGCTCGCCGACGTCGAGCGGCTGCGGCACGTCGTGGCAGTCATCAAGGGCGGCCGCCTGGTCGCGCCGGAGGTCCCGTGATCGAATCCCGCCAGCTCGGGTTGTGGATGTGCACGGCGCTGGTCGTCGGCAACACGATCGGCATGGGCATCTTCATGCAGCCGGCGGCACTGGCGCCGTTCGGCCTCAATGCGATGCCCGGCTGGGCGGCGGTGATCTTCGGCTGCATCTGCCTGGCGCTGACGTTTGCGGCGCTCGCCCGCAGGCTGCCCGGGGCCGGCGGCCCGTTCGGCTACGTGCGCGCGACGCTCGGCGAGGTCGTGGCCTTCCCGGCGTTGTGGTGCTACTGGATCTCGGTCTGGGTCACGAATGCCGTGTTGTCGATTGGCGTCGTCGGCTATTTCATCAACGTCTTCCCCGCCGCGGCGTCGATCCCGCCGGCGGTGCTGGCGCTCACGTTCATGTGGGTGTTCGTCGGCGTCAACGTCCTCGGCGTCCGCACCGGCGGGCGCGTGCAGGTCGTCACTTCGCTGCTGAAGCTGCTGCCGCTGTTGCTGGTCATGGTGGTCGGCGCCGCCTCGATCCTCGCCAGCCCCGACGCCTACATTGCGAACGTGCCGGACACGCCGATCACGCTGCCGGCCTCCATGAGCGCAGCCGCGATCGCGCTCTACGCGATGCTCGGCTTCGAGTCCGCGGCCGTCGCCGCCGGCCGCGTGCAAGACCCGGAACGGACCATCCCGCGCGCGACGCTGATCGGCACGCTGTTCGTCGCCGTCATCTATGTCGCCATCGTCGGCATCGGGCTCCTGGTCGTGCCGCAGGACACGCTGGCCGCCGCCGACGCACCGTTCGTGACGATCCTCGACCACCTGCTCGGCGCCGGCAATGGCCGCTGGGTCTCGCTGTTCATCGTCATCAGCGGCCTCGGCTGCCTGAACGGCTGGACGCTGCTGTCCGGGGAATTGACGCGCACGCTCGCGAGCCACGGGCTGCTGCCGGCGATCTTCGGCAGGGACAACCGCTTCGGCGCGCCGTGGGCGTCGCTGGTGATGGCCGGCGTGCTGGCGGCCTTCGTCGGCCTCATGAACTACAGCGACACGCTGGTCGGCGCCTTCACCAAGCTGTCGCTGATCGTGTCGGCGGCCAACCTGCCGCTGTACGTGTGCTGCTCGATCGCGCTCTTCCTGCTGCTCGCGCGGCGCGTCGGCCGGCCGTCGCTCGCGCTCTGGCTGGCGGGCGCCGGCGGCATCGCGTTCGCCGCCTTCGCTTTCTTCGGCGTCGGCTGGGAGGCGTTCTTCTGGGCGCTCGGCCTGGGCCTCGCCGGCGTGCCGATCTATTTCTGGATGCGGGCGCGGCGCGCGCCGGACATGGCCGCCGCGCCGGGAACCTGAGCGGCCCGGCTCAGCGGCCCTCCCAGCCCTCGCCCGCGAGCGCCAGCAGCGCCGCATAGAGCCCGATGCCGGCGCGGAATTCCTGCATGCGCAGGTTCTCGTTCGGCGCGTGCTGGTTGTTGTCGGCATTGACGACCGGCACGATCACGAACGGCGCGCCGAGCACCTCGCCGACCGGCGCGATCGGCAGGCTGCCGCCCAGGATCGGCGCGATGCGCACGGCGCCATCGGTTGCCGACCGCAGCACGGCCAGCACGCGCGCAACGCCGGGATGCTCCGGCGAGGACACGGCGGCGGGATAGCCCTCCTGCCCCCACTCGAGCCGGGCGAGGCGCGGATGCTGGCGCCGCTCCTCGGCGGTGGGATCGCGGTCCAGCACGACGTAGCCCTGGTTGCGCAGGTGCGCCTCGACCAGCGGCCGGATCGCCGGCGGCTGCATGCCCGGCACGAGGCGCAGGTCGAAGCCCGCGCTCGCCTCCGGGTCGATCGCATTGCGCTGCGCGCCGGCGCCGCCGTACGTGAGCTGCGTGACGTTGAGCGCCGGGCGCAGCACCGATTCGCCGTAGTCGAGCCCGCTCTCGGTCGCGCCGATGCCCGCGCCCGCCAGCATGCCGGCCGTGTCGAAGGCCTCCTTCGCCAGCGCGCGCTGCGCCGCCGACGGCGCGGGCGCGGCCAGGCCGACGACGCGGATCCTGCCGTCGGGCGCACGCATCGAGGCGATCAACTCCGCCAGGCGCGCGGCCGGGTTCGGCGCGACGTTGCCGTAGTGGCCGGAATGCAGGCTGGTCGCCGGGCCGTACACGGTCACGCGGAACGTTGTGATGCCGCGCACGCCGAGCACCGCGCGCGGCAGCCCGCGCGGATCGATCGGGCCGTCGCCGAAGATCCACAGGTCCGATCCCAGCAGCTCGCGGTGCGCAGCCAGCATGCGCGCGAGGTTTGGCGAGCCCGCCTCCTCCTCGCCGTCGAGGAAGAATTTCAGGTTTGCCGACAGCGGAATACCGGCGGCGCGCAGCGCGTCGATCGCCGCCAGCATCGCGACGATCGGCCCCTTGTCGTCGCTGGCCGCGCGCGCGTAGATGCGGTGCCCGTCCGGCAGCGGGTACCGCGCCTCGTTCCAGGCCACCGCCGGCGCGCCGTCCTCCAGGCGGCCGGCACGCAATACCGGCTCGAACGGCGGCGTCGCCCAGCGCTCGGGCGGCCCGACCGGCTGGCCGTCGAAGTGCGCATAGAAGGTCAGGGTGCGCGTGGCGCCGGGCGTCTCGAGCTCGCCGAACACGGACACCGGCGCGCCCGGCACTTCCAGGATGCGTGCGGCGATGCCGCGTTTTTCCAGCATGACGACCAGCGCCGCGGCATTCCGCCGGATGTCGTCGTGGCTGTCGGCGACGTTCGGCAGCGCGACCAGCTCGCGCAACTCGGCGACGATCGCCTCTTCGTGCGCGGCCACGTGGGCGCGCGCGGCCTCGAGCGCACGGGCCTCCGCCCCGGGCGGCGGCGCGGCGGGCGGTTCCGCCGCAACCGCGGCGGCGCAGCAGGCAAGCAGCAATGCAGGCAATCGCACCATCACGTTCGAACCTCCGGCGCCTGTCGCGCCCCTTTCACTTGCCGATGCAGAAGCCGGAAAAGATGGCGCCCAGCAGCTCGTCGTTCGACACCGCGCCGGTGATTTCGCCGAGCGCCGCCTGCGCCTGGCGCAGCTCCTCGGCGACCAGCTCGAACCCGGCGCGCTCGGCGAGCCGCGCCTGCGCCAGTTCGAACAGGCTCTGCGCCCGTGCCAGCGCATCGAGATGCCTGCGCCTCGCGGAGAATACGCCGCCGGCGTCCGCCTGGTAACCGGCGGCGGACTTGAGCTGCTCGCGCAGCGCCTCGAGTCCGGCGCCGGTCAGCGCGGACAACGACACGACCGGCCGGTCCGCGAGCGCGGGCGCTGGCAGCGCCTCCGGCAGGTCGGTCTTGTTCCAGGCGACCAGCACGGCCGCGCCCGGCGGCAGCGCGGCCTGCTCGCCGGCGTCGAGCCCCGCGGTCGCGTCCACGACGTAGAGGACGAGGTCCGCGCGGCCGATCTCTGCGCGGGCGCGGCGCACGCCCTCGGCCTCGATCGCATCCGTGGAGTCGCGCAGCCCCGCCGTATCGACGACGTGGATCGGCAAGCCGTCCACGTGGATGCGCTCGCGCAGGACGTCGCGCGTCGTGCCGGGCGTCGCGGTGACGATTGCCGCGTCGTGCCCGGCGAGCGCGTTCAGCAGGGAAGACTTGCCGGCATTCGGCCGGCCGGCGATCACGACCTGCAGGCCGTCGCGCAGCGCGCGGCCCTGCCGGGCGGCGTCGCCGATGGCGGCAAAGCGGGACGCGATCTCCGAGAGGCGCTCCTGCACCTCCTCGCCCGCCAGGAACTCGGCGTCCTCGTCCGGAAAATCGATGGCCGCCTCGACGAAGACTCGCAGTTCCATCACGAGCTCGGCCAGCTCGCCGACCTCGCGCGAAAACTCCCCGGCCAGCGACCGCAGCGCGGCGCGCGCGGCTTCCGCCGAGCCCGCGTCGATCAGGTCGGCGATGGCCTCCGCCTGCGCAAGGTCGAGCTTGTCGTTGTGGAAGGCACGCTCGCTGAACTCGCCGGGCCTCGCCGGCCTGGCGCCGAGCTCGATCGCGCGCGCGACCAGGAGGTCCATCACGACCGGTCCGCCGTGGCCGTGCAGCTCCAGCACGTCCTCGCCCGTGAACGACTGTGGCCCCGGAAAGAACAGCGCGATGCCGGCGTCAATGGCGCGGCCCGCCGCATCGCCGAACACGGCGACGGCCGCCTGCCGCGGCGCCGGCACGCGCTCGATCATCGCCGCGGCGATGGCGCGGGTCGCGGGACCCGAGATGCGCACGATGCCGATGCCGCCGTGGCCGGGCGGCGTGGCGGCGGCGACGATCGTGTCGGTGGGCGCGCTCATCGGGCGCGAGTATACGGGCGGCGGCCGCGCTCAGCCGCTGCGCTGCTTCTTCGCCTCGGCCTCGACCACGCGGTTGATCTTCCACTGCTGCGCGATCGACAGCACGGTGTTGGTGAGCCAGTACAGCACGAGGCCGGACGGGAACCACATGAACATGAAGGTCATGATGACCGGCATGAAGGCGAACACCTTCGCCTGCACCGGGTCCGGCGGCGTCGGGTTGAGCTTGAACTGCCCGTACATCGCTGCGCCCATCAGGATCGGCAGGATGAAGTACGGGTCGCGCGACGACAGGTCCTGGATCCAGCCGAAGAACGGGGCTTGGCGCATCTCGACGCTCTCGAGCAGCACCCAGTAGAACGCCAGGAAGAACGGGATCTGCACCAGCACCGGCAGGCAGCCGGCGACCGGGTTGATCTTCTCGCGCTTGTACAGCTCCATCATCGCCCGCGCCTGCGCCTCGCGGTCGTCCTTGTGCCGCTCCTGCAGCGCCTTCAGGCGCGGCGCCACGGTCTTCATCTTCGCCATCGAGCGGCCGCTCGTTTCCGACAGCTTGTAGAACACGAGCTTGATCAGGAAGGTCACGAAGATGATCGTGAGCCCCCAGTTGCCGACGAAGTCCTGGATCTTCGACATCAGCCAGAAAAGGGGCTGCGAGAGGATCGTCAGCCAGCCGTAGTCCGCCGTCAGTTCGAGTTTCGGGCCGGTCTTCTTCAGCTGCTCCTGCAGTTTCGGCCCGACGAACAGGGCGCTGGTGAGCTGGAGGCTCGAACCCGGCGCCACCGTGTGCGCCGGCCCGACGACGCGCAGCAGGTAGTCGAGCTCCTCGACCCGCAGCTCGTACTGCCAGGTCTCGCCCGGCGGCGGCACGATCGCGGCGACGAAATGGTGCTGCATGCCCGCGACCCAGCCGCCGGTGATCGCGCGCGACAGCGACTGGTCTTCCTCGTCCTCGATGTCGAGCTTCTGGTAGCTCTCGCCGTCGTAGTACGCGGGCCCGCGGAAGGAATAGGTCTCCGGGTCGAACATCGAACGCTCGGTGCCCTGCGAATGCCGCAGGAACTGCGCGTAGGGCGCCAGCCGGGCCGGCTCGGCGCCGGCGTTGTCGATGCGGTAACGGACGTCCACGGCGTAGCTGCCGCGGCGGAATACGTAGGTCTTCGTGACCGCAAGCCCGGCCCCGTCGGACCAGGTGAGCGGCACCTCGAGCGTGTCGCTGCCGTCGGCCAGGCGGTAGGCGGTAGCCGCGGCGCTGAAACGCGCCAGGTGGTTCGGCTCCGCGCGGCCAGCCTGCCCGCTCGTGAGTCCCGACTGGAACAGGAACTGCGTGTCCGGCGAATCGGTGTTGAACAGGCGCACCGGCGTCGCCGGATCGTCCTTGTGGCGCGGATATTCCGGCAGGTCGGCGCGGATCCATTCGCCGCCCGCGAGGCTGAGGCCGACGTCCAGGACGTCGGTGACCACGTAAATGCTGTCCGCTGCGGCGGGCGCTGCCGTCGCGGCTTCCGGCAATGCGGCGCCGTCGGCTGCCGGCGCATCGCCCGGCACGGCCGGCAGCTCGCCCGCCAGGCCGTTCGCCGGCAGCGGGGTCAGCGCGGGACCGTCGGCCGCCGCGCTCGCCGCCGTCTCCGGCGCCGGCGCTGCCGGCGCGTAGTCCTTCATCCAGGCATTGAAGTTGAGCCACAGGACGAACAGCAGCCCGCCCCACAGCAGCACCCGCGGCTGGTTCATGCGTCTGGCACCGGGTCGTACCCCGCCGCACCCCAGGGGTGGCAGCGGCAGATCCGCCGCACCGCCAGGCCGCTGCCGCGCAGCGCGCCGTGCCGCTCGATCGCCTCGAGCGCATAAGCCGAGCAGCTCGGGTGATAGCGGCAGTTGGCGCCGAGCAGCGGGCTGAGCGTCCAGCGGTAGAGATGGATGGGCAGTTGCAGGAGCTTTTTCATCGTGCGCCCTGGATCTGCAGCCAGATCCGCCGCAGGCTTGCGAAAACCTCGCGGTTGGCGGCGGCCGCCGCCGGCGGCCGCGCGGTGACGAACACATCCACCGCCGGCAATTCCTGTCGATGCATGCGGAAGGACTCGCGGATCAGGCGGCGCAGGCGATTGCGCGCCACGGCATTGCCGATCGCGCGCACGCCGACCGCCATGCCGAGCCGGGCGCTGCCGGCTTCGTTGGCCGCGCACTGCACGGAGAAGAATGCGTCGCCATGGCGTTCACGCCCCTTGCGCGCGCGGTCGAAGTCGGCGGCGCTGTGGAGCTTGTGACCGGCCTGCAGTCCGTAGCGCCCTGACGTAAGTTCACTCGTCAGCGTTTTTCGGTGACGGCCAGGCGCTTGCGTCCCTTCGCGCGGCGGCGCTTCAGGACCTGGCGCCCTTTCTTGGTCGCCATGCGGGCGCGGAAGCCGTGTGCGCGCTTGCGCTTGATCTTGCTTGGCTGATAGGTGCGCTTGGTGGCCATGATGCCAAACCTTTGAAATTAAAGGGGCTGGAGATGCCGGCAAAGGGCGGCAAGGTTACGGAGCGCCGCCATTCCTGTCAACCACGCGGGCCTGTGGATAACTCTGGCGCGACCGCGGTTGCCGCCGTAGACTCATCAAAGATTCCATCAGAAGAATTTTCAGCGGGGACTTGCTCGTGCTGGGCTCGCTTTGGCACCACTGTCTGCGTCAGCTCGAAACCGAGGTGCCGGAGCAGCAATTCAACACCTGGGTCCGCCCGCTGCAGGCCGTCGAGCGTGACGGCAACCTGCACCTGCTGGCGCCCAACCGCTTCGTCGTGTCCTGGATCGAGCAGAACCTCTACGCCCGGATCGAGCAGCTCGTCAGCGCCGCCGGCAATGGCTCGGCGCCGGCCGTCACCCTGGGCGTCGGCTCGCGCCGGGACGATGCCCCCGCCCCGCCCGACCCGGTGCCGGCGGTCGCTGCGCCCCGCCCCCGCGAGCCGGAGGCGATCGGCGGCCGTTTCAACCCGGATTTCACCTTCGCCAGCTTTGTCGAGGGCAAGAGCAACCAGCTCGCCAGGGCCGCGGCCGTGCAGGTCGGCGAGAACCCTGGCCGGGCCTACAACCCGCTGTTCATCTACGGCGGCGTCGGGCTCGGCAAGACCCACCTGATGCACGCGGTCGGCAATCTCATGCGCCAGCGCCGCCCGGCGGCGCGCATCGCCTACGTGCACAGCGAGCGCTTCGTCAGCGAGATGGTGCGCGCGCTGCAGCACAACACGATCGCCGAGTTCAAGCAGACCTACCGCACGCTCGATGCGCTGCTGATCGACGACATCCAGTTCTTCGCCGGCAAGGACCGTTCGCAGGAGGAGTTCTTTCACACCTTCAACGCCCTGCTCGAGGGCCAGCAGCAGATCATCCTGTCCTGCGACCGCTACCCCAAGGAGGTCGCGGGCCTGGAGGAGCGGCTGAAATCCCGCTTCGGCTGGGGTCTCACGGTTGCGATCGAGCCGCCCGAGCTCGAAACCTGCGTCGCGATCCTGATGGCGAAAGCGCAGGCCGCGGGCAGCGAATTGCCCGAAGAAGTGGCCTTTTTCATCGCCAAGCGCATCCGCTCCAACGTGCGCGAACTCGAGGGCGCGCTGCGGCGCGTGCTCGCGACCTCGCGTTTCACCGGGCGCGCGGTGACGCTCGAGCTCGCGCGCGAGGCCTTGCGCGACCTGCTGGCAGCGCAGGAACGCCTGGTGACGATCGAGAACATCCAGAAGACGGTTGCCGAGTACTACAAGATCCGCGTCGCCGACCTGCTGTCGAAGCGCCGCAGCCGCTCGATTGCGCGGCCGCGCCAGGTCGCCATGGCGCTCGCGAGGGAACTGACCAACCACAGCCTGCCCGAGATCGGCGACGCTTTCGGCGGCCGCGATCACACGACCGTCATGCATGCCTGTGACCGCGTGAAGGACCTGCGCGAGATGGAGCGCCGCGCGAGCGAGGATTACCTCAACCTGTTGAGAATCCTGACCAGCTGATGTGGATAATGTGTGGGGGTCGCCGGGCGGTTTTTCGCTCCACAGCGATTCCACAGGGGAGCCAGAACTACCGGTCAGTCACTGCGCACGGTTGTGCCTGCTGCAAGCCCTTGCGGGCTGTCGCTTTTCCGGACTTTTCCACGGAAAATGCGTCGCTCTGTTACTACTACAGTCACAAGAAACATGATTCCTGCAAGATCAGTCCAACGATCCACCAACCCGGGTGCACCGATGAAATTCAGCGCCGAACGCGAAAACCTGCTCACCGCCCTGCAGTCGGTCATCGGCGTCGTCGAACGCCGGCAGACCATGCCGATCCTGGCGAACCTGCTGCTGGCAGCCGAGCAGGGAAAGCTTTCCGTCACCGCCACCGACCTGGAAGTCGAGCTCGTGGCGCGCGCCGACATCAAGTCAGCGACTGATGGGCGAATCACCGTCCCGGGCCGCAAGCTGCTCGATATCTGCCGCTCCCTGCCGGATGGCGTGACGTTGACGTTCACGCAGGATGGCGACAAGGCAACCGTCCGCGCGGGCCGGAGCCGCTTCGTGCTGGCCACCCTGCCCGCCAGCGATTTTCCGGTCATCGACGAGCTCGCCCAGCAGCAGACGCTGGCGCTCCCGCAGGCCGATTTGAAGCGCCTGCTCGACAAGACGCATTTCTCGATGGCGCAGCAGGACGTGCGCTATTACCTGAACGGAATGTTGCTGGAAACAGACGCGAAAATGCTGCGAACGGTCGCGACTGACGGCCATCGTCTGGCATTGTGCGAAATGGATCTGCCGCAGAAAGGCAGCAACCAGCAGGTGATCGTTCCGCGCAAAGGCGTGCTGGAATTGCAGCGCCTCCTGGGCACGGAAGGCAGCGTGGAGATCATGATCGGCAGCAATCACGTTCGCGCCCAGATCGGCGACGTTCGCTTCACTTCGAAGCTAATTGACGGAAGATTCCCGGAATACAACAGGGTCATTCCGAGCGCGCCGCCGAAAGCGGTCGTGGCCGATCGCGAGGTACTGCGCGCAGCGTTGCAGCGCACGTCCATTCTCGCCAACGAGAAATACCGCGGGATCCGCCTGGCGTTGAAGAAAAACACGCTGACGCTGCAGGCGCACAACCCCGAGCAGGAAGAGGCCGAAGAGCAGGTCGAAGTGAACTACAAGGGCGACGAGCTCGAGGTGGGCTTCAACGTCGGCTACCTGCTCGATGCGCTCGCGGCCGTGGACGGCAGCGAAGTCGAAATCGGCGTCACGGACGGCAATTCGAGCTGCCTGATTCGCGCGCCGGGAACGACGAGCGCCCGCTACGTCGTGATGCCGATGCGGCTGTAAGGGGCATGCCCCTCGGCTGGTTCCGCGCCGAGCAATTCCGCTGTCTCGCCGAGGTCGAGCTCACGCTCGATCCTGCCGCCAATCTCTTCATCGGGCCGAACGCCTCGGGCAAGACGAGCCTGCTCGAGGCGGCGTTCTTCCTGGGGCGCGGACGCTCTTTCCGCAGCCGGCGCCGGGATGCCCTGATACGCCACGGCCAGGACGCATTCCTGCTGGCCGGGCGCAGCCTGGCCGGGGGCGCCGGGACGCCGCTCGGCGTGCGGGCAAGCCGGACCACCACCGAGTGGCGCCTGGCCGGGGAATCGGTCGAGAGCGCGGCCGACCTCGCGGAACAGTTTCCGGCCCAGGTCATCGACCCCGAAGTGCACAAGCTGCTTGAGGAAGGCCCCGGGCGGCGGCGGCGATTCCTCGATTGGGGCGTGTTCCACGTGGAACCAGCCTTCCTTGGCACCTGGCGCCGGTATCACCAGGCGCTGCGGCAACGAAACGCCGCGCTGAAGCAGGATCGGGATGACGGCGACCTCGCCGCCTGGGAACAGGAGCTCGCAACCAGCGGCGAAAGCCTCGCCAGACAGCGCGAGGCCTATCTGGAGCGGATTGGCGGGCCCCTGGCAAGCATCGGCGAGGCGCTGCTCGATCGGCCCATTACGCTGTCCCACAGCGCCGGCTGGGACACCGACCGGCCGCTGGCCGAAATCCTCCACGCCGGGCGCGAGCGCGATCGGCGGTATCGAGCGACCCAGGCGGGACCGCACCGCGGCGATGTGGCGGTGCATGTGGGCGGCCGGGCCGCCAAGGACCGCGTGTCGCGCGGCCAGCAGAAGCTCGTGGCGGCGGGCCTGATGCTGGCGCAGCTGCAAGTGCAGGAGCAGGAGCGGCCCGGGCGATCGGCGCTGCTGCTGGATGATCCGGCCGCCGAGCTCGACAGCGAAAATCTCGGCCGGCTGATGGCGATCGTCCAGACCCTGCCGGCGCAGCTATGGATCACCTCGTTGCGAGCCGAGATCCGCGGATTGCCGCCAAGCCTGCGGCTGTTCCACGTGGAACAAGGGGCGGTCAGGCCGGGGTAGGGCACGGAATGTTCCACGTGGAACATCGGCGTTTTGCGGCGCAAAATAATCGCCGCCGGGGAACACCCCGGATCGCGGCACAAGCAACTGAAAAACAAAGCAAAAACGCGACTCTTCTGCTACGATTTGCCGATTATGCAGGCACACCCCGAGACCCCCGCCAAAGACACTTACGATTCCAGCAAAATCAAGGTGTTAAAGGGGCTCGAAGCGGTGCGCAAACGCCCCGGCATGTACATCGGCGACACGGACGACGGCACCGGCCTGCATCACATGGTTTTCGAGGTCGTCGACAACTCGATCGACGAGGCCCTGGGCGGCCATTGCGACCGCATCGTCGTCACCATCCACGCCGACGAATCGGTGACCGTGACCGACAACGGCCGCGGCATCCCGACCGACATCCACGTCGAAGAAAACCGTTCCGCGGCCGAAGTGATCATGACCGTGCTGCACGCCGGCGGGAAATTCGACGACAACTCGTACAAGGTCGCGGGCGGCCTGCACGGCGTCGGCGTCTCGGTCGTCAACGCCCTGTCCGGCTCGCTGACGCTGACCATCGCCCGCGACGGCAAGCTGCACCGGCAGCAGTACAGGATGGGCGAGCCGCAGGGCCCGCTCACGGTCGTCGGCACGACCGCCGAGCGCGGCACCACGATCCGCTTCAAGCCGAGCAGCACGATCTTCACCAACACGACGTTTTCCTACGAGTGGCTGGCGAAGCGGCTGCGCGAGCTGTCGTTCCTGAATTCCGGCGTGCGCATCGAGCTGATCGACGAGCGCGAGGACAAGAACGACGTATTCCAGCACCAGGGCGGCGTCAGCGCCTTCGTGCAGTACCTGAACCGCAGCCGCACGGCGATTCACCCGAACATCTTCTATTTCCAGGGCCAGGAAGGGCCGATCTCGGTCGAGGTCGCCGCGCAGTGGAACGACTCCTACCAGGAGTCCATGTACTGCTACACGAACAACATTCCGCAGAAGGACGGCGGCACGCACCTGGCCGGTTTCCGCGCGGCGCTGACGCGGAAAATCAACGATTTCATCGAGAAAGAAGGCCTCGCCAAGCGCGAAAACGTCTCGCTGACCGGCGACGACGCGCGCGAGGGGATGACTGCGATCCTGTCCATCAAGATGCCCGACCCGAAGTTCTCCTCGCAGACCAAGGACAAGCTGGTTTCGTCCGAGGTCAAGGGCGCGGTCGAGTCGGTCGTCGCGCAGAAACTGGGGGAATTCCTGCTGGAAAGGCCCGCAGACGCGAAGGCGATCTGCATGAAGATCATCGATGCCGCGCGGGCCCGCGAGGCCGCCCGCAAGGCCCGGGAAATGACCCGCCGCAAGGGCGCGCTCGACTCCTCGGGGCTGCCGGGCAAGCTGGCCGACTGCCAGGAAAAAGACCCCAGCAAGTCCGAGATCTTCCTGGTCGAGGGCGAATCGGCGGGCGGCTCGGCCAAGCAGGGCCGCGACCGGCGCACCCAGGCCGTGCTGCCCCTGAAAGGCAAGATCCTGAACGTCGAGAAAGCCCGGTTCGACAAGATGCTGTCGTCGCAGGAGGTCGTGACGCTGATCAGCGCGCTCGGCACCGGCATCGGCCGCGACGATTTCGACGTCGAAAAGCTGCGGTATCACCGCGTGATCATCATGACGGACGCGGACGTGGACGGCAGCCACATCCGCACGCTGTTGCTGACGTTCTTCTACCGGCAGATGCCCGCGCTGATCGAGCAGGGCCACGTCTACATCGCCCAGCCGCCGCTGTTCAAGATCAAGCGCGGCAAGCAGGAGATGTACGTCAAGGACGAGGCCGAGCTCGACCAGCTGCTGCTGACGAGCGCGCTCGACAACGCCGCGCTCCACGTGAACCCGGAGGCTCCGCCATTGGCGGGCTCAGGCCTGGAGATGCTCGCCCGCCAGTACATGGAGGTGAGGGCGATCATCGGCCGCTGGTCGCGGCGCTACGACCGGCGCCTGCTCGAGCAGCTGCTGGCGATGCGCCCGGTCGGCGAGCAGCAGTTCGCCGACACCGCCTGGCTCGAGGGCTGGGCGAAGGAACTGGAGGCGCGGCTCAACGCCGACGGCAGCCTCGTGCACAGCTACAAGCTTTCGCTGCGCCGGAACGAGGAGGGCTCGCCGGTGCGTGTGGACGTGTCGCGCACCGAGCACGGCGTGACCGCCGAGAAGCACCTGCAACGCGAGTTCTTCGAGTCCGCCGAATACGGCCGCATCGCCGAGCTCGGCGCCACGCTCAACGAGTTCATCGGCGCCGGCGCCTACGTTCGGCGCGGCGACGAGCTGCAGGAGATCGCGTCGTTTCCGGAGGCGATGGCCTGGCTGCTGGATCAGGCGCGCAAGGGCCAGGCGATCCAGCGCTACAAGGGCCTCGGCGAGATGAACCCGGAGCAGCTCTGGGAGACGACGATCAACCCCGAGGTGCGGCGACTGCTGCAGGTGCGCATCGAGGACGCGGTCGCGGCCGACGATATTTTCACGACGCTGATGGGCGACGCGGTCGAGCCGCGGCGCGAGTTCATCGAGAAGAACGCGCTCTACGTCGTCAATCTCGACGTCTAGTTAATATTCCCAATCAGATAGCCATCAATCGGATGCTTGTAAACATCCGATAAACACCCCATTCCTGGGCCGTATTGCGGCCGGCCGGGCGACCGGACGAGCGCCGGGTGAGCGCGCATGTCGGCGCGCGTCAGCGCGCGGCGTCGCTCGCCGGCGCGCGGCCGATCTCGCGCATGGTGGTCTCGATCCACTGCTGCACTTCGGCATTGAGCGCGCGCGGGTCGCGGCCCGCGGCTTCGATCGGCGGGCCGATCACGACGCGGATGAGCCCCGGCTTCTTGAGCAGTCCGCGGCGCGGCCAGAAGTCGCCAGCGTTGTGCGCGACCGGCACGATCTTGACGCCGGCCTGGGACGCGAGCAGCGAACCGGACATGCCGTACTTGCGCGTCTGTCCGGATTCGACCCGCGTGCCTTCCGGAAAGACCAGGACCCAGATGCCGGCGGCGAGCCGGTCGCGCCCCTGGTCGAGCACCTGGTTCACGGCGCGATGACCGGCGCCGCGATTGATCGCGATGCACTTCAGCATCCAGGTCGCCCAGCCGACCAGCGGGATCCACAGGATCTCGCGCTTGAGCACCCAGGCCTGCGGCGGCATCACGACCATCTGCGCCATCGTTTCCCAGGCGGAGGTGTGCTTCCACATCGAGATGTGCGCGCCCTCGTGCGGGATGTTCTCGCGGCCCTCGACCACCCAGTCGAGCCCGCACAGCAGCTTCGCGAACCAGAGGTTCGAGCCCGCCCAGCCGCGCGCGAAGTGGTACAGCGCGCGGAACGGCAGCCAGCCGAGCAGGGTGATCACGGCGCCCCAGACCGGCGACAGCAGGAACAGCTGGGCCGTGAATACGACCGATGCGAGCCACTGCAGCGGCAGGCAGCGGCGCCAGGCGGCGACGCGATGGGGGGCTCTGGCGGGGGCGGCTAATGACATCAGGTGGTTATGCGTCGATCGGATGCTCAAACACATCCGTAACAGCCGGCCATTTCAGCCCGGCAGGCGCGACAGGTTGGCCATGTGCAGGAACATCCGCTGCAGCGCGGCGAGCAGCGCGAGCCGGTTCGCGCGCACGCGCGGATCTTCCGCCATCACCAGCACCTGGTCGAAGAATGCATCGACCGCCGGGCGCAGCGCCGCGAGCCTGGTGAGCGCCTCGGTGTAGCGGCGCGCCGTGACCAGGCGTTCGACGTCCTGGCGCAGCTCCTCGAGGCTGGTCGCGAGCGCGCGCTCGTTCGGGTCGGTGAGCAGGCTGGGATCCACGCGCGGGCTCGGCTGCTCGCCGGTCTTGCGCAGGATGTTGGCGATGCGCTTGTTGGCAGCGGCCAGGCTCGCGGCGCCGGGCAGTTTCAGGAACGCTTCCAGCGCCCGCAGCCGGTCGTCGAAATCGAGCGGCGACGCCGGCCGCGTGTCGAGCACGGCGTCGAACATCTCGGTGGTCATGCCGGCATTGCTCTCGAGATACCAGGCGCGCAGGCGTTCCATCATGTAGTCGTAGATCTCGTCTGGCAGGGCGTCGGGGACTGTCCCTTTTTCCGCGGCGGGGACAGACACTTTTCCGGTCGCCGAAAAAGTGTCTGTCCCCTCTGGTACGCGCATGAGATGCGCCGTCACCGAATCGAGCGCCACGCGGATCAGCTCGCGCAGGTCGAGCGCGATGCCGGTCTCGATCAGGATGCGCAGCACGCCGAGCGCTGCGCGCCGCAGGCCGTAGGGATCCTTGGCCCCGGTCGGCTTCTGGCCGATGGCGAAAATGCCGACCAGGGTGTCGAGCTTGTCGGCCACGGCCAGCGACAGGCCGGCATTGGTGGCCGGCAGCAGGTCGCCGGCGAAGCGCGGCAGGTATTGCTCGGCCAGCGCTGCCGCCACCTGGTCCGGCTCACCGTCGTGCAGGGCGTAGTAGCGGCCCATGACGCCCTGCAGCTCCGGGAACTCCCCGACCATGGCCGTCAGCAGGTCGCACTTGGCGAGCTCGGCGGCACGCTGGGCCGACCCGGGATCCTCGCCGCTGGCGCGGGCGATCTGCACCGCCAGGGCCGTGACCCGGGCGGTCTTGTCGGCGAGCGAGCCGAGGCGTGCCTGGTAGGTGACCGAAGCGAGCGCGGCCCGGCGCGACTCGAGCGTCGCCTTGCGGTCGGCGGCATAGAAGAAAGCCGCATCGGACAGGCGCGGGCGGACCACCCGCTCGTTGCCGGCCCGCACCAGCGGCGGATCCCGGCTCTCGATGTTTGCGACGGCGATGAAGAGCGGCAGCAGCTTGCCGTCGGCCCCCTGGACCGGGAAATAGCGCTGGTGGTCCTGAAGGGTCGCGACCAGGACCTCGGGCGGCAGCTCCAGGAAGCGCGGCTCGAAATGGCCGGCCAGCGGCACCGGCCACTCGGTGAGGGCGGTGACCTCCTCCAGGATGGCCGGGTCGATCAGGGCCTTGCCGCCCTCGGCCTCGGCTGCGGCGGCGACGCCGGCGCGGATGCGCTCGCGCCGGGCCTCGAAGTCCGCCAGCACGCGACCGCGCCGCTCCAGCGCCTGCAGGTAGCCGTTCGGGGAGCGCAGCGCGATCGGCTTCGGCGCATGGAATCGATGACCGCGGGTCATGCGGCCGGCTTCGATGCCGAACAGCTCGCAGGGCACGACGTCCTCGCCGTGCAGCATTACGACCCAGTGCACGGGGCGCACGAACTGCGCCGCGCCGGCGCCCCAGCGCATGCGCCGCGCGACCGGCAGGCCGTCGAGCGCCTCTTGGACGATGCCGGGCAGCAGCGCGACGGCGCGCTCGCCGGGACGTGTGGTCTTGCAGAACAGGAACTCGCCCTTGGCGTCGCTGCGGCGCGAGACGGCGTCGAGGCCGACGCCGCAGGATTCGGCGAAAGCGAGTGCCGCGCGCGTCGGCTTCCCCGCCTTGTCGAAGGCCACGGAGACCGGCGGCCCGCGGCGCTCGAGGCGCTGCTCGGGCTGCTCGTCCAGCAGGCGGCGGACCAGCACCGCGAGCCGCCTCGGCGTGGCGAAGGCGAGCGCGGCGCCATGCGTCAAGCCGGCGGAATCGAGGCCTGCGGCAACGCCGTCGCGGAACGCAGTCGCCAGCGCCAGCAGGCTCTTCGGCGGCAGCTCCTCGGTGCCGATCTCCACCAGGAAGTCAGCGCGCTTCATTTGTCGCGCAGCAGCGGAAAACCGAGCTGCTCCCGACTGGCGTAGTACGCCGACGCCACGTCGCGGGCCAGCGCCCGCACGCGCAGGATGTAGCGCTGGCGCTCGGTGA
>CAYXUJ010000026.1:0-26161 GCA_964468395.1 uncultured Steroidobacteraceae bacterium
CTGCCGGCCGAGGCGGCGCTCGAGCCGGCGGCGGCGGCGGCGGTCGAGGGCGACGAGTTCATCTTCGACGTCCAGGGTCATTACGTCGACCCGACCGAAGCCTGGCTCAAAGCCGCGCCGGAGGGTTCGTTCAGTTTTGCGGCCAAGGCCGGCTGCGCCCTGAACGATGGCAAGAGTCCGCGCAGCCATCTCGCCTGCCTGACCTCGGAGGAATTCATCAAGGACGTGTTCCTCGACAGCGATACCGACATGATGGTGCTGTCGTTCGTGCCCTCACGCCGCGAAGCGTCTCCGCTCGAAATCGAATCCGCCGACGCGGTGCGCGCGATCGTCGAGCGCATGGAGGGCAACCACCGGCTGATGATCCACGGCCGCGTGAACCCGAACCAGCCCGGCGACGTCGAGGACATGCCGCGCCTCGCCGAGCAGTTCGGCGTCTGCGCCTGGAAGACCTACACGCAGTGGGGCCCGGACGGCAATGGCTTCTACCTGACCGATGATGTCGGCATCCGCTTCGTCGAGGAGGCGCGGCGCCTCGGCGTCAAGGTCATCTGCGTGCACAAGGGCCTGCCCTTCGGCCAGCAGTCCTACGAGCACAGCCAGTGCACCGACATCGGCCCGATTGCCAGGCGCTTCCCCGACGTGAGCTTCCTGGTCTACCACTCCGGATTCGTCACCGGCGTCGAGGAGAAGGCCTACGGCGAGAACGCAGGCGGCGACGGCATCGACACGCTGATCCGCTCCCTGCAGCAGAGCGGCGTCGGCCCGGGCTCGAACGTCTACGCGGAACTGGGCAGCACCTGGCGCTTCCTGATGCGCGACCCGACACAGGCGGCGCATGCGCTCGGCAAGCTGCTGCTGCACTGCGGCCCCGACAACGTGCTGTGGGGCACGGATTCGATCTGGTACGGCTCGCCCCAGGACCAGATCCAGGCATTCCGGGCTTTCCAGATTGCGCCGGAACTGCGCGAACGCCACGGCTATCCCGAGATCACGCCGGCGCTGCGAGCGAAGATCTTCGGGCTCAATGCGACGCGGCCCTATGGCATTTCCGCAGACGAGGTGAAGCTCCGCGCGCGGCGCGACGCCGTCGCCAACGAGCGCCTGGCCTACCGCGAGAGCCCCGAGCCGCATTTCCGGACGCGCGGCCCGAAGACGCGCCGCGAGTTCCTGAACCTGCTCGGCTGGAACGGCGGCGCACGCGCCTGAAATATCGCGCCGCCGCGGCCGGTCTGTCCGGTATCGGCAAGGAGATTCCTGCATGCGACGCATCTGGGCGGCGACCGCCCTGTTCCTGTCCTCGTTCGCCGCGCTGGCGGCCGACGAGGTGTTCGTGGCCGATTCGGCCGCGATCCGCGGCTACGACCCGGTCGCGTATTTCACCGAGGGCCGGCCGGTCAAGGGCGAGCCGCAGTTCCGGCACGAGTGGAACGGGGCGACCTGGCAGTTCGCGAGCCGCGAGAACCTCGAGCGCTTCAGTGCCGACCCCGGGCGCTATGCGCCGCAGTTCGGCGGCTTCTGCGCCTTCGGCGTGTCGCGCGGCTACAAGGTCGGCACCGATCCCGACGCGTTCACGGTCCATGACGGCAAGCTGTACCTGAATTACAGCCTGCCGGTGCAGGCCACTTGGCGCCAGGACACCGACGCCTACATCGGCAAGGGACGCGCCAACTGGGAAAAACTGGAGCACGAGCCTTACGAGCCGTGACGAGTTGACGCGCGGGCGCCAGACCCGCGACAGTTCGCGCATGCGCGATCACAGGATCGTCGTCGCTGCAATCGCCGCCGCCGCCGCCGCCGGGCTGACCTTCGCGTGGTGGCAGGCGCGCAACCCGGTGCCGGCGCTGGCCGCTGGAACGGCGCTCGCCGAGCCGCGCGACATCGCGGCCTTCCGGCTCACCGATCACCGCGGCGCCGCCTTCACGAACGCGGCCCTGCGCGGCCGCTGGACCCTGGTCTTCACCGGCTTCACGCACTGCCCCGACGTCTGCCCGACCACGATCGCGATGCTCGCCGCGCTGCGCACGCGGCTTCCGGACGAGTCGCTGCAGCTGCTGTTCGTCAGCGTGGATCCGGCGCGCGATACGCCCGGGCGCATCGCCGGCTACCTGGCGCACTTCGGCGCCGGGCTCACCGGCGCGACTGGCGGCGAGGCGGAGATCGAGCGCTTCACCGGCGCGCTCGGCCTCGCGCAGGTGCGCAATCCCGGCGCCGGCGGCGAATACACGTATGATCACTCGGCGGCGCTCGTGCTGATCGACCCGCGGGCGCGGGTTGCCGCCTACTTCACGCCGCCGCACGATGCCGATGCGCTGGCGGCCGACCTCGCGGGCATCCTGGGGAGTAGCACATGATTCGTCACAGCCTCGCTTTCGCCGCCGTCACCCTGCTGCCGGCCCTGGCCGCGGCTGCCGACAAGGCGCCTGACGCCGTCGCCATCGATCCCGACGTCCACCGCGTGCTGCTCGACAACGAGCATGTGCGCGTGTTCGAGGCGCGCGCGACGCACGGGGCCACGAGCCCGATGCACTCGCATCCGCCGTTCGTGTTCGTGAGCCTCGGCACGGCGCGGGTCAAGCTCACGCTGCCGGACGGCAGCGAGACGCTGCTCGACACCTACCCCGGGCAGGTGATGTGGATCGCCGACGGCATGCAGCACTCCTGGGAGCTGCTGTCCGGCGAGCTGCGCGTGGTCGCGGTCGAGGTGAAATCCGCCGCCGCGGACTGAGCCTCAGGCGCCTGGCGCGACGTCCGCGTTGGCCCAGGCCGCCGCGAAGCGCGCCGCCACCGCGTCCGCCTCGGCGCGGCGTTTCTGCGCCCGCAATGCGCGCTCGAGGCCGTGCAGCGACCAGCCGTTCTCCGGGTTGCGCTTGAGCTCGGCACGGTAGGCCGATTCGGCCTCCGCAGCCTTGCCGGCCGCGAGCAGCGTCTCGCCCAGCAACTGGCGCGTCGGCCAGTGCCAGGCCGGCGGCTCGTCGTAGGGCAGCGTGTCCTCGATCGCGACCGCCTCGTTGAGCGCCGCGATCGCCGCGCCGAAGTCCTTGCCGGCACGCGCGATCTCCGCGGCCACGAAGCGCTCGCCGATGCGCACGCCGCCCGCGAGCGAGTAGCGGTCCCAGGTCATCATCTTCTCGATCGTCGGGTCGACAGCCGCCAGCTTGAGCGCTTCGTGATGCGTCCGCGCATCTTCCGTGCGGCCCTGGCGCACGGCGGCCATGCCCTGCGCGTAATGCCACATCGCGACCATGTACGGCAGGTCGTCGGCCGGCTTCGGCGTCGCCGCCACCTGCTCCCAGCGCCCGAAGCGCACGTCGGCGAGCAGCGGCGTCAGCGCGAAGTTCTGCATCGCCTCGAACCCGGGCATGCGCATCAGCTGCGGATCGCTGGTCTTCTCGCCGGTCGTGCGCGCGGCATCGATGGCGATGGCGCTGGCGCCCTCCATCGTCGCTGCGAACCACAGGAAGTGGTGGTTGTGCGGCACGTAGCCGAGCGGATAGACGCCCGGCCCGGGCTTGCAGATCGCGAGGTAGGTATCGTCGGCGACGATCGCCTTCTGGTTGGCGATCACCGCGTCATGGTAGCGCCCGACGCGCGCGTAGATGTGGGCCGGCATGTGCACGAGGTGACCGGACCCCGGCAGCAGGTCGCGCAGCCGGTCCGCCGCCGCGACGCCGCGCGCGGGATCGGGCGAGGCCTCGACCGCGTGGACGTACAGGTGCAGCGCGCCGGCATGGTCGGGGTTGCGCGCGATCACCGATTCGAGCTGCGACACGACGGTCGAGGTGCCGCCGATCGGCTGGCCATCGGCGTCCCAGTAGTTCCACGGCTGCAGGTCCATCAGCGCCTCGGCATGCAGCGTGGCCGCATCGAGGTCGTCCGGGTAATCCGCTGCCAGCTTCGCCATCGCCGCCGCATAGGCCTCGTCGAGCGGCCGGCGGTCTGCGGGCGGTTCGGCCGCATAGCGCGCCGCCAGCGCGGCGATGAAGGCGCGCTCCTTGTCGGTGGCATCCTCCGCTGCCGCCTGTGCGCGCTGCAGCCGGTCCCAGGCCTTGGCGTTGTTGGCCGGGTCCATCGACGAGTTGACGTGCGGCCCGAGCACCAGCGACGCGCCCCACCAGCACATCGCGCAATCGGGATCGATCTCGGCCGCCTTCAGGAAGGAACGCTCCGCGGCATCGTGGTTGAAGCCGTAGGTCATCGCCAGGCCCTGGTCGAACCAGCGCTGCACGTCGGGCCCGGAAGACGTCACCGGCATGCTGTAGTCGCCGAGTCCCTCCAGCAGGGTTGCGCCGACCGGCGCCAGGTCGGGCGGCGGCGGCGATTTCATGCGCCCGAACATGTAGACACCGACGCCCGCCACCACGAGCACGACCACGGCCAACATGACGTTCCGGTTCATGTTTTTCCTCGGTATGGGTCCAGGAGGGTTCCATGAAATACTCCGTTCAGGCGCGGATTTCAATAGAATCCGGTCCTTCACCGGGGGAAAAATCCATGTTGAACCCACGTGCATTCCGCCGCCTGGCGGCCGCGGTCCTGGCATCGGCCGCAATGGCAGGCGCGGCCCAGGCCGAGGAGGCTTCCGTGATCGACGGTTACGCGCAATTGCTCGAGTTACATCGCGAATGGCGCGCTTTCGAGCGGCCGCCGTCGCTCGACGGCGCGCCCGACTACACGGCCGCCACGTTTGCGCGCCGCCACCGCGAGGCCGCGGCATTCCGCCGGCGGCTCGAGGCCATCGACGCGACGCACTGGCCGGTCGAGCAGCGCGTAGACGCCGAGATCCTGCGCGCCGAAATGAACGGCTTCGATTTCTACGTGCGCGTGCTGCAGCCCTGGGCGCGCGACCCGGCCTGGTACCAGTCGGTCTGGAACGACCAGAGCGACACGCCGGACCACGAGGGGCCGACGCACCACGACGTCGTCGAGGTCTGGACCTATGCGTTCCCGCTGGCGCCGGCGGCCGAGGCCAGGCTGGCCAGGGCGCTGGCGATCGTGCCGCCGTTGCTCGCCCAGGCCGAGCGCAACCTGACCGGCAATGCCCGCGACCTGTGGATCACCGGCGCCGGCACGATGCGCCAGCAGGTCGACTCGCTGGACGCGCTCGCGCAACGCACGGCCGGCAGCGGCAAGCCGTTGCGGCAGGCGATTGCGGACGCGCGCGCCGCGACCGTGCGCTTCGTCGCCTGGCTGGACGCGCAGGCGCCGTCCAAGACCGGGCCGTCGGGCATCGGCCGCGAGAACTACACCTGGGCCCTGCGTCACGTGCACCTGGTGCCGATGACCTGGGAAGAGGAAGTGGACCTGCTGAAGCGCGAGCTGGCCCGCAGCCACGCCTCGCTGCGGCTCGAGGAGGCGCGCAACCAGGGCCTGCCGGAGCTGCCGGTGATCCGCACGCCCGAGGAGTACCAGCGCCGCGCCAACGAGGCCGTGACCCGGTTCATCGCCTTCCTGCGCGATCGCAACCTGTACCCGATGCGCGACAACATGGACCCGGCGCTGCGCGCGCAGATGGGCGCTTACGTGCCGATCGAGACGCGCAATTTCTTCGCGATCGCGACGCATTACGAGCCGCTGACGCTGTACACGCACTTCTACCACTGGTGGGACCTGGCGCGGATGCGCGACGAGCCGCATGCGAGCCCGGTGCGCCGCGTGCCGCTGCTGTACAACATCTGGGACAGCCGGGCCGAGGGCATGGCGACGGCGATGGAGGAGTTCATGCTCCACGCCGGCCTGTTCGACGACTCGCCGCGCACCCGCGAGATCGTCTGGATCATGCTGGCGCAGCGCGCGGCCCGCGGGCTCGCCTCGCTGTATGCGCACGACAACCAGTTCGACATCGCCCAGGCCAAGGCCTTCCAGGTCGAGTGGACGCCGCGCGGCTGGATGCGGCCCGACCTCGACCTGCTCGGCTTCGAGCAGCAGCTGTACCTGCGCCAGCCCGGCTACGGCACCAGCTACGTCACCGGCAAGCAGCTGCTCGAGGACCTGATGCGCGAGCGCTCGCACCAGCTGGGCGGCGAGTTCACGCTGCGCCGCTGGTTCGACGAGGTGAATGGCGCCGGGATGATCCCGGTGTCGCTGATCCGCTGGCAGATGACCGGCAACGACGACCAGATCCGCGCCCTGCGGACCGCCGGCCCGCAGTGATCGGAGCCACGATGAAACAGCTCGCCCTGCTCTGTGCGCTGGCGTTCGCCGCCGCGGCCCACGCCGACACGACCCACGAGTACAGCGTCCTCTACCCCGGCAAGGTCGCCGGCGCGCTGACCACGGTCGAGGGCGGGGACGGCCGCGTCCGGGTCAGCTATTCGTACCGCGACAACGGCCGCGGCCCGGACCTCGAGGAGGAAATCGCGCTGGCCGGCGACGGCACGGTCCGCCGCTACCGGCAGTCCGGCAAGAGCACCTTCGGCGCCGCGTTCGACGAGCGATTCGAGGTGCAGGGATCGCGCGCGAGCTGGCGCTCGAGCTTCGAGCGCGGCTCGCAGGCGCTCGCGGGCCCCGCGATCTACCTGCCGAACTATGCCAGCCCCGAAATGTACGCGACGATCGTCCGCGCCACGCAGCGCGCCGGCGGCCGCCTGCCGGCGCTGCCGGGCGGCGAGCTCAGCAGCGTGCGGCTCGCGGAGTCGCGGGTCGGCGCCGCCGGGCAGGAGCGCAACGTGGCGCTGTACGCGATCCTCGGCGCCGGCCTGCAGCCGACCTACGTCTGGCTCGAGGCGGACGCCGGCATGCGCTTGTTCGCCAGCATTTACGTCGGCGGCCGGCACGTGGTCCAGCGCGATTTCGCCGGCCAGACCGCCGGGCTCGAGCGCTTGCAGCAGGCAGCCGAAGCCGACTACCTGCGCTCGATCGCCGCACGCCACACCGAGCGCCTGCCGGGACCGGTGCTGATCCGCGACGTGCGCGTGTTCGACACCGGCACGGCCGCGCTCGGCGCCCCATCGGACGTCTACCTGCACGACGGCCGCATCGCCGCCATCTACCCGGCCGGCTCGCAGCCGAGGGACGCGGCGACCGTGATCGAGGGCGCAGGCCGCGCCCTGCTCCCGGGCCTGTTCGACATGCACACGCACGAGGACGCCTGGAACGCCGGCCTGCAGATCGCCGGCGGCGTGACCGTCTCGCGCGACATGGGCACGACCTACAACAACTTCATCGCCGAACTGAATGCCGACATCGCCCGCGGCGACGTGATCGGCCCACGCATCGTGCCGGCCGGCTACATCGAGGGCGAAAGCCCGTTCGCGTCGCGCGGCGGCTTCGTGGTCGGCAGCGTCGAGGAAGCGCAGGCGGCGGTCGACTGGTACGCGCAACGCGGCTATCGCCAGGTCAAGCTCTACAACTCGATCCGGCCCGAATGGGCGGCGCCGATCGCCGCCTATGCCCACCAGCGCGGGCTGCGCGTCAGCGGCCACGTGCCGGCATTCTCCCGCTCGGAGCGCGTGGTCCGCGACGGCTACGACGAGCTGCAGCACATCAACCAGCTGATGCTGAACTTCGTCTCCGAGCCCGACACCGATTCGCGCACGCTCGCGCGCTTCATCCTGGTCGGCGAGAAGACCCACGCCCTCGACCTGGACTCGCCGGCAGTGCGCGATTTCATCGCCCTGCTGGCCGAGCGCCGGACGGTCATCGACGCGACGCTCGCGACCTTCGAGGGGATGTACACGCAGCTGCAGGGCGAGATCAACCCGGCCTACGCGGCGGTGGCCGGCCACGTGCCGGTGGCGACGCGGCGCGACTGGAGCAGCAACTCGATGGCCGTCGGCCCGGACAACATCGGCCGCTACCGCGCCTCCTACGCGAAGATGATCCGCTTCGTCGGCATGCTGCACGCGGCGGGCGTGCCGCTGGTCGCGGGCACCGACGGCATCGCCGGCTTCACGCTGCACCGCGAGCTCGAGCTGTACGTGCAGGCCGGCATGACGCCCGGCGAGGCGATCCGCATCGCGACCGAGAATGGCGCGCGTTACGCGGGCATCCTGGCCGAGACCGGCACGATCGAGCCCGGCAAGCAGGCCGACCTGATACTGGTGGACGGGGATCCGACCGCGGACATTTCCGACATCCGGCGGATCAGCTACGTGCTGAAGGGCGGCGTCGGCTACGCGCCCGCGGGAATCTACGAGTCCTTCGGGGTGCGGCGCTTCGCCGACCCGCCGCGCATCATACGCCCCGGCAGCTGACGGCCGCCGGGCGGATGCCGCGCGCCCGGCTCAGCCGCCGGCGTTGAGCGCTGCGCCGACGACGGCTGCGCCGAAGATCGTCCATCCGATCCACGATACAAACCAGGTGCCGACAAGCGCACAGACGAGCTGCGCAATGCCAACCCCCGTCACGCCGCGCGTCAGGCTGACGATCGCCATGACCGCGGCACCCATCGCGATGACCCAACCCAGCGGGGTCGTGAATGGAATCGGCAGAAGGATGATTGCCCAAGCGGCAATCAGCACGATCCAGGTCGGCTTGACCAGTGACGTATCCGGCGTCTTGGTGGCAACTTCGTTCATGACTCCCTTCCTCCCCTCTCGGTCTCGTTATTGACCCGCCGGCTGGCGAGATCGCCGGATTCTGGCACCCTCAGGCGGCGGGCGCCAGCGGCCGCGGCCGGCCGACCGCGTGGCCCTGCACGAAGTCGATGCCCATCGCGCGCGCCGCCTCGAGCGCCGCCAGGTCCTCGACCTGCTCGGCCACCAGGCGGAAATTCAGCGTGCGCGCCATGCCGACCACGGCGCTGACCATGGCCTGGTTGACCGAGTCGCGGCCCAGGTCGCGCATGAACGAGCCGTCCAGCTTCAGGTAGTCCATCGGCAACTGCTTGAGGTTGGCGAAGCCGCCGAAATCGGTGCCGAAGTCGTCGAGGGCGAAGCGGCAACCCATGCCGTGCAGCACGTCGATGAAACGCCGCGCCTGCTCCAGGTTGCCGATCACGGAGATCTCCGCGACCTCGAAGCAGATCTGCTGGGGCGCGACGCCGGTGCGGTCCAGCTCGTCGACGACGAACTCGAGGTACGACGGGTCTGCCAGCGTCTGGCCCGAGACGTTGATCGACAGGCTGCGGCCGGCCGGGATGCGGATGGCGCCGGCCGCCAGCGCCGCCAGCGCCGAGCTCGTCACCCAGCGGTCGATGGTCGACATCAGGCGGTAGCGCTCGGCGGCCGGGAAGAACTCCGCGGGCGGGATCGGCTGGCCTTCGTCGTGCAGCCGCACGAACACTTCCATCGCCGGGCCCGCGGCCGCGCCGGGCCGGGTCGGCTCGATCGGCTGCACGTACAGCTCGAAGAAGCCGTCGCGCAACGCCGCCTGCAGGCGTTGCAGCCACTGGATCTCGCCGCGGTTGCGCGCCACCGCCTCGTCGCGCGACGAGTAGACGTGGACGTGCGCATGCGCATCGCCCTGCTTCTTGGCGACGTAACAGGCGGAGTCCGCCGCGCTCATGATCTCCTCGAGCGACTGGCTGTCGCGGGTCAGCTCGACGATGCCGATGCTGACGCCGACGCTGAAGATGCGGTCCTTCCAGACGAACCGGTAGTCCCCGACCGCGCGCCAGATGTCGTCGGCGATCTGCCGCGCCTTCTCGAGCGGGCAGCCGACCAGCAGCACGCCGAACTCGTCGCCGCCGAGTCGCGCCACCGTGTCCGAGTCGCGCACCGCCTCGCGGATCAGCGCCGCGACCTCGCGCAGCATGTTGTCGCCGGCCAGGTGCCCGCTGGTGTCGTTCACGGCCTTGAAGCGGTCGAGGTCCAGGTAGCACATCACGTGACCCTGCCGGCCCGCGCGCGCCACCTCGAGCGCCTCGCCGAGCCGGCGCTCGAACTCGCGCCGGTTGACCAGGCCGGTCAGCGCATCGTGGCTCGCCTGGTAGGACATCTGCTGGGTCAGGCCGCGCATCTCGCTGACGTCGTGCAGCATGACGGCGGCGCCCGCGATCTCGCCGTCGGCGCCGCGGATCGGCGACGCGATCGCCTCGATGCCCAGCTCGCGGCCGCTGGCGCGCGCCACCAGCAGGGCGCGACGGCCGAGATTGACGCGGCTGCCGCTGGTCAGGCACTGCTGCACCGGGTCCGCCAGCGGCCTGCGGTCATGCTCATCCACGAAACCGATCACCGCGCTGAACGCCTGGCCCACGGCATCCTGGCGGCGCACGCCGGTCAGCGCCTCGGCCGAGCGGTTCAGGTAGTCGATCAGGCCGTGCGCATCGGTCGTCAGCAGGCCCTCGCCGAGCGCATCGAGCGCCAGCTGCGAGCGCGCCGGCGCCACCGCGTCCTGGGCCTGCCCGCGTCGCGGCAGCATCTCCTCGACGGTGAACAGCACGACCCGCCGACCGCCCGACTCCACAGCCGAGCCCGACAGCTCGAGCCGCGTCACCTGGCCGTGCTTGTCCGCCAGCTCGATCTCGGTCAGCACCGGCCCGTCCTGGCCGGCCAGCGCCCGCGCCAGCGCGTGCGCCACCAGCTCGGCGTAATCCGGCGACACCATCTCGGCCAGGCTGCGGCCGACCAGCTCCGCGGCGGGGATGCCGATCATGGCGGCGAATGCGTCGTTGACCGCCTCGATGCGCTCGCCGTGCAGCAGCGCGGCCTCGCGCATGGCCGGAATCATCGCGCGCGCGCCGTTGCCGCCGCGCCCCGCCTGGTGCGCGGTCTCGGATTCGTCGGCCAGCCGCTGCAGCCTGCGCCGTTGGATCACCACGGCGAAGGCGAGCATGGCGGCCAGAATCGCGAACGCAATGGCAGCGATCACCGGGACCGTCATGCGGCCTGTCATCCCCTGATTTTGTGGCGCTGCGCGGCCTCCGGCAGCATATCCCACGCTTGTACTGAGGCCCGCCGCGATTCACCATAATGGCAATGAACACCGAAGTCGAAGCCGCCCGCCGGCAGATGATCGAACAGCAGGTCCGGACCTGGGAGGTCCGCGATCCGCGCGTGCTGGAAGCGATGGCCGCCGTGCCGCGCGAGCGCTTCGTTCCCGAGGCCTGGCGCGATGTCGCGTTCGCCGACGCCGAAATCCCGATCGGCCACGGGCAATGCATGCTGAAACCGGCGCTCGAGGGCCGCATCCTGCAGGCGCTCGCGCCCGAGCGCGGCGACAGCGCGCTCGAAATCGGCACCGGCAGCGGCTTTTTCGCCGCCTGCCTGGCGCAACTCGCGGGCGACGTCGTGTCCGTCGAGATCCACGCCGATCTCGCCGCCAGCGCCGCGCGCGCCATCGCCGCACAGGGAATCACGCGCGTGCAGGTGGAGACCGGCGACGCGTTCGCGCGAAACGACGATGCGCGCTTCCAGGTGATTGCCGTGACCGGCTCGCTGCCGGTGTACGAACCGCGCTTCGAGCGCGCGCTCGCGATCGGCGGCCGGCTGTTCGTCGTCGTCGGCTCGCCGCCGGTGATGGAAGCGAGGCTGGTCACGCGCACCGGCAAAGACACCTGGCTCAGCGACGTGCTGTTCGAGACGTCGATCCCGCCCCTGTTTCACGCTCCTGCGGCGCCGCGGTTTCGTTTCTGACGATGGCACGTTTCGGCGCATATAACCCACTTTTCGTCTCAAATTCGTGGTGGAGATCTATTCATATCCCACTTGCATGGCATCGTTGACGAGCCTTGTGATGGGTCAGTTGGTGATATACACTACTAATACAGTAGTTGTCCTCCCTACCCTTTCTGCGTGAAGGAAAGTCTTCGCATGAATACCCGATTCCTCGTCCACACGATCCTGGTGGCCGCGAGCCTGGCCGCCGCCGGTGCACAGGCCGCGGACCTGCAGGCCGTCTACGACCGCGCGCTCACCAACGATCCGCAGATCCGCGAGGCCGACGCCAACCGGCTCGCGGCGCGCGAGTCGAAGCCGCAGGCGCTGGCGGCGCTGCTGCCGCAGGTGAACGGCAATGCCCAGTACAACGACTTCGACCGCAAGCTCGACAGCACGGACATCACGCCGCCGGCGCCGCCGGTGCCGTTCAACCGCAATACCGACGGCGACAGCACGGCCTGGCAGGTCGAACTGCGCCAGAGCGTTTTCAGCTGGGAGAACTGGGCGACGCTGCGGCGAGCCAGCGACGAAGTCGCACAGGCCGAGGCCGACTACCAGGCGGCGCAGCAGGACCTGATCCTGCGCACGTCGGAGGCCTACTTCAACGTGCTCGCCGCCCAGGACACGCTCGAGGCCGCGCAGGCGGCGCACGACGCGATCGGGCGCCAGCTCGAGCAGTCGGAAAAGCGCTTCGAGGTCGGCCTGATCGCCGTCACCGACGTGCAGGAAGCGAAGGCCGCTTTCGACTCCGCGACCGCGGCGCTGATCCAGGCCAAGCGCCTGCTGGCCACGGCCGGCGAGCAGCTGCGCGAGCTGACCGGCGACACCTATGACGAGCTGTCGCGGCCCGGCCCGGACATGCCGCTGGCGGGGCCCAACCCCGCGAATGCCGACGACTGGGTCACGCTGGCGATGAACCAGAATGCCAGGCTGATCTCCAGCCGCCTGGGCGCCGACATCGCGCGCCAGAACGTGAGCGTCGCGCGCGGCGGCTACTTCCCGAGCCTCGACTTCGTCGTATCCCGCTCGCATTTCGATTCGCAGTCCGACATCACCGGCACGAGCGTCGGCTCCGACGACACGACCCAGAAGGACACGACCTATTCCCTGCAACTCACCGTGCCGCTGTTCACGAGCGGCTCGACGTCGTCGCGCTTCCGCCAGGCGCAGTACCGGCACAGCGCGGCGCGCGAGCGGCTGGAATTCACCGCGCGCCAGACCGAACGCGAGACCCGCGACGCCTATCTCGGCGTGAACTCCGAGGTGGCGCGCGTGCAGTCGCTGCGCCAGTCGGTCGAGTCGGCGCAGACCGCGCTGCAGGCCACCGAGGCCGGCTACGAGGTCGGCACCCGCACCTCGGTCGACGTGCTCGACGCGCGCCGGCGGCTGTTCGATGCGCAGACCATCTACGCGCGCAGCCGCTATGACTACCTGCTGAACGTGCTGCGCCTGCAGCTCGCGGCCGGCACGCTCGACGGCAGGGGACTCGCCGACATCAACCGGATGCTGACTGACAGCGTACGCGTGCGCTGATCAGGGCGCGTCGATGACGCCGTCGTCGCCCGGCGGGCCGTCGCCGCGCGCGGCGGCGCGCATGAGCCGGTCGGCGATCGCCGCCCAGGCCTCGTCCGCGGGCACGGCTTCCACGAGGATGCGTTCGGCGCCCGCCCGGTCGAGCTCGCGCAGCGTCGCGTACAGCGCGCGGCCGTAGCCGGCCGGCTGCGACGGCAGCCGCCGCCAGATCATCGCCCCGGGAACCGCGGCGCTGCGCGCCAGCACGGCGATGCGCGCGCCCGCCTGCTGCGCACGTGCGGCCGCCGACGGCAGCTCGCCGGGCTCGACGATCGACAGCGGGGTCCGCGGCGCGTAATGCGAGCGCTGCCGGCCGGGCGCGCGCGGCGCGGCGGCATCCGGGTCGCCGACCGGGCCGACCACGTCGGCCACCTGCGAGCGCGAGATTGCGCCGGGGCGCAGCAGCGTCACGCGGCCGCCCAGGCAGGCGACGATGGTCGATTCCAGCCCGACTTCGCAGTCGCCGCCTTCCAGCACCAGCGCGACGCGGTCGCCGAGTTCCTCGCGCACGTCCGCCGCCCGCGTCGGGCTGATGCGGCCGTAGCGGTTGGCGGACGGCGCGGCGATGCCGCGGCCGAAGGCCGCCAGCAGCGCCCGCGCGACCGGGTGCGCCGGCGCGCGCAGTGCGACGCTCGACTGGCCGCCGGTCACCGCGGCCAGCACGTGCTCCGCCTTCGGCAGCACGAGCGTCAGCGGGCCCGGCCAGAAAGTCTCGGCCAGGCGCTGCGCGGCGGCAGGCAGGTCCGCGACCCAGGCGCGCGCGGCGGGCAGCCCGCTCACGTGGACGATCAGCGGATGGCTGGCGGGCCGCCCCTTGGCGGCGAAGATGCGGGCGACGGCCGCGGCATTTTCCGCGTCCGCACCGAGCCCGTAGACGGTCTCGGTCGGGAACGCGACCAGCTCGCCGGCCTCGAGCAGCTCGACGGCCGCCTCGATCCTGGCGGGATCGGGCAGCATCACTCCAGCGGCACGCGCTGCCAGCCGCCGTCGCTGCGGCGCAGCTCGTAGGCCGGCCAGTAGTGGCGATCGAGCCGCATCGTGAGCACCTCCACGGCGTCGTTCCAGCTGACCGTCTTCAGCCGCAGCGAGGAGCGGTCCGGGCGCCCGGAAACCGCGCGGATGAAGGCGTCGAGGTCGCGCACCGGCACGCCGTCCACCTCGGTGATGCGCCGCCCGGCCCACAGCTTGTAGCGCGAGGCCGGCGATCCGTACATGAAGAAGGCGATGAACACGCCGTCCGGCTGGATGCCGCGCTGCGCCGCCATGGCGCGGTGCGGCTCCTGCAGCGTCGCGCCGGCCCAGACCAGCACGCGCTCGATGTCGCGGCCCGACAGCAGCACGGTCGGCAGCACGAGGGTGCGCTCCGCGCCGGAGCGCCACAGCGTCAGCCGCACCTCGGGTGCGCGCACCGCCGCGCTGACGCCGCTGAAGGTGTTGACGACCTCGCCGTCCACCGCCAGCAGCAGGTCGCCCGGCGCCAGCAGCCGTGCGGCCGGCGATCCGGCGACGGTCCGCTCGATGGTCAGCACCTGGCGCCGCTCCGGGTTGTGCGCCGTCACCCGCGCGATCCAGTCGTCGTCCAGGCCGAGCCGGCGCGCCTCGGCCAGCGACAGCAGCCCGAACTCGGCCTCCGCCGAGTACAGCGGCCGGCCGTCGCGCGCGTATTCCAGCATCTCCTGCACGACGCCCGCCGGGATGCCCATGTTCTGCTGCACCAGCTCGCGGCCGTCCTCGTAGGCGAAACTCGACCACAACGCCAGCACCTCGCCGCGGCGGTTGACGATCAGGCCGTCGAAGTCGTCGGGCCCGTTGACCAGGCGCATGATCTCGAGGTTGGCGTCGCGGAACTGCAGGGTCCGCGACAGCGGGAAGGCGACCGGGCCGATCGAGCCGACCGTGGCCTGCTGCGACACCACCCGGTTGTCGCGGCTGAGGCCGACGACCTGCACGCGCTCGCCGGTGGCTGGCACGCGCCCGGCGAAGCGCACGCCCTGCACCGGCGTGTCGCCGAGCTGGCGCGGCTCGTAGCGCACGACGGCCAGGTTGTGCAGCGGGTGCACGTACTCCACGCGGCCGTCCACCTCGATCGTGCCGGCAAAGGTCAGGCGCACGTCGCCGATCGCGACCGGGACGGTGTTGCGGTCGACCGCGACCAGGCCGCGCGCCGCGTCCAGCACGATGCCGGTGCCGTGGTAATTCCGCTCGGTCACGCCCGACACCGAGTACGGCATGCTGAACTCGACCAGCACGAGCGACGGCGCGATGGCGTCGATGACGCGGTCGCCGGTGCGCGCGAAGCGCGTGGTGCGCGGCTCCGGCGGCGGCGCGTCCGGCCCGGCCGCGATCGCCTCGCAGGGCCACAGCCCAGTGGCGTCGTCGCGCACGCAGTGGCGCGCCGGGAACCAGGACCGGTCCACGCGCACGGTCGTCAGCTGCGGATTGCGCGTTTCCTCGGCGGTGTAGAAGCGCACCGTCACGCGCTGGCGGTGGCCGAGGGTCGCGAGCGCTGCGCTCGCATCGGCGAGGCTGGCGACCGGCTTGCCGTCCAGCTCGGTCAGCACCGCGGCGCGCGGGATCCCCGCGGTGCCGAACATGTAGCCGGGATTGGCGACGTAGACGCCGGCGATCGGCACGTTCATGTGCCGCGCCATCTGCCAGGACAGCGTGTGCAGCACGCCGTCGCCGATCTCGACGTACTCGTCGGGGGTGATCGCGTGCAGGTCCTGCACCGGCAGGGTAAGCGACCGCGAGGCGCCGCCGCGCACGGTCTCGAGTGCGACGCTGCCGCCGACGCGCTCGTCGAGCAGCGCGCCCAGGGCATCGAAATCGGAGATCGCGCGGCCGTCGACCGACACCAGGATGTCGCCGACCGCGAGCGGCCCGTACGCCGGCGCGCCCGGCTGCACCTCGGTGACCACCAGCATGCCGGTGCGGGCCGGCGCCGAGCGGCGGGCGGCGGCCTCGATCGCCGCGGGCAGCCCGAGCCGCCGCAGCTCGTCGTAGGGCGTGTAGCGGAACACCGTCTGCAGCGTGCCGCGGCTGACCGGCTGGCCGGCCTGCAGCAGCGCGAGCGCGCGCACGACGCGGTCGAGCGGCAGGTAGAAGCTCGACGCGGCGCCGGTCGAGCCGCCGGCATTCAGCGCCAGCACCCGTCCCTGGATGTCGATCACCGGCGAGCCGGAGGACCCGCCCGAGGTGCCGGACGCCGCCTGGTAGTAGAACGTGTTGAAGTCGTTGTACTTGCCGACGCCGTAGTCCGGCGCCTCGCGATCGAGGCGCGCGAGCGTGCCGGCGAGGATCGAGAGCTGCTCGCCCGCGTCGTTGCCGACCACGCGGATCTCGACGCCGACCTGCGCGCCTGCGGGGTACAAGGGCAGCTCGACCGGGGTGATGAAGCGCAGCTTCGACGGGTCGTAGCGGTAGAAGCCGAAGTCGTGGACCGGGTCGCGGTAGACCGGCTGCAGGTCCACTTCCTCGCGGTTGATGAAGGTGGCCTGCGCGGTCACCGGCCCGGGCGTCACGACGTGGCGGTTGGTCAGGATCAGGCCGCGCTTCGCGTCCACCACGAAGCCGGTCGCCTGCGACGAGGTATTCCAGTCGGTGTCGAAGGCGCGGGTGGCGTCGATCTGGATCGCGACCACGCCGCTCGAGATGCGCTCGAGCGTCCGGGTCCAGCCGGACACCGGCTCGTCGGCCGGCGCCGCCGCGAATGGCAGCAGCGCGAGCAATGCAGCCGCGGGCAGGCGCCGCGCGCGGTCAGTCGAGGCGGTACTGGAATGCGTCATGGAAGCGCTCTTTGAACTCGTCGAAGCTGAAGCGATGGTGCTGGGTGCCGACGGTCGCGATCTTGATCGCGCCCAGCAGCGAGGCGACGCGGCCGGTCGTCTCCCAGTCCATGCCGCGCATCAGGCCGAACAGCAGGCCGGCGCGGTAGGCGTCGCCGCAGCCGGTCGGGTCGGCCACCTGGGCGGCCCGCACCGCGGGGATCTCGAAGCTGCGGCCGCCGGCGTGCACGACCGAACCCTGCGCGCCGCGGGTCACGATGTAGGCCTGCACGCGCCCGGCGATGTCCGCCATCGTCATGCCGGTGCGCTCCTGCAGCAGGTGCCCCTCGTAGTCGTTGACCGTCACCCAGGTGGCCCTGGCGATGAAGGCCTCGAGCTCCTCGCGGCCGAACAGCGTCATCGCCTGGCCGGGATCGAAGATGAACGGGATGCCGGCCGCGGCAAACTGCTCGGCATGCGTCACCATGCCCCGGCGGCTGTCCGGCGCCAGCACGCCGATCGTGATGCCGGCGTCGACCGGCACTGCGAGCTGCCACGACTGGTCCATCGCGCCGGGATGGAATGCGGTCAGCTGGTTGGCGTCCAGGTCGGTCGTGATGTAGCACTGGGCCGTGTAATGGTCCTCGATCACGCGCACGAAGCGCAGCGACATGCCGTTCTGCGCCATCCAGTCGCGGTACGGCCCGAAATCGTGGCCGACCGAGCCCATCGCGTGGCCGTCGCTGCCGAGCAGCGCCAGGTTGTAGGCGATGTTGCCGGCGCAGCCGCCGAAGTAGCGCGTCAGCGTCGGCACCATGAACGAGACGTTCAGCAGGTGGATCTTGTCGGGCAGGATCTGGTCGCGGAAGCGGCCCGGATAGACCATCACGGTGTCGTAGGCAAGCGAACCGCAGATCAGCGCGGCCATGCGAGCACCAGCAGCCAGTTGACGACCAGCAGGCAATGGGCGACGAACACCGCCGCCGAGCCGAGCTCCTTGGCGAGGCCGGACAGCGGATGGCGCTCGACGCCGATGCGGTCCACGGTCGCCTCCACCGCGCTGTTGACGAGCTCGACCGCCAGCACCACGAACACCGGCCCGACCAGCAGCGCACGCTCGACGCCGGTGTCGCCGAGCCACAAGCCGAGCGGCACGATCGCGAGCCCGAGCAGGCACTCCTGGCGGAATGCCTCCTCGTCGCGCCACGCGGCGCGGAAGCCGCGCCCGGTGCTGGCGAATGCGCGCAGGACGCGCAGCGGCCCGGTGCGCTTGTCGGGGCGCGGGGGCTTCGGATTCATTGCATCACGCCGCGGCCGGCTTCCAGGCGACGTCGAGCTGGCGCGCGGCGCGCACGTCGTCGAGGCGGCGGACCGGCATCGTGTGCGGCGCGGACTTGACGGCGGCGGCGTCGCTCTCCGCCTCGCGCCGGATCGCGGTCAGGGCCTCGACGAAGCCGTCGAGTTCCTCGCGCGTCTCGGTCTCGGTCGGCTCGATCAACAGGCACTCGGGCACCAGCAGCGGGAAGTAGGTGGTCGGCGCGTGATAGCCATGGTCGAGCAGTCGCTTGGCGAAGTCCATCGCCGTCACGCCCCGCTCGCGCGCCAGGCGCTTCAGCGTGATGATGAACTCGTGGCTGGCGCGCCGCCCCGGGTAGGCGGCCTCGAATCCCGCTTCCACCAGCCGCGCGAGCAGGTAATTGGCGTTCAGCGTCGAGTACTCGGCGACGCGGCGCATGCCGGCGGCGCCGAGGATGCGCATGTACACCCAGGCGCGCAGCAGCACGCCCGTGTTGCCCATGAATCCCGACAGCCGGCCGATGCTCTGCGGCAGGTCGCGCTCGTCCAGCCAGCGGTAGGCGTCGCCGTCGCGGCCGACCACCGGCACCGGCATGTAGGGCAGCAGCCGCTTGCCGACGCCGACTGCGCCAGAGCCCGGGCCGCCGCCGCCGTGCGGCGTCGAAAAGGTCTTGTGCAGGTTCATGTGGATCACGTCGAAGCCCATGTCGCCCGGCCGCACCTTGCCGAGGATCGCGTTCAGGTTGGCGCCGTCGTAGTACAGGAGCCCGCCGGCGGCGTGCACGCGCCTGGCGATCTCGACGATGCGCCGCTCGAACACGCCGAGCGTGCAGGGATTCGTCAGCATGATGCCGGCGGTCGCCGGCGACAGCGCCGCATCGAGCGCGTCCAGGTCCACGTCGCCGTCCGGCCGCGAGGCGATCTCGCGCACCTTCATGCCGCACATGCTCGCGGTCGCCGGGTTGGTGCCGTGCGCCGCGTCCGGGACGATGATCTCGTTGCGCACCGTGTCGCCGCGCGCGCGATGGTAGGCGCGGATCATCGCCACGCCGGCGAACTCGCCCTGCGCGCCGGCCATCGGCGTCAGCGAGACCGCGGCCATGCCGGTCACGTGGCGCAGCATCTCCTGCAGCTCGTACAGGCAGGCGAGCAGCCCCTGCCCGGTCGCCGCAGGCGCGAGCGGGTGCCGGCCGAGGAACTCCGGCAGCATCGCCAGTGCGTTGCAGATGCGCGGGTTGTACTTCATCGTGCAGGAGCCGAGCGGATAGAAGTGCGTGTCGATGCCGAAATTGAGCTGCGACAGCCGCGTGTAGTGCCGCACGGCCTGCAGTTCCGACACCTCGGGCAGCGGCAACGCGCCGCGGCGACGGTACGCGGCGGGCACGTCCGCCTCGGCCGGCGGCGGATGCTGGGCGGTCGCGCCGCGGCCGGCCTGCGACAACTCGAAGATCAGCGGTTCGGTCCTGCGCATGACGCCTCCTTCAGGCCGCTGCCGCGCGGCCGAGCAGCCGGCCGAGCGTGTGCGCGTAGCGCTCGATATCGGCGCGCGTGCGGGTCTCGGTCGCGCAGGTGAGCAGTGCATGCCCGAGTTCCGGGTAGTCGCGCGACAGGTCGTAGCCGCCGACGATGTCCTCGGCCGCGAGCGCCTCGAGCAGCGGCGCCACCGGCCGGTCGAGCAGCAGCACGGCCTCGTGGAAGCGCGGGCCCTGGAAGGCGGTGCGCACGCCGGGCAGCGCGCCGAGCGCCGCGACCAGTTCCTGGGTGCGGGCAAGGCAGGCCCGCGCCACGCGCTCGAGCCCGGCCGGGCCGAGCAGCGCGAGGTGGATCGTCGCCGCGGTCATCAGCAGGCCCTGGTTGGTGCAGATGTTGGAGGTCGCCTTGCCGCGCCGGATGTGCTGCTCGCGCGCCTGCAGCGTCAGCGTGAATCCCGGCCGGCCGTCGGCGTCCACGGTGCGGCCGGCGATGCGCCCCGGCATCTGCCGCACGTGCTCGAGGCGGCTGGCCATGAAGCCGACGTAGGGACCGCCCGACGACAGCGGCACGCCGAACGGCTGCGCATCGCCGCAGGCGATGTCCGCCCCGCCCTCGCCCCATTCGCCGGGCGGCGCCAGCAGCGCGAGCGCCACCGGGTTGACCGCCGCGATCACCAGCGCGCCGTTCGCGCGCGCCCAGCGCGTCAAGGCCTCGACGTCCTCGAGCTGGCCGAAGAAATTCGGCTGCTGGATCACGAGCGCGGTCACGTCGGTGCCGGCATGCCGCGCCAGCGCCTCCGGAATCGTGGCGCCGCGCTCGGTGCAATACGGCACTTCCACGAGCTCGAGCCCCTGACCCTCGGTGATCACGCCGGCGACCCGGCGCCACGTCGGGTTGACGGTCGACGGCACGAGGATGCGCGCCGATTTCGAACGGCGGTGCGCGCGCACGGCCATCAGGCAGGCCTCGGCGAGCGCCGAGGCGCCGTCGTACAGCGAGGCATTCGACACGTCCATCGCCGTGAGCCCCGCGATCATGGACTGGTACTCGTACATGGTCTGCAGCGTGCCCTGGCTGGCCTCGGCCTGGTACGGCGTATAGGCGCTGTAGATCTCGCCGCGGGTCGCCAGCGCCCACACCGGCGCGGGTATGTGGTGCTCGTAGGCGCCGGCGCCGATGAAGTTGAGCCGCCGGCGGTCGACGCCCGCGCGCTCGGCGGCGAGGCGCGCGACCTCCATCTCCGACAGCGCCTCCGGCACGCCGGACAGCGAGTCGACGCGCAGCTCCGCCGGGATCTCGTCGAACAGCTGGTCGATCGCGCCGACGCCGATCCGATCCAGCATGGCGCGCACGTCCGCGTCGGTATGGGGGATGTACGGCACGCTCAGCTCCCGGCGGCGATTTCCGCCTGGTAGGCGCCGGCGTCCATCAGCGCGGCGGCCGCGCCGCCGGAGGCCGGCTTCAGGCGCAGGATCCAGCCCTTGCCGTATGGATCCTGGTTGATCAGTTCCGGCTGCGTCGCCAGTGCCGCGTTGCCGGCGACCACTTCGCCGCCGAGCGGGCTGTACACGTCGGAGGCGGCCTTGACCGACTCGACCACGGCGCAGGTGTCGCCGGCCGACAGCGCGCGGCCGGCCTCGGGCACCTCGACGAACACCAGGTCGCCCAGCGCCTGCTGCGCGTGATCGGTGATGCCGATCTCGACGCTGCCGTCCGGCAGCGTGCGGACCCATTCGTGGCTCTTCGTGTAGCGCAACTCGGCCGGGATCTGGCTCATGATGGTCTCCGTCTCACAGTTCGATCAGGATTCGGCCGTTGCGGACGAACGGCGGCTTGACGATGCGCGCGGGCAGGCGCTTGCCGCGGATCTCCACATCGACGGCGCCGGCGGCGGCGGCCGGCACCCGGGCCAGCCCGATCGCCCGTTCCAGGGTCGGCGAAAACGTGCCGCTGGTCGTTTCGCCTTCGCCCGCCGCGCCGGCAAACACCTTCTGGTGCGAGCGCAGCACGCCGCGTTCCAGCAGCACGAGCCCCGCCAGCTTGCGGGCGACTCCCGCCTGCTGCCGGGCGACGAGCGCCTCCTTGCCGATGAAGTCGCGGTTGCCGTCGAGCGCGACGGTCCAGGCCAGGCCGGATTCGAGCGGCGTGACGGTCTCGTCCATGTCGCTGCCGTAGAGGTTCATGCCCGCCTCGAGCCGCAGCGTGTCGCGGGCGCCGAGGCCGCAGGGCGCGACGCCCGCCGCGCGCAGCGATTGCCACAGTCCGGCCGCCGCTTCCGCCGGCAGCATGATCTCGTAGCCGTCCTCCCCGGTGTAACCGGTGCGCCCGACCAGCCATTCGTCGCAGTTCGCGGCATGGAAGGCGCCGAGCTCGGCGGCGGGCGCGCGGCATTCCGCCGGCAGCGAAGCGGCGGCTTTCGCGCGCGCCTGCGGTCCCTGCACCGCCACGATCGCGAGGTCGCGCCGCGGCACGACCGCGACGCCCACCGGCTTCGCATGCTCCCTGATCCACGCGAGGTCCTTCTCCGCCGTGCCGGCATTGACGACCACCCGGAACCATTTCTCGTCGAGGTAGTAGGCGATCAGGTCGTCGAGGATGCCGCCGTCCGGGCGCAGCAGGCAGCTGTACAGCGCCTTGCCGGGCCGGGTCAGCCGGCCGACGTCGTTGGCGAGCAGCCGCAGCAGCAGCGCGCGGCTGCCGGCGCCGCGCAGGTCCACGGCGCACATGTGCGAGACGTCGAACATGCCGGCGTCGCGCCGCACGGCGTGGTGCTCCTCGAGCTGCGAGCCGTAGTCGACCGGCATGTCCCAGCCGCCGAAATCGACCATGCGCGCGCCGGCGGCCTGGTGCAGCTCAAAGAGCGGTGTGCGTTTTCCCATGGCGATTCCCGTTGCCGGTCCGGCGGCCGGCGCAACAAAAAAGGGCGGCGGACCACGCCGGCCCGCCGCCCCTCTGTCCTGAAACCTGAGAGATTGGGTACACCGGTTCGTCCCCGGGGCCGCTCCCCTTCGGTGGGCCCGCAGGGGCCGCTCTCCAGAGTTCGCCAGATCCAGCCGTTCGGGTGCCTGAGCGTTTCCGGGCGGGTTGCGCCTTCGGCGCCGCGCGTGCGCGGTCTCTCCGGCAGGATCTCATTGCGATGACCCGGATTCTAGCGGAAAGCGGCTGCCGGCACAGGGTATAGTCGCCCTCCGTCCGGCTCCCGGAGACCCGACGATGCCCCGCATGCCCACGCTGCCGACCCTCCTCGTGCTGCTCGCCCTGCTGGCGCCGCTGCCCGCTGTCGCCGATGCGACCGCCGACCTGCACGCGCTGTTCGAGCGCGAATGGGAACGCGACCTCGCCGACAATCCGCTGCTCGCGACCTACCGCGGCGACCGGCGCTACGACGATCGCTGGCCCGACATCTCGCCGGCTGCCCGGCAGGCCCGCGATGCCGCCAATGCCAGGGTGCTCGAGGACCTCGGCCGCATCCCCCGCGAAGCGCTGTCGGCAGCCGACCGGCTGAACTACGACCTGTTCCGGCACCAGTACGAGGACCGGGTCGCGGCCGCGCCCTTCCATCCCGAGTACTACTCGATCCGCGCGCGCGAAGGGCCGCAGTCGCTCAACGAGACCGCGGAACAGATGCGCTTCGAGACGGTGGCGGACTACGAGACCTGGCTGCGGCGCATGGCGGCGCTGCCGGCCTATCTCGAGCAGTACGGCGAGCTCCTGCAGCGCGCCGCGGCCGAGGGCCGCACGCAGCCGCGCGTCATCATGGACCGCGTCGTGCCGCAGCTGGCGATGCAGGTCGTGGACCGGCCGGAGGACAGCCCGTTCTTCGCCCGCTTCCAGGCCTTCCCCGACACGATCGCACCGGCCGAGCGCGAGCGGCTGGCGGCACGCGCGCGCCAGGTCATCTCCGAGTCGGTGGTCCCCGCCTATCGCCGCTTCGCCAGCGTCTTCGGCCACGCCTACCTGCCTGCCTGCCGGGACACGGTCGGCATCTGGGACACGCCGGACGGCCGCGCCTTCTATGCGAACCGCGCCCGCTACCACACGACGACGGCGCTGACGCCCGAGGAGATCCACGCCATCGGCCTCGCCGAAGTCGCGCGCAACCGGGCCGAGATGCAGGCGGTCATGGACGAGGTGGGATTCAAGGGCAGCCTCACCGATTTTTTCGAGTTCCTGCGCACCGACCCGCAGTTCTATTACGAGACCGGCGAGGAGCTGTTCCGCGCCTACGCGTTCATCACCAAGGTGATCGACCCGGAACTGCCGCGGCTGTTCGGCAAGCTGTACCGCACGCCCTTCGGCCTGCGCGAGATCCCGGCGACCAGCGCGCCGAACACGACCACCGCGTACTACAGCGGCCCGTCCATCGACGGCACGCGGCCGGGCTACTACTACGTCAACCTGTACCGGCCGGAAGTGCGGCCCAAGTACGAGATGGAAGTGCTGACGGTCCACGAGGCGGCGCCCGGTCACCACCTGCAGATCGCACTGGCCCAGGAACAGACCGACCTGCCGAAGTTCCGGCGCTTCGGCGGCTTCACGGCCTACATCGAGGGCTGGGCGCTGTACTCGGAACGGCTCGGCTACGACCTCGGGCTCTACCAGGACCCGTATTCCCGCTTCGGCCAGCTGACCTACGACCAGTGGCGCGCCGTGCGCCTGGTCGTGGATACCGGCATGCACCACATGGGCTGGACGCGCCAGCAGGCGATCGATTATTTCCTGGCGAATGCGGCCAAGACCGAGGCCGACATCGTCAACGAAATCGACCGCTACATCGCCTGGCCCGGGCAGGCGCTCGCCTACAAGATCGGCCAGCTGAAGATCCTGGAGCTGCGCGAGCGCGCGACCCGGACGCTGGGCGACCGCTTCGACATCCGCGCCTTCCACGACGCCCTGCTCGCGACCGGCGCGGTGCCGCTCGAAATCCTCGAGCGCCACATGGACGAGTGGATCCGGAGCCGGCAGCAGCAGTGATCGCCCGCCGGCGCAGCACGGTCGCGGTGCGCATCGGCGGCGTCGCCGTGGGCGGCGGCGCGCCGGTCGTCGTGCAGTCGATGACCAACACCGACACCGCCGACGTCGAGGCGACCGCGCGCCAGGTGCGGGAGCTCGCCGAGGCGGGCTCCGAAATCGTGCGCGTCACCGTCAACACCGACGAGGCCGCCGCCGCCGTCCCCGCGATCCGCGAGCGCCTGGCCGCCGCCGGCTGCGAAGTGCCGCTGGTCGGCGATTTCCACTTCAACGGCCACAAGCTGCTGGCCGCGCACCCCGCCTGCGCCGAGGCCCTGGCCAAGTACCGCATCAACCCCGGCAACGTCGGCCGCGGCAGCAAGCGCGACCCGCAGTTCGCGGCCATGGTCGAGGCCGCCTGCCGTTACCGCAAGCCGGTGCGCATCGGCGTCAACTGGGGCAGCCTCGACCAGGACCTGCTGACGCGGCTGATGGACGAGAACTCGAGGCTGGCGGAGCCGAGGGACGCGCTCGACGTGCTGCGCGAGGCGACCGTGCAGTCCGCGCTCGGCAGCGCCGCGCGGGCGGAGGAGCTCGGCCTGCCGCACGACGCGATCGTGATCAGCGCCAAGGTCAGCGGTGTGCAGGACCTGATCGCGATCTACCGCGAGCTGGCGCGGCGCTGCGACTACCCGCTGCACCTCGGCCTGACCGAGGCCGGCATGGGCGCCAAGGGCATCGTCTCCTCGACCGCCGCGATCGCGGTGCTGCTGCAGGAGGGCATCGGCGACACGATCCGGGTGTCGCTGACGCCCGAGCCGGGCGGCGACCGCCGCCAGGAAGTGCGCGTCGCCCAGGAAATCCTGCAGAGCCTCGGCCTGCGCGCCTTCGCGCCGCGGGTCGTCGCCTGCCCGGGCTGCGGCCGCACGACCAGCAGCTATTTCCAGGAGCTCGCGCAGCGCATCCAGGAGCACGTGCGCGAGCGCATGCCGGCCTGGCGCCGCGACTACGACGGCGCCGAGAACATGACGGTCGCGGTGATGGGCTGCGTGGTCAACGGCCCCGGCGAGAGCAAGCATGCGAACATCGGCATCAGCCTGCCGGGCACCGGCGAGCGCCCGGTCGCGCCCGTGTACGAGGATGGCGAGAAGACGGTGACGCTCAAGGGCGAGCGCATCGCCGAGGAGTTCCAGGACCTGGTCGAGGCCTATGTCGCGCGGCATTATCCGCGCCGGGAGGCATGATGGAGCCGCTGAAAGAACGACGGTGCAAGCCCTGCGAGGGCGGCGTGCGGCCGCATGACGCGCAGTCGGCGGCGAAGATGATGGACCTGCTGCACGCCGACTGGCGGCTCGTCGAGGACGGCCATGCGATCCGCCGCGACCTGAAATTCCCGGACTTCTGGCGGACGATGAGCTTCGTCAACGCCCTGGCCCACGTGTCGAACGTCGAGGACCATCACCCGGACCTGGAGCTCGGCTACAACTACTGCCGCATCCGCTACTCGACCCACGCGATCGGCGGCCTGTCCGACAACGACTTCATCTGCGCGGCGAAGGCGGATGC